>JAFVQX010000001.1 GCA_017504585.1 Lentisphaeria bacterium
CATCCATTAGTTATAGGGCAGTTATTACAAGGTGGTTGTTTGTAGGAGTTGCCCTGTTTATGCTATATAGTTTTTTTCAAGTCAAAAAAGTTTTTGGGGGTTCTGTTTTTTCGCCTTTCCTGTTGGGTAAAATAAACACTCCACAATATAGCACTGCAAAGGCAAAATTTCAACTTGAAATTGCAGATTTTCCGTAATGGGATCTGCCAAAAATTCTTACTGCATAGTAACAAGTGTATGCTTTCCATGTGGTAAAACCGTCTGCAAGTAAAAACTGTAAAAATATCTAATCAGCTTGTTTTCTGCTCAGTAATAGGGGTGGTTTTCGTGATAGTCCTTTATCAGCTCTTTTATTTCAGAGCGTGAAATAAGTTGAGATTGAATTTTTACAACTTCCACTTGCAAGTTGGCTATCTACTTTTGAATTTCATTCAGTTTCAACGCATACTGCATACAAAAAAACCAACTATGGAAATTAGCACCGTGAACCCGATTTTATAAAAAACGCTCTCTGCTTTCTTTTCAGTTTCCATTTTGAATAGTTCCTTTTATAGTGATAATCTATGGGGTGGAAAACGAAAAAATCACCTGGTGACAAGCAGGTGCAAAGTCATGGATCTGCCGGGCAGCTTTGAATTTGCTTAATAGCGCAGTTCATCCCAGGCTTTGCGGAGCCTGGCGGCAGAAACTTTTTCCACCGTGCGTACTTCCGGCGCAAATACGGCTATGCGCATTTCTTCCATCATCAGCACAAAATCGTGGAGCATGGGCGCCAGCGGCAGTTCCGGCACGTTTGCCAGTGCCAGATCAAGGCGCTCAACGTAATCGGCGATCTCGTCGTATTTGCTGTCATCCTGCCGGGGATTGGCGATCGCCCGCTGGATACGCAATTCAAGCGCCCGCAAATAGCGTTTGTAATGGTCGTACCAGAAATTGCTGCGCAAAAATCCGGGCCGGAAGTAGAACTCAAGCTGATAATCTATATCGATATATGTGTTGGAGCTTGACGGCAGTTTTTTCATCAGATTTCTGACGCGGTCATGGCTTTCGATAATATTTTTCAGCTGGGCAAAAAGTTCGCCGGCGCTGGCGGCAAAACGGCTCCTTGCAGCTTCGCGGGCGCTGTCGTAAGCGGCTTTGCTGCGGATCTGCCAGCGCGACTTTTCATCGCCCAGCGCGTGAAGCATGGATGAGTTCAAAAGATCATCTTTCCAGTTGAATTCCAAGTGTTCTGCGGTGGCTTTGAAAAACCTTTTTTCGTCGTTGGCAGTTAATTTGAAATCCCGCCTTATGGCGCTGAACAACCCGGGCAGCTGTTGTTTTAATAACGCGCACAAACCCTGATCGTGCCGGAGATGGGCTTCGGCTTCTTTCAGATAAACTGCGGTACCTGCGGTGTTGTTTCCGGCAGCATACAATGCCGGATACGCCACGCTGTCGGAGCCGCCGGCAACTTTGATGAACTCCGGCAGCAGCGGCACTTTGGGGAACCCTTCTTCCGGCGGCGCACAAAAAGCCCGGGCATCGGGCAGCGCCTTGCTGACCAACGAGGTATTGCGCTCCAATGCGGGAACTTCGTAAAGATACTCTCCGGCATTGCCCCCGTCGTCCAGGATCAGAAGTTTCATTTTCAAATATTCCGGCAGCGGACAATTTTCAAACTCCCGGCTGTTGACCACCACACCGTATTCGGCAAGCACATTGGCAAGAGCATCGCCCAAGGGCTGTTCGCGGAAGATCGCCCCGGACTTCCAGCGCTGCATAAAGTCGGCAATAAAATTGCTCAACGGTGCGATTTTCTGCCGCTGGGGGCGGGACATGCTTTTCAGGTAAAGCTCCAGCTTTTCCGGCAGAAATCCCGGCACCAGCGCATCCAGCGCATAGCCCGGCAGCAGTTTGACACTCTCCTGATCGGCGATCAAAGTCATGCCATCGCGTTCTTCGCCGGGGGCAAAGGTGTATTCCAGAGGATATTTTACATTGCAGAAAACCAGCTCGTCGGGGTAATCGGTTTCCGGATCGCCGGGCAGCAGTTCCCGCTGAAAAAGAGTTTCGTCCGGCACATTGAAGTTTTTATGAAAGCGCTGCCAATGGTTTTTTATTTCCTGCACGCTGTAAAAATTTTCCGGCAGAGTCTTTTCAAAAAACTCCACCAGAGCTTCGCTGTTGAAAAACATCTCCGGGCGCCGCATTTTCAGTTCAAACTTCCGGACATCGCGCACCCGGCGCAGATATTGTGCCAGCCACTTTATATGCCTGAAATCGTGTTCTTCAAGCTGATTGCCCACCAGCGCATCACGGATAAATATACTGCGGGCCCCGGCGGGATTTATGGGGCCGTAATGGCGCTGCCGCCCGGGGTGGATCAACAATCTGCCGCAGTTTATGCGCTCCCGCGCCGATACAAAGCCCGACTGGGGCGAATAATGGGGTTGATCGTACACTGCTTTGCAGAGATGGGGCGCCACACTCATCAGCCATTCGGGTTTGGCTTCGGCACAGCAGCGGCCGAAGACCTGACTGGTTTCCACCAGGGCAAAGGTCAAAAGCCACGGCGCCGGACTTTTCCTCCGGGCCAGGCCGGAACCGGGAAAAATCTTGAAGCGTTTGCCGGACATATCATAGTAATTTTTCTGCTCGCGGTCAAAACACCCCAGCTGGCGGGGCAATCCGGCAAGCAGCGCCATATGCAGAGCATCGAAGTCGTATTCCAGAAGCGGCGCAGAACTTATTGCCCCGTTCCAGGCGTGTTCCATGGCGATCAAGGTCAGATCTTCCACCAGATTGCGCCACTCCCGCACCCGGCGGTAATTGAGGAAGTTCTGCTGGCAGAAACGGCGCAGAGCCGAATTGCTGGATTTTTCGCCGTACACATTTTCCAGAGCGTCGAACAAATTCAGCGCCGCGGCAAAATCCGACCGTTCCGAAGCAAATTGTTTGTGCGCCGTATCGGCTGCCGCAGTTTTTTCAAAGGGTCTTTCCCGGGGATCGGGAATACTCAAAAATGCCGCCACCACCAGCATTTGGCGCAAAACTTTGCGGCAGGATGCGGCCTCCAGCATCTTGCCCAGCTGGGGGTCCAGAGGCATGGAGCTCAAGAGCCAGCCGGTTTTGGTCAGTTTGCCATGCAAGTCGATGGCGCCCAGATCCTGCAGCGTGCGGTAGCCGTCGCGGATCAACCCCATAGCGGGCATATCCACCAGCGGAAAGTTTTCGATAGCGCCCAGTTTAAGCGACGCCATTTGCAATATCACCCCCGCCAGCGAAGATCGCTTGATCTCCGGATCGGTGTAATCCAGTGCCCGAAGCGCATCGTCTTCGCTGTAAAGATGCACACATATACCATCAGCCAACCGGCCGCAGCGCCCCCGCCGCTGACGCATACTGGCTTTGGAAATAAACTCCACTTGCAGCTCCTGTATGCGGGTGCGGGGGTTGTAGCGCGAAAGCCTGACCAGACCGCTGTCGATAACATATTTTATCCCGGGAATAGTCAGCGACGTTTCTGCCACATTGGTTGCCAGAATGATCCGCCGCAAACTCCCCGGCGAAAAGATCCGGTTCTGCTCGCCGGCACTCAAGCGCCCGAAGAGCGGCAGTATTTCGGTACGGGGCAATCTTCTGCCGGTCAGCAGTTCGTTGGCATCGCGGATCTCCCGTTCGCCGGGCAGAAAGACCAGTATATCGCCCCGGGGATCCAGTTCGGTGATAAACTCTGCGGCGCGGGCGATATGTTCAGAGAGTTCCTCATCTTTATAGGGCGCCATGTAGTAATCCTCGATGGGGTAGGTGCGCCCCGCAACTTCCACAAAAGGTGCGTCGCCGAAAAAGCGGGACAAACTCTCCGCTTCCAGCGTTGCCGATGATATGATAAGTTTGAGATTGCGCCGCCGTGCCAGCAGTCTTTTCAGATACCCCAGCAGAAAATCGATATTCAAACTGCGTTCATGCACTTCGTCAAGCATGATGCAGTCGTACTGCAAAAGTTCGGGGTCATCCCGGGTTTCGGCCAGCAATATACCATCGGTCATAAATTTGACCACGGTGTTTTCGGAAGTGTGATCGTCGAACCTTACTTTGTAACCCACTTCGCAGCCGAACTCCACACCCATTTCGTCCGCCGCCCGCCGTGCCAGACTCGATGCTGCCAGCCGCCGGGGCTGGGTGCAGCCGACTCTGCCGGTTTTGCCGCATCCGGCAGCCAGCGCCATCTTCGGCAGCTGGGTGGTTTTGCCCGAACCGGTGGCACCGGCTACGATCACCACCTGGTGGCTGCGGATCAGCTCCACGAGTTTTCCGGCGTGTTCGCTGACCGGCAGTTCCGGGGGGTATTCCAGCTGGAGTTTTTCGTAAAAAGGCTCCAGCGAGCGTTGGGCTGCCGCCCGCGCCTGTGCCAGCAGCCGATTGCAGCTGGGAATCAGATTTTCGGGCAGAACACTTTCCGGAGCAAGCTCTTTGGGCACGATTTTCAGCCATTGGCGTTTAATGCGCACACTATCCTGCAGCCGGCTGTGGAGCAAGGTTTTATCCAGCAGTTTGCGGGCAATTTTCAAGGTCAGAAGTTCTTTACTCATAAATAAACTCAAAAAGCTGGTGGATTTTTTTCACACTACCTGACTTGAATTGCGCTTTCTGCGGAATTCCGAAGGCGAACATTGATAGATCTTTTTGAACGCATGGCAAAAGTGGGAACTGTCAAAAAATCCCCACTTGGCGGCGACTTCTTCCACCGCCATATTGCTGGTGGCTATATCTCTTGCCGCCTGACTGATCCTTGCCCGCGCGGCGAATTGACCGAAACTGCTGCCCAGAGCCTCCCGGAAAAGTTCGCTGAAACGGCTGGCGCTCAAGGAACACGCTTTGGCAGCTTTGGCAAGCGTCACCGGTTCGTCATCGCACGCCCGCGCCAGCTCGATAGCCGGGCGCAGCCGGGCGAATTTATCGCTGGAAACCGCCGCCTGTTCCACCGTATCGGGCTGGATGCGGTTGAGTCGGCTTATAGCGGTCAGCAAAAGGTCGTTGATCAACAGCCAGCTTTTCTGCTGCCAGAAAGCACCGCGGCGGCTGTTCCAATGATAAAGTTTGCGTCCGGCTTCCAGAAATTTGGCCCGTTCCGCATCGTTATCCGGCACATAGCGCTGTTCCCGCGGCAGCGTAAAAGGCAGCAGCCAATGGCAGCCGCCGAAGGGATCAACTGAACCGATGGCGTTCATTTCCAGATTTACAGCCACTACAAAGGAGCGTTTTTCCAGAACTTTGAGGGCGTGGGGCTCCCAGCACATGGTCCACCAGCAGTCGCCGGGACGGCAGATGCGGGAGTAATCGTCGTAAACGATCTCGGTGGCGCCGGTAAGCTGAATACCAAGCTGCAAAGCGTAATGTATATCGCCGGAGTATTCGTTGCTGGGTGTTTTGGCGTACATATAGTTGATACTGAACGGGCTTTCTGCCGACAAAGTCGGATGGCGCTGTTTTTCTATGGCAATGGTACTTAAATCAGGCATCTTGCACCCCGCTTAAAAGAGTGTATCCTGCCGGAATTCCGGTTCAGGCGTCTGTTCAGGAGTTTTTCCGGCAGTTTGTTCTTCCCGGGCAATGCTCCAGCTGAAAAGGTCATCCGCCGGGGCGCTGTTTTCTTCCGCCGGGGCAGTTGCGATCTCAAGTTCGGCGGCGGGGGCGCTTGGCGCGGTGAACTCTTCCGGAATATCTTTCAGAATACTTTTCAACTCATACTGCCGGGCGAAACCGGCGATCTTCTGCCAGTCGGGGGGGCGCTTGACCAGATATTTTTCCACCTCGCCCAGCTCATCCTGCGGCCATTGGGTACGCAGGGTCACCAGCTTGATATTGCGTTGGATGCGCTCGCGGTTTTCCTGCAGTTTGGCGCGGAGTTTGGCATTGGTCACCAGTTCGGGATCGGCAAAAAAGTTCTCCAGCGAACCAGCTTCGCTCAACACCGCCGCCGCGGTCTTGGGGCCGATGCCCGGCACGCCTTCGATAACATCAGATGTATCGCCCAAAAGCGCCAGATAATCGACTATCTGCGACGGTTTTACCGCAAACTTACTGAATGTGCCGGCTTCGTCGCGCACCTCAAAACCGCCGCCGCTGCGGGCGGGCAGCAGCATAAAGCAGTGGTCGTCGATCAACTGCGACAGATCTTTGTCGGAAGAGATGATGGCAAATTTTCTTCTGCCGGAGCTTTTGACCGCCGCGCCGATCAGGTCGTCGGCTTCGTAATTGGTGCATTGGCAGCTCTGCCAGCCGAAGAGTTCCGCCAGCTCCCGCAAAAGGGGCATTTGCTTTTGCAGATCCTCGGGCATGGGGGGGCGGTTGGATTTATATTCCGGGGCAAGTTCCAGCCGGAACGCCGGTTTGCCGCAGTCAAAGAACATGGCACCAGCACCGGGAGCATACTCGTTTTCCAACTGCATAAGCAGCCGGGCAAAGCCAAAGAGCGCGTTGGTGGGAAATCCATCCTTACGACTCAAATAACGGATCGCATAAAACACCCGGAAGATCTGGGAATAAGCGTCAATAAGGATCGTGGTGCTGCCTTTATCCATAAATTTGTAAAAACCTCCACTAAAAATGATATTTCCAGCACAAAATTCTTGTATATATTACTATACAGGAAGATAATAACAAAAGCAAATCGCAAAGATTTTTTACCCGCAAAAAATCTCCGGAACCCAGTCGGTCACTCCCTGCCGGGCGGCAGCAGCAGCTGATATACGCCCCAGGCCGCGGCAAAAAAACCCAGCAGCTGCAATGCGTCAGACAATCCTGAACGGGGCATGAACAAAAGCAATGCGGCAAATCCCCACACGGTCAAACCGCCGGCGTAACGGGCAAAAACGTGTTTTTCCACCCCCCGCCGCCATGCCGGACGCATGTTGATATATGCCGAAATTGCCAGATAAGCTGTAAAAATATACCACAGCACCCCATCCCGCCACTCCGGCCAGCGAAAAAGGGCGATCCCGCAGCAGAAAATCACCGCCCCCAGCACGATCTTAAAATACCCGCGGCGGCTTTTGCGGAGTATGCCGCTTAAGAAGATCAGCCCCCCCGCAACACTCAAGATCCAGGGCAACGCCGCCACCAGATAACCGAAAACCACAAATCCGTAAAAGATAAAGCCCAACCCCAGCAGCAGCGAAAAACATGCCCAGAAAAGCAGCTGCAGCCGGTCATTGAAAGTTGCCGTATTCAAAATAAAAACCTCCTCAACTGCTCAATAACCTTGTTTACAGAGATAATTTCAAAAGTCATTCAAAACAAAGGCAAAGGTTGTGCCTTTGACGGCTTTTGAGGACTTTTGAAATTACCTCCACAAAGAAAGTTACAGCCTGAACCGGAAAAAATCAAGCGGTAATGTTCATAAAATATTGTTTTTCTTACAATATATGATATATTGTAAACAATACGCTAAAAAAAATGATTTTTTCACACAGGATTTACAATTAATATGACACTTGTTCTGGGTATAGAAAGCAGCTGCGACGAAAGCGCATGTGCCGTTGTCCGCGACGGTGTGGAAGTTCTTTCCAGCGCCGTGGCCTCCCAAATCGCCCGCCATGCCGCCCACGGCGGGGTGGTGCCGGAGCTTGCCGCCCGGGAACACTTGAGCGCGTTCCCCCGGGTGCTGGATGAAGCACTTGCCGCCGCCAATGTGCAGCTCGAAGATATCGACGCCATTGCCGTAACCCAAGGCCCCGGCTTGATCCCGGCGCTGCTGGTGGGGGTGAATTTTGCCAAAGGTCTGGCGCTCAAACACCGCAAACCGCTTTATGGAGTCAACCACTTTGCCGGACATATTTACGGGGCATTCCTCGGCAGCGATGCCCATGCTTTGCTGGAAAAAGAGAGCTCTTACCCCATGCTGGCACTGGTGGTTTCCGGCGGGCATACAAGTTTGCTTCTGCTCCACGCCGACGGTCACGCCCGGCATTTGGGCTTTACCATCGACGATGCCGCCGGCGAAGCGCTGGACAAAGCGGCAAAATTGCTCAAACTCGGGTATCCCGGCGGCCCTGTTATGCAGAAAACAGCAGTCAACGGCGATAAAAAACGCTTCGACTTCCCCCGCCCGCTCACCGGCGCTGCGGGCAAGGCTTTAAGCGAAGAAAACCGCTACAACTTCAGCTTCAGCGGCATCAAGACTTCTTTGCTTTACACGCTGGAAAAACTCAACTTGCGCAACGATGAACCCATTGAACCGCAGCTGTTGAGCGACCTAGCAGCTTCGTTTCAGGAAGCGGTGGTGGATGTATTAGCCCGCAAAGCCATCAAGGCCGCAAAAGATTTCGGCGCCAAAACCCTGATCGCCGCCGGCGGCGTGGCGTGCAATGCACTTTTGCGGGAACGTCTGGCGGCGGATTGCCCCAAAAATGTAACTTTGCAGTTGGCAAGTCCGGCGTACTGCACCGACAATGCCGCCATGATCGGCGGTTTGGGTTATTATCACTACCTTGCCGACCACGGCAAAGGCGACGGCGTGGGTTTTGATGCCTTTGCCCGTTTGCCGGAAATAACCGCCATACGGTTTGCCGCACTTGGCCATGGAGAGTAAAAATATGCAAGAGAAATTCAAATGTTTTATTTTTGACCTCGACGGCACCTTGATCGACTCGGTGGATGATTTGACTACCGCATTCAATCACATGCGCAAAACTCTCAATTACCCGCCGGTGGATCGGGCAAAGATGGAAACACTTATCGGCAACGGTATGCGGGATGTGATCGTGAAAAATTTTGCCGAAATGAACGCCGATGTCACCGAAGCCGAGATCGATCAGGCGCTGGAAACCATGCGCAGTTATTACCTTGCCCATACCGTGGTTTTGACCAAAGCCTACGAAAATGTTGCCCAAACTCTGGAATATATGCGCCAACAGGGGTGCAAAACTGCCGTTGTAACCAATAAATACACCTCCGCAGCGGTGGATATTCTGAAAAAACTCGGTCTGGCGGATCTCCTTGACGTGATTTTCGGCAATGGCGAGGGTTTTCCGCTCAAGCCCGCACCGGATCTGCTTTGGGCGGCGGCAAAACAGCTGGATGTGCCTATGGAAAATTGCGTGATGGTAGGCGACAATCACACCGATCTGGGCGCAGCGCGCAATGCCGGGTGCAAGAGCATTTTCTGTTGCTTCGGCTACGGCACAGAGCAGGACGAAAAAGCCAGCTATTATATTGACAACTTTCAGGAACTCAAGGCATTCTGCAAATGAAAAAGCCCCGTTTTTCGTTACTTTATTTTATCCTTACGCCAGTGATACTGCTGCCGGTGGCGGCGATGATTTTTCTGGTCATCCGGGGCAGCGAGGCCCAGCAGATCTACAACCGGGCGCTGAAAAATGCCAATGCCGGAAACTTTGCGGAGGCGGCAAAAGATTTTGAACGCGCCGGCTTTCTGGGACACGGCGAAAGTTATTACAGTCTGGCGCGGATCTTTCAGAGCGGCAAACTGAAAGTGGATAATCAGCAGGAAGCTGTGTATGTGAATCTGGTGCGCGCTTCTCTCCACGGTTCGGTGGAAGCCGCTTACGAATTGGGCATGATCTCGCTTGATACCCCCGTTCCGGACTACGCCCAGGCGGCGCTCTACTTGCGCAACGCGGCTCTGGGCGGCCATGCTCTGGCACAATACGAATTGGGCAAGCTCTACGAGCAGGGTCGGGGGGTGATCAAAAGCGAAGTGCTTGCCGGAGAGTTTTACCGCAAAGCCGCCGGTCAGAATTGTCTGGAAGCTCAAACCGCGCTGGGGATGCTGCTTCTGACCCGGGCTGCGACTCCTGACGAACTGCTTAAAGCCGAAAAGCTCCTGCAAGCTGCCGCCGCCAGAAAACACGCCCGGGCGTTCACCGCGCTGGGGGTGATCTACGAAAAACTTTCTGCCGACAGCGACGAAGCTCTCGCCAAGGCGGGGATCTACTACCGCAAAGCCGCCGAAATGCGCGATCCCGAAGGTTTGGTAAACTACGGCGACTGGCTGATGCGCCGCGACCGTACTGCCGAAGCGCTTGCCAACTACCGTTGTGCGGCAGATGAGCTGGACTTTGCGCCGGCGCAGCACCGCATGGGGGTATACTTTTTCAAGCTGCCCGAGCCGGATTACGGACTTTCGCGCAAATATTTTGAACGCGCCGCCCAAAAAGGTTACGCTGCCAGCTGGCGAAATCTGGGCATAATGGCTGAACTCGGTCACGGCTGTCCGCCGGATGCCGCACGCGCCGCCAAATGCTACAAAATGGCAGAAGATCTGAATGGAACAGTCAGCGGAAAACGCTGACTGCGTTAAGTCTTTCTGACAGCCGGGCGCAGCAAAACCGGATGTATGCGGCGCCCAACCCCCGCCGGGGGAGCTTCAGCTGCCGGATTTATCTGCCGGATTCTTCCATAGCTTCCAGCAGATCCATGGTTTTCCGGGCGAAGACCCCCGCTTTGATCCAGGGCAGGTTTTCGTCGGGCACCGGCAGCTCCAGCAAGCGTGCCAGATCCAGACCGATGACGGCGTTGCCGTCGGGATTCAGATGCAGACTGTCCCGCAGCAGCAGCCGGAAGGCTTTGATATCGTACTTGCGCAGCCGTTCCCAGCGTTTGAAGTTGTCGTTGAGATACTCTCCGGCAACTTCCCGGATTATTTCAATATAAGGCTCATAATTTGCCGCCCAATCCGGCCGGGTTTCCATAAGTTTTTCTTTATCGCAGGAGTAATAGGTCTGGAAAAGCACATCGCCGCCCAGATCATTGACCCGTTTCCGCAACTCAATAAGATTGTTGCGGTATTCATCTTTGCTGACATTCCGGTTGGGGTTGGCATCGTTGATCCCGGCTGTCAGGATCAACAGATCGGGCTTGAACGGTGCCACATCCCGGTCAAAACGATTCAGGAGTTCGGCGGTGGTGTTGTTGCTGGTGCCCGCATTCAGACAAAGTGCGGGGTTATCCACCGAACTGCGGTCATCGGTCCAGCGGCGGTATTTGTGCATAAAGCCGATATTTACATAGTCAAACCAGTGCGCTCCCACCATAAAGTGTTCGGTATTGGAGCTGCCCAGAGCCAATACATGGACATTTTTGCCCGCTTCGATCCGCTCAAAGATCCGGAGCTTTTCAGTTAATTTGCTCATAATTTCACCACTTCGATCCGCATAAGTTCCGCTGTTCTTTCCAATGCTGCCGTGCAGTCGCCGTGGACCGCAATGGCGTGGTGTGCCACACCGACAGAGATCAGCTCTTCCAAATACTGTTTGACCGGTTTTTCCACCCGCACCATGGCATGGAGTTCGTTGCAGGGCAAAGTGGGGAATTCAAAACTTTCGCCCTTGCTTATAAGCATACGGTAAGTTTCGCCGCAGTTGAGCACATGGCCGAAAGTCACGGTGCCGGGTTTCATTATCAATTCATAGTTGAGTCCGCCGCCTTTGAAGCCCCATTCTTCCGGCGAACCGGTAAGGGTTATGGCGTCGTCGGAAGCGGCAAGGTCGGGCGTGCCGATGCCGTGGCCCAGCAGGAAGAGGGCATTGTTCTTTTCGTCAAACTGCCCCCACTCTGCCTGAAAGGGGGTGTTGCCGGTAAAATCTTTCATCAGATCCATCATCACCAGACCGCCCACATCGCCTTCGCATGCCACCGGGAACTTGTCGTGTTCCATCAAAAGCGACGCGCCCATACGGGCGGGGGCGCCGGTCATCTTTTCGATGTAATGCTGACCGAGGAAGCAGAGGCCGTCCAGATTGAACTTTTTATACAATGCGCGCATGGCAAGACCCAGCTTGACCGATTTGACCACATCGTCTTTATCCACATTGCGGCTCTTGAAGCGCTTGAGCAGTGCTTCGGAAACTTCTTCGGCCTCGCTTTCGCTGACCTTTCTCCACAAATCGATCAGGTGTTCAGCCTGAATAGTCATGATTTCCGGCCCCAGAAAACCTTTCACCTTGGCACGGTCGAATTCCAGATCATACATGCCCCGGAAAACATGCCCCACGATGCCGTAGGTGGAAAGGGCAAGGCGTTTGGCGGCGTGGAGAGCTTTGACTTCCCGGGCGATTTTGGCGTAAGAGGCCATATCGCTGATTTCGCCCACCACGGTTTTGTAGTCCAGCTTCATTTTGTGGAATGATCCGGAGAGCTGGGTTATGGCGATCAACGCCGAGTTCCGCATGGTGGCTATGTAGTTGTCTTTGGGATTCACATCGCACCCGGTCTGGGTGTTGAACAGTATGACTTGGGGCCGGGCGGCACAACGGTTGATGGCGTGCATGGTTATAAAGTCCGGCAGATAAGTACCGGCGATCACCACCAACACGTCGATTTCGGCATTGCGGAACGCCATACCCGCTTCTTCGGCACGGTCAAGGGTATCGACCATGCCGGGGTAGGTAACTATGCAATCGCTCAACATCGATTTCAGCCGTTCAGCGGCACCGTTGAGGTCGCTTGCCACCTGATCTTCCAGAGCCGGATACATGCGCCAATATTCAAAGTAGCCCAACGCCAGCAAGCCGACTTTGGCTTTGCTGTGGATAAGGGGTTTGGTCAGAACATCACCGAAAACACCGGCATCTTCGGCATCAAAACTGGTTATCTGAACTTTCTTATTCATTACAAATTCACCTTTTCTGCTAAAGTTTGGAGGTTGACAAATTCTATATTCAGATCGGCGGCAGCAGCCATTTCTCTGGCTTTGGCATAAAGTTCGTGCAAAAAGCGCAAGCCTTCGCCCTCATGAACCGGATCGATATGGCAAACTGTTACAAAGGGTATATCCTGATCCATACAGCTCTGCAAGTCCTGAATTGCCATTTCCATAGTTTCAGCATAGCGTTCGCAAGTCAGATACCATGTGTAATCGCAAGTTAACGGCAGCATAAGGTTATAGCCTTTGGCGCGCAAACTTTCGTAACGCTCCCGGGTGATCTTCCGGGGCGGCACATCCATTTTGTCCAACAGATAATCCCAGCCGGTTTCCTGCATACAGTTGCTGCTGTCGTAGGTGTAGCCTTCGGCGGCAAGGGCCTGAAACATGCCCGGACTTTCCTGCAAAGCCGGGGAGCGGAAGCCTTTGACTTCAAAACCGAATGCCTTTTCCAATATTTCTCTGCCCTGACGGAGCCGGGCACGGCAATTTTCCACACAATGATCGGCAGCCAGTGCGGCGGCATTTTCCCGGGCATAACGCTTGTTTTCCACTTCGTGGGGCAGATCCAGCACCATATCCGGCGGCACGCCCAATTCAAACCGGTTGTGGCGCAAACCGTGCTGACCAAAGTCGAACCCCAGCTTTTTGGCGTTTTTGATGGTGGGCAAATAGCGGTCGCTCAAGGTGTAAAACGGTTGATCGCTCTCTTCGTCGATGGGCACTACAAAGAATGTTGCCGGAACTTTTTCTGCCTGAAAAAACTCAATAAGGTGTTCAAAGTTTTCCGGCTTGCTCCAGCCTTTCAGAGCCACATCGTCCACACTCATAGCAAAGTAAAAGGGCTTGCTCATTTTCAGAAGATCTCCTTTATGTCTTTAATATTTTCCATAAGGTAAAAGCTCTGGCGGAAGGGTTCGCCATATTTGAAACCCGCACGGCTGCCGTGGTAGCGGGCGCGGGCCTCCAGAGCGTTATCCAGTTCGCCCAGATGGTCGTGGGCATCTTCAAAACACATCCACGCTGCCATTTTATCTTCAAAAGTATCGGTTATATCGACTATATGACTGGGTTCCGGCAGGGGGTCGTTGACCTCAAAGTGAAAATACTTCTTTGCCCGGTGGGGTTCCACGCCAAAATCGGCACTGCACGCCCATGCCGCCTGATTCCACGCATCGCGGCTGATGGTCGCCATGCCGTGGTGCTGAAAATATTCGTTCCAATAATGGGCAAAGATCACATCCGGCTTGTGCTGACGGATCACCCGGATGCACTGCTGATAAAACTCCCGGTTGGCATCCACGCCGAAGTCCGGCACATCGTAGCACTCAAAACTTGCCACGCCCAAACGCTCGTGGGCCTTGATGGCGTCGCGGGTGAAACGCTTGACCGCATTGGCAGAGTCGCCGGGGTGGGTGTAGGCTTCGTCGCCGTTGCCGAAACAGAATACATCCACCTGAATACCGGCTTTGACCATTTTGGCGATAGTGCCGCCCATGGCTATGACCGAGTCATCCAGATGGGCGCCGAGAACTAATGCTTTTTTCATAAATCAGAACCTTACATTAAAAGTTGGTGAAAAATCTTTCTGAAATTATTATACAACAATCTGCACTTAATACTACCTTGATATTGCTTTTTTTTATTCCAAAATTGCTTTTTTCGTCATAAAGAGCTATATTATCTTTGGAAATACAACCTTTTACGGAGCAAAAATGGATAAATTCAACGATCTGGCACGGAAGAAACTTCTGTATAACTACCACGATGCTTTTTACAAGCTTTTTCATCTGCCGCTGGACTTTATGGCTCCGGACAACACCACCTTTACCATTTGCGGCAAAAGCCATTGCAACGCCCTGTGCGCCAGGATCATGGAAAACGAACATGGTGCCGCCCGCTGTGCCGCACTGGTCCCCCGGCGGGTCGCCGAAGCAAAACGCACCGGCAAACCGGTGATAAAGGCTTGCCATGCAGGATTTTACGATGCCTTGATCCCGATTTTTGTCAATAAAGAGTACATGGGCAGTTTGTGTGTGGGGCAGTTTCTGAAAAAGCCGCCGGATGCCGAAACGCTGAAAAAAATCCGCCAGGAGCTGGATTTTCTGAAACTATCGCCCGGCGAGTTGGAAGAGTATTACTCCAAAACCCGCATTTTAAGCGAAGAAGAGTCCGAAGGCCTCATAGAATTAGTGCAAATGCTGGGCGAATATATTTGCGAAAGTTACAGCAAACTGCGATTTTTTGAATCCATGCGCTCCAGCGACCCGATCCGGGCGGCGGAGCAATATATCAAAAGCCACTATGCCAAAAATCTTTCCGTAGATGGTATAGCCCGTTCAGTGGGGATGAGCAAGAGCTATTTTCTGCACAAATTCACCGAGCAGACCGGCAGCTCCCCCATAGCTTATTTGAACAGTTACCGCTTGCTGCAAGCTTCTGAAATGCTCAAAGGCACCAATGTACCCATTTCGGAAATAGCGTATACATGCGGATTTCACACGCTGTCGCACTTCAATAAACAATTCAAAAAGCAGTTCCAGCTCTCCCCCCGGATTTACCGTAAACACGCCTCCGCCGGAGCCGGTTCGGCATAAAGTTTTCCGGCAGCGACCCGGGCGATTTTTTGCCGGTCGTCCAGCGGGGTGGCGGTTTTTGTAAAAAATCGGCAAACAGCATAATTGTATAAATCCTTTTGCGTAAAGTGCATTGCTGCCGGAGAAAATTTGTTGTAAATTATTGTTGGTTGACAATAATTTACTCAAGAAAGGCAATACTTATGAAAAAGAGATTTACGCTGATTGAACTTTTGGTCGTAATTGCTATTATTGCCATTCTGGCGGCTATGCTGCTGCCGGCTCTTTCCGCCTCGCGGGAATCAGCGAAAGGCAGTAAATGCACCGGCAATCTGCGGCAGATCGGGGTTTACAGTTTTATGTACAGCGATGATCACGACGGCTATTTTCCGCCCTCCATTTATGCCCGGCAATTTTATAATGCATTGCAGCCCTATATAACCGGTGATATAAAATGGAATAAAAACACTCATAATACCATATATATGTGCCCAAGTGATGCCGAACGCTCCAGCGACAGCAAAATAGAAAATGCTGTATACAGTTATGGCGAAAATACCTACACTTGCTGCGACCGTTTTGTTCTCCGTGCAGACCGCCCCAGCGTGGTGCGTTTTATGACCAAATTCAGTGACCTTGTTGATGCTTCCAAAACTCTCTTTTTTGCCGACAGTTCGCGTTACGGAGAGGCTGTGACCAAAGAAAAAGATATAAACGGGTATGTATGCTTGGACTCCGGCAAATACCCCTTTGACACCTCAAAACCCGTTGGTTACGGTATGAGTTTCCGCCACAACAATACTGCCAATGTGCTGATGTGCGACGGTCACGTTGAACCGGGGACATTCAAACAATATGAAGGCTCAAACGGAAACGCCTACCTTTTTCTGGGCGGGGATTTCTGATCCGGAAGGTAGTCGCACAAGAAGTTTATTTGTATCGTGGTTCACTGAAAATCGGTTTAACAAAGAGAGGAAAGGAACACTTTATGAAGAAATGTTTTACCTTGATTGAACTGCTGGTTGTAATTGCCATTATTGCTATTTTAGCGGCGATGCTGCTGCCCGCCCTTTCTGCTGCCCGGGAAAGTGCCAGAAGCAGCAAATGCACATCCAATCTCCGGCAGATCGGTATATATTGTCTGATGTACAGCAACGATTGGGAAGATCACTTTCCGCCATCCATACAAGATCTGAACTTTTACCGGGTGATCCACCGGTATATATCAAAAGATGAAGAGTGGAATGAAAACAAAGCCAACAGTATTTTCACCTGCCCCAGCGATGCCGACCGTATTCAGGAAAACAATCAGCACACATTTTTCAGTTATGGTCAGAATTTATATACTGCTCACGATGAACAACCTACCGGTCGCCACTCTTCAGTATTGTTCGGTATAAAGTTTTCTACACTCTTTGATGCTTCCAGATCATTATTTTTTGCCGACAGCTTCAAAAGCGGCAACTCGTATGTGCGGTTTGACTCCGGCTCCTGGCCGATGAAAGCGACGGCTGTCAACTCCAAAGGAATGGATTTCCGTCATAACAGCCTTGCCAATGTCCTGATGTGCGACGGTCATGTGGAAACAGGTACGGTAAAACAATACGAAATAAATGGAACAAAGTACCTTTTTAAGGGCGGCAATTTTTAACCACTTTGAATGATTTCTATGAAGATGTATGATTGTATTGTTGCCGGTGCCGGGGTCAGCGGTTTTGCGGCGGCTCTTGCCGCCCGCCGTGCCGGAGCCAAAGTGCTTTTGCTGGATAAACTTTCTTCGGTTGGCGGTAGTGCCGTTTACGCTCTTACTGCATTTTTAAGCGGCTGGCCGCTGCCTAAACGGGCGGGCGGCATTGCCGATGAATTGCTGCAGCAATTGGAAGAACACCATGGTCTGGTCTGGCGGGGCAATGCGGTTTTTGATGAAAATATCATGCAGCTCGTTATGCTGGATATGCTGCGCGATGCCGGGGTGGAAACGCTTTTCAATGCCATTGTGACCCAAGTTGAGTCTTGCGGCAGAGTGATAAAAAGTGTAACCGTGCAGTGCGGTTCGGAAGCGATCACACTGAATGCCAAAAACTTTGTGGATGCTACCGGCGACGCCAGTTTTTCCGTACTTGCCGGAGCCGATGTAATTACGCCTGATTCGGAATTGAGCATGACCAAAACCTTGATGTTCAAGGTGCATAATGTTAAAAATTTTGACAAAGCAGCTATTTGCCGCAAATTCCGGGAAAAGCTCCCAACCAAAAAGTTCCCGGTAGCTATTCAGGATCGCTTTATGGGTACCAATATGATGCGGGACGATGTGGTGATCCTCAACCTGACCGCAGTTGCCGGCGATGCCGCCGACCCGGTGCAATACAACGCCATGCACGAAGAGCTTTTGCGTCAGATACCGGAGGTCGTAAATTGGCTGAAAAATGAGTTTGAAGAATTTGCCGATTGCTCCATAGCCCAGATCGCCCCCATGATGGGGGTGCGTTATACCCGCAGTATCGTCAGCTGCCGTCAGATGACCATGCATGATGTATACAACCCCGAACCGCCGGAAGAGGTGGTGGCACTTTGCGGCAGTTACATCGGCGGGCATTATGTAAAATGTTTCAACTCGCCCTGGAGCAGCCGCGTTACCGGCAAACTGGCAGTACCTTACGGAGCGATCCGCAGCAGGAGTTTCGATAATCTGCTGGCAGCCGGGCGTATAATCGGCGTGGAACCGGAGCTGATAAGTGCCGTCCGGCTGAATGTAAGCTGTATAGCCTCCGGGCAGGCCGCCGGATGTGCCGCCGCGCTGGATATACCAGATTATGAGGTTTTGCGCAAAGAATTATTGCGGCAGAACTGTCTGCTTGCAAGAGATGATTCCCCAAGTACTGAAAAGTAAAGGCTCTGTTCCCAATACGGGTAGGTCAGTAAAAATCTTTATGATCAACTTTTGTATTGGAACTTTTTTAAAACTTGAATGGCATTTACCTATTTGCAGAGCAAATAGATAAATGCCGGGAAAAGGTTTGGAAAAAGGGGGTCCCTTATTGGGAACAGAACAAAAGTAAAAAATTGAAATTTTCAAGATAGGTTTTATAGTATAATATAGCTGTGAGGTGTAAAAAATGAGATTGCTGATCGTTGGATTGTTGTGTTGGGCGTTTATGCTCAACGGTGCAGAATTAAGCAAATATAAAACCGGTAAAAACAGTTGGGGCGATGCCCTTGCTCAAGCTGTCGCCCAGGAGCGGGTAGTCTATATACCCGGCGGGGTCTATGAGCTTGATACCCCCCTTGTAATAACCAGAGATGTCGCTTTGATCCTGCAAGATGGTGCAACCCTTGCAACCAATAAAAGTCAGCTTTTCATCCTTAAAAAAGGCAAACTTGTCATTGAAGGCAGAGGTATACCGGCAATACTGCGTTCATCGGCGGCACCGGAGCAGAAACCTGCCGGAGAAAACCGGGTGTCGATCATTGATCTGAATGGTGTATCTGTCGGGGCAAACCCGTCGCTGGAAGTAAAAAATGTTGAGTTTCATGCTTACCACGGCATTGACGGCTTCCGCAGACTTCCGACAGTAGATGTAAGCGGCAAAAGACAGCCTTCATCCGACCGGATCGAAAGCATCGTTATCGAAAACTGCCGTTTTTTCACCCCCTCATACGGTATCGGCATACGCTGTAAAGAACTGGGTTCGGCAAGGGTGGAAAATTGTCTGTTTGAGGGCGTTGGCTACCCCATATTTCTTTCGTCGCCCATCCACGGCGGGGCGATCGTGCGGGGCAACATACTCCGGAAGTTCGGGCTTACAGGTATCCAGATCGGCAAAGGCGGGCAGATCTCCGAGGGATGCACTACTCACCTTTCCAGCGCCATCGTTCACGACAACCAGCTTTTGACCGGCGGCTTGGGCAATACAGAAAAACACTCCTACACCCACGGCATTTTGATTTACGGACACAATGTTTCCGTGCAGGGCAATGTGGTGCGCGATGTAAACCGCGGCGAACCCATACCCGGCAAAGATATCGGCCGCCAGTTCCGCACCAAAGATGGCAAAGTATTGAACCGGAACTGGATCTTTGAAAACGGTAAACGCCGTCGTCTGGCAGGTGCCGCGATCTATCTTAAAGCCAACCGTGCCGTGGTGCAGGGCAATATTTGCACCAATTCCGGCTGGCGGAGCGTTATTGAAATCAAAACCGGCGGCAAAGAGCATTTTGTCAGCGTGGTTAATAATATCGTAGACGGCAGCGCCCTCAATACCGACGACAGCTTTGGCTTTGAGTGCAACAGCGGCCGCTCGCTGTGGGCAAACAATATGGTTTTCAATATGCCCCATCAGGCATTTGTGGTACGCAGCGGTTACGAAAACACCTTTATCAACAATGTTATAGTAAATTCTCCGGTGGGGTTTGCCCTTTCCGGCAATGCTCCCGGGTATCAGGAGTTGATTTCCGGCAACCGCTTTATCAATGTGGAACACCCCGTGGCGGTGGATGGAGTCAAAAAGAGTCCGGGCATGGCGCCGGATGTGCTGACTCTGCCCCCCGCTCAACTGGCGGAAAATCAGGAGTTGCCGGAACCGGGAGAAGAGATCGCCGGACGCATTTTTGTTAAAGGTACTAAATTTTACTGCTGCGTAAAAATGGGCAATGAGTATGTTTATATGGAGCTTGCCGGTAAAGTCATACCCAATAAAAAATACAAAGTCGTCGGCAAAGAACTGCTCTTCAACGCCGATCAATCCGGCAGGGAAAAAAGCGATAATGCCCTGCTGAATGATCCCCTGCACCCCGGCTGGCAATCGACATTCTATTCGGCACGGGAAGAAAAACTTTATGCTCAAGGCAATGCCACTTTTGATACAAAAAATTTCAAAACCGGCAATCGCTCGCTGAAAATCTGTATGACTCAAAAGCCCGGCAGCTGGAAGTTGCGGCAGAATGTAACACTCAAACCCGGTGCCCGCTACCGCGCGACTGCCGTAGTCAAAGGCGAAGAACCCTTGAATTTGCGTCTGGAAGTCCGGCCCAATGTGGGCAGAAGTTTTATCAAACGGGCAGCGGATACCCAAGAGTGGCAGACTGTAACAACAGATTTCACCAACCCCAAGGGGAACACCCGGGCGGTCTTCTCGGTGTGGAGTTCCAAAACCAACATGCACAAAAACGCCTGGGTGGATTCGGTTTCGCTCAAAGAAATCGTTGATGAAGCTGTTGTTGCCCGGCAGGAGGCCGCCGCCGCCCGGAAAACAGTGGGCAAGGAACTGGCGGGCAGCAAGTGGAACTCGCCCCAAGGCGTTGAACAGCTTCAGGCAGACAAAACTGTAACATTCAAGCGATCTGCCGGTAACGGCAATGCACTTATTTCGCAAAAAGTCAAACTGCAAAAGGGCAGATCCTACCGGGCGGTCATGCAGATAAAAAGCAATATTCCCGGCAGCCGTTATTCGGTACATGGCAGATTTGACAACGGTCGGCTGCCGCTGACTTTGACAGGAGAAAAAGATGGAATAATTTTTCTGCAAGGCGATTTTACGGAAGTTGAACCGAAAAAATACAGCCAGATCAATTTATGGATAAACAATTTTGCCGCCGGAGAAGAAATAACGATCTGCGATTTTTCGCTGAAAGAACTGGAATAAAAACATATATTCCCAAGCTATGGAATCGACATTTACCCCTGTAAATCTGCCCGGATATAATAGCCGGGAGTATTTTGTGCAAATCTGGAACTATCTGGAAGATTTGCATAAAATCCACATAACCATCCACGATCACTCCGGCAGTCTGCTGCTTTCCGACGGCAAATTATTGCGGCTGCATGGCAATATCCACCGCAGCGGATACTGCAGTTATTGCCGGGAAAAATTCCACCGGCATTGCATCCAGCATTGCGCCAAAGAAGCCATGCAGAAAGCCTCCGAAGCCGAGGGCCCCATGCTTTACCGGTGTTACGCCGGGGTGGTGGAAGTGGTGATGCCGCTTTTCTGGCAAAATGTGCATGTGGCAACGATTTTCGGCGGCTCCTTCCGGGATGCGGACTTTGCAGTGCCCGACTCCTGGGATAATCAGCGGAAAGCGTTATACAACGATCTGCCGGTGTGGTACCGCAGCAAATACCCGGTCATTGTGCAAGTGCTGGAGCTGTTGGGGTCAGCGGCGCTGGTCTGGGCGGATAAAGAGCGGAACACCCTGAAAGATGAAAACAGCCGTCGGCAGATCATCGAAGATTTTTTCCGGAAAAAGCTGACATCCCAGGATTGCACGCTGGAGCTGTTGGCAGAAAAATTGAATTTATCAACTTCCCGCACCAGTCATGTTTTGCAGGAGGAATTCCACAAAAGTTTCAGTAAACTGTTAATGGAAGCCCGGGTCCAGCGGATCTGCGATCTGCTGGAAAATACCTATCTGCCTTTGCGGGAAATCGCCCGGCAGACCGGCATGAGCAACGAATATTACTTAAATCGTATTTTCCGGCGGAAAATGGGCATCCCTCCGGGGAAATACCGCAACTGCCCGCTGAAAAAAGAAGAATGCTGAATTTCAATACCCTGCTCCCCGACAGCTTGCGTACAACAGGGCGTATTTGATGACTCTTTACGCTTACAGCGCAGCAAACATAACATCCCACGCTTCGGCTAAACCTTTATTCAAACGCACGCCTTTTTCGCCGATGGTGTATTGCTCCGGAGCAAGGGTTTTGACTTCGGCTTTTTTATACAATTCTTCCATAAGCATCACATGTTTTGCGGCGATCTCCGGCGTGCAGATACGCTGACTGCGGTCGGTAAGGCATTTGATCACCGCTTCAAACATATTTCGGTGAGCGGCGGCACAGGTTACAGTAAATTCCGGCAGCACATTGCCGTCAGCTCCGGCAACTTGCCAGGAGCCGCTTTCGTTGTAATATACCGAACCATTTTCGCAAGTAAAGAGTATTTGCGGTGAACTTGCTTCCGCACAGCAATGGGTGAACATGGCGGTGACCGGAATATCGCCGGCGGCAAAACGGACGATGCCGGTATCAAAATTTTCAATATCTCTTGAGCGGGAAAGTTCGGCAGCAGTAAGCTGGGGCGTTGCCGCTTCGTCGCGGCTTTTGCCGGCAAGATAAAGCACGATATTTATGTAATGGGCAAAGGCGTTGCAGTAGGGCGAATCCAATATTTGCGAATGTCTGCCGAAGATTTTCCCTGCCCAGTAATTGCGATCGTAATAAGCGTCGCCCCGGGGCCAGCGGCCCATAAGTTTGACTTTGGTGATCTTGCCCAGTTTGCCGGAAAGCAGCAACTCTTTGACTTTCTGCAAAGCCGGTTCGTAAAAATGCTGATACCCCACGGCGATAAAGCGGTCGGTTTTGTTCCGGGCAGAAATCATATTTTCCACGGCAGCCAGAGAGCCTGCCAGCGGTTTTTCCACCATAACATTGCAGTTGTGTTCCAACGCCTGAATGGTCAACGGTTCGTGGCTTTCGATGCCCACGGGCAGACATACCAGATCAAAATCCACACCCAAACTGTAAAGTTCGTCAGCATCTTTAACGATCCTGACATTATGCTTTTGCAATGTTTCGATACGCTCCTGCCACTTTTCGGGAGCAAATTCGGCGGCGGCAACAAAATCAATGCGGTTTTCTTCTGCCAGACGGCACAAATTTTCCACATAATTGTAGCCGTAACCGCCAACCCCGACAAGTGCAACTTTTGCTTTCATAAAAACATCTCCTTATTGTATACTAATGTACCAGATTTTGTAAAAATTGAAATGTTGAATTACATAATTTATGATAAAAAACATACAAGTAAACGCCAAAACCATAGCAAGCCGCCGGTGGATACAGCGTGCGGCAATGTCGAGTTTTGCAATGCCCTGCCCGAGGGCGTGTACCTTTGTACTCAACCGAGGTGCAGGGTTGAAGCAAGGCTCGAGATTGCCCGCGATGTGCCACCGTACTTTGCTTGCTCACACAAGTCAGGACAATAATTTAATTTCCTGATTTAAGTCTGCTGACTTCTGGGCGGTCAATGCTGCCCGGGTAACTTGCAGAGTCAAAGCCGTTTCGGCTTGGGCGGCGGCCGGATCACTCGCCAACGCCCGCACCATTTCGCCAAAACAGCCCACCGGCGGCGTTTTCAGCTCGGGATAGCTTGTGCAGTCATCGGTCATCAATTCCACTTTGCCTTGAGCTGCTTCGACAATGCCCTTTTCGCCCACCGCCCGCAGCCGGTCGTCGCCATGAGTGGGGGCGCCCGATGGACGCATAAAATCGATATCCGCCGAAGCGATAGCTCCGGAATCCAGCTCAAAGATACAATGAGCGGCGGTTTCCAGCGTGCCGCGGCTCTTTTCGCCATAATGCTGCAACGCCCTTACCTTGCGGAACTTGCCGGCATTGCAGCAAGCGATCCAGTCCACGGCGTGGATACCCACCCACGGGATAGTGCCGCCATAGGTACTGCGGCAAAAATAGTATTCCGGGCGGTTGCCGATCTTGTAGGATTTCCGGGTATAAATAAGTTTGACTTTACCGATCATTCCCGAATTTATGATTTCCAAAGCGGTGTAAAAGGGCGGCTCAAAACGAATGCCCATCATGCCGTAAAGTACGCCGTTGTACTTTTTTACGGCAGCTTCCAAATCATCCAGTCCCTCCAGCGTGATGGCGGCGGGTTTTTCAGTAAAAACCGCTATGTTGCGCTCAATGGCATATTGGCACATAAGGGCGCGTTCTTCAAAAGGTCCGCCGATCACCACAATATCCGGTCTGACTTTATCCAGCATGGTCTGGTGATCGCCGAAAAGCTCCGGTTCCGGGAGCTTGAGTTCCTTCAAAGCCCGAATTGTCCGCTCCGGGGGGCTACCCCCGGCGGAAGCGGCGGCAACTACCTGACATTGGGGGAGTTTGGGCAGATCTTCAAAAAGATAATTCAAGTGGCCCAAATTGCCGGTTACTGCAATTTTCATATATTCTTTATATCCTCTTTTTCAACTGTTTCTGCCTGTCGGGCGGCGTTGCGGTAACTGCCCGGTGTCATACCGGTCGCCCGGCGGAAAACTCTGCTTAAATAATATTCGTTACTGAAACCGCAAAGCTGAGCTATCTTCCCCAGCGTCATTTCAGTTGAACTCAACAGCTGACAGACCCGTTCTATCCTTACTTTATTGAGCAATTCGCTGAAACTCTGATTGAATTCCTGCCGCAGAATGTGGCTGGTGCGGGATTGGGAGAGTTCCAGCTTGTCTGCCAGATTTTTCAAACCCAGATCCGGCGTGGACAAATTGCAGCGGAAAAACTCCTCGATCACCGCCTTGCGCCCCCGCAAAGCATTGCCGGAGCTGAACCGTTCATTTTCTGCCAACGCCAGCAGTGCTGCGCCCAGCATTTCCAATTCCCGCAGATACAACGCCACATTATTGGGCCGCCAGACCGGCAGCGCGTTATAGAGCTGACAAAATTTTTTAGGACATGCCGCCGGAAGTTTCAGCTCCGGATCCCGGAATGTTCCGGCAAAGATCGTTGCCAGATGTTTGCCGCGCCGCCGCAAAGGCAGCACCAGTTCCATCGCTCCGGCATGGCAGCGGCTGATAAAGGGCTTGCCGCTGCGGGCGGCTTCGGCGGCGATCTGCCAGCGGCAATGGTCGACGCACTGGTTGCCGTGATACTCCCGGTTGTAAGTGCAGAAGTCGCAGCGGTGGATATTGCCCTGCGGCCGGAGCATCCTGCCATCGGAAAGCAGCAGACTGCCGGTGTGGTCGTGGATCGTTATGTAAAGAGCATACTGCTGTTCCACAGCCTGCCACAACTCTATAAAATAGTCCCGGTCATGGGTTATCTGCCGGGGTACAGGAATAAAAACCGACTCCATAAAATAGCTGCCAACTTACATTTTTCTGTTTAGCTCTGGTACTTGAGGAGGGGAAAAAGACCTTTTGCTGGATCGGTCCTTTTTCCCCCGACTCAACTTGTCCCGCCATAGCCTTGGCGACGGCGGAACTCCACCCCTTTTTTCCAAACCTTTTACCGGCATTTATCTTTTTGCTCCGCAAAAAGATAAATGCCATTCAAATTTTGAAAAAATTCTCAATGCACAGGTATATCTGTCATTTTTTTCTACCTACCCGTATTGGGAACAGAGCCTTCTGTTTAAAAATCTATAATGCCTCTTGCTTATTTTGCGGTTCTGCCGGTACCTTTATCTTTGATGCCCGACATGCCGTCCACAGTGCCGTTCCAGGAATAACGCTGGGAAAGATCGTATTTGATTTCCGGCATAACGATATCAAGCTGCCGCATCAGCTCCAGCGTAAGCGGTACAAAGTAGAGTCCGCTGGTAACGCCCTTGGGGTCGGGATTATCCGGATCAGTGTTTTTCAAAGGCGAAGCAAAAACCTCCCGCCGGGTCAGCATCTGCTGCATGGTATCGCAGGAGATCGCCCGCGACTCTTTATCGCCGGTCAGCAAGGTGTCGATCAACAGCACATTGCGCATGGCGTTGCCTGCCCCCGACCCGTTGCGGGTACTTTGCCGCCGCCACGGTACCGGGCTGTGGACAAAGCCTTTGCGGTCAGGGTAATAGAGGCGGGTTTTGACGTAATTTGCGGTGGCTTTGAGGTTGTCGCGTAAAGCCTTTTGCAAATATTCGTCTTGAGTGATCTTATACACCAGATACATCCCAGCTGCCTGATAACCGGTGGGGAAAGAGAGTGCGCCGGTGCGGTAAATACTGTTCTTTTCGTTCCAGCCTTCCGGCGGTTTAGGCGCGTTGTGCCGTTCCAGCCGGTCGTGGCGGACGCCCCGGCCCCGGGCTTGTGCCATAACAGTCCACGCCAGATCTTCGCACGCCCGCAGGAAACGGGGGGTGGCGTTCATCCAGTAAATACTGGTCAAATTGACCAAAGCCCAGCCCGGTTCACGATGGGTGGCACTCCAGGTGCGGTTGACAAAAAGCTGGGTACTGCGAATATAATCGCCGGTCATGTTTGCCGTATCGCGAAATCTCCGGTCGCCGGTCAGCACATAACCCATACACATACCCCGGATACGCATGTGGCCGTTGGATACTTTGCTGGTTACAAAGAGTTTGCCGCCGCCGCCATAGTTGCTGAATTTGAATTCGCCATCTTTGTAATAGCCGCCGGTATGCCCCATGCTGTGGGTGTAGATAGCTCCATTCATGCCGCCGGGATGACTTTTAACGGTATCGACTTCCATCTGATGGCGGATGGAACGCACCGCTTCGCGGAAATACTCCGGCTTGCGGAAACGCAGCGCCTGTTCAAAGAAGATCGCCGCGGCATCGTATTCGTTGTTGAACCAGTTCCAGGTGCGTTCGCCGTGACTGTCGCCGTAGTTGAGGAAGCCGTACCAGCGTTCTTTTTTGCTGTAATTGAGGTAAGAATCCAGACCGATGAGGATCTCTTTATCAAAGTATTTGCTGTATTTATCGGGCTTGCCGATGTAGTTGAGCCACGCGCCGGATTTCTGCAGATCTTCCACATCCACCAATCCTACGGGCACTGGCGAAAGGAGTTTGGCGGCATCAACTTTTTTGTTCAGCACAAGATACATGGGAAATGACACTTCCACCCCCGCACGGATAACATAGTTGCCGGTACGCAACGCAAAGTAATGCACATACTCTTTATCGCGCTTGGCATAGCGGTTGACCGGCTGGATCTCCGGAAACAAATTCACATTGAGTTTGTTGCCCGACTGGGTTACGCCAATGGGGAAACGCTCTGCCATTTCCGGGATCGCCAGCGAGCCTTTGCCCGCCAGATCAAAAAGCCCCAAAGCGCCTTTGACCGTTTCGCTCTTGCCGTTAAGGAGTTTTTCGTAGCTGTGATCTTCCCACTGGGTCAGGTGACAAATTTTCCCCAGAGCGGGAGCTTTGACTGCTTCGATTTGCATAGTTGCCGATTTCCACTCCAGCATCTCTTCGTACGCAGTTACGCCGTATTTCCACTCCCGCTCTGCAACCTTGCCGGGGGTACGCGGTTTTTTCAGTGCCGCCCCCAGCAGCGGTTCCACACCGATAAAGGGTTTGTTGGCCCACATGGTTATCCGCAGCCGCCAATAGCGGGTATCTTTGTCGCTCTTATGATCGTATTTGCCCCGGAACTCCAAACCGGTAACGGTGTTGCCGCTGTCAAAGAGCTGGACTTTTTCAAAAACGGCTTCCGGCTGGCTGCCATCGGGCAGCGTAATTTGAGGCGCACGAATGGCAAACTCTTCTTTGCCGGAAGTTACTTTGATAACAAAGGGCTTTTTTTCAAAACTCAACTTATAAAGTTTATTGCTGTAACACTCCAGCTTTTTCACCGCTTTGACCGCATTTTTCACCGCTTTGGGCGGGAGCTTGCCGGGAGTGACCGTGTAACGCCCCGCCGGAAGATCGGCAGAAAGCCGGTACCAGCGCGCCGCACCATTGGGGTAACGGCTGATCATCAAAGTCTGGGGATAATACTTTTTGCCGCCGCCTTCGATAATAAAACTTTTGTGCAGAGAATCTTTTTCCCCCGCCGGGATGGTGAAATCCACAATACGCGGATCGCCATCGGATTTAAAAATATCAACCTCAATCGCCGGAGCAGTCAGCAGCGACAAGAGTGCCAGAGTACTGTAAAATAATTTTTTCATTTGTTTTTATCCTTATATTTTAACGGATTTCTTTTAATGCTTTGATCGTTTCGTTCACAAGCTGCTGACCGCCTTCTGGAGAAACCAGATTGCAGTACGGTGTGGCACTGTAACCTTTGTTGGCGATCGCCCGCCCGGTGGCAAGGTAACTTACGTTGTCGTTCTCATCGACTGTCAACTGCACGATAAAGGTCTGTTCAAAGGGACTCCTTGCCTGAATACGGTGCATATAGTCCATGAAAAGTTCAAAGCAGTTACTGGCAAAAGCCACATTGCCGACTTTGACCACATGAATATCGGTAGTGATGAAAGGCTCTTTATCCTGAATGGCAGCACGCTTGCTTACACCGCCGATACGGTTGCGGCGTCTGTTCAAGCGTGAATTTTTTATCAGCATTTCATATGCTTCGCCATCTTTGAGAAATTCCTCTTTCATTACTTCATCACGCTTGGCTTCTTCCTCGGCAACCAGTTCTGCCGGGAACATGCGGCGGGCAAGTTTAAGTGTTCTAACCTCATGCTTCAATTCAGGATTACTCATCTTTTCTTTGCCTGCCCACGCAAGGACTTCATCAAAAGCCGCAACTATGCGGTTGGCAATATCTTCGGCACGCATAAGCTCAACAGTATCACGCTCGTACCGCTTGGCTGCCGCTTCGGGAGTTTTGATCCACGCTTTCGGATATTTCATGGGGTTTTTCATATATGCAGCGATCTTGTCAGCATACTTCAAACGGTAACGGCGTTTTTCTGCTTCCTGGTAATGCATCTGCCGTGGTGCAAGGTCTCCAGCAGCTGCAGACTGACAGATAATGCCGATCCCGCCGTATTTGGCTTCCAGCTTTTCCCGCACATTGTACCAGAAACTGGCGTGCAGCATCCAGGCACCTTCACTTGTCTGTGCCGGACACGGTACATTGATGATTGCCCCCGTAAGTTTGCCAGTCTTATCAAATGAGTATAGTATATTTATAAAAGCATCAGTTCCCGCTTCGTACCCATCGAACATATCATCATTGGTTTTGCCGTACATCTTGCCGTGACCGTTCATGGCAATACCGGCTTGAGCCTGATCGCGTTTGCCTGTATCATCCAGATAAATCGTGCGGCGGCTGTGCCCGGTAGTTGCAAAGCCGTACCCATAGGAGATCGAGCCTGCAGCACGATTCTGCCATGCTTCTTTAACGGCATCGGCAATCTGGCGGGATATAAAAGAACGCATTTCATTTGAAGGCGTAAACTTGACCTTATTGGGGTAGTTTTTACTTTCATCTCTATCCGACGGCCCAGCGTGGGTATGTGTGGCGTTGATAATGATCTTTTCCACCGGCAGACCGGGAACTTCATTTTTCAAGATATTCTTGACTGCAACCAAAATTGCGGGATGAACTGAAACCATGTCAGCCGAAACAAAAACAGCCGCGTCCCCGTCCTTTTCCATAACCATTGCACTGGCAAGTACCGGAGTATATACTCCTTGAGATACCCGCAAGTGAAACTGCCCGGCAATCGGCACTGGTTTATCCGATACGATCGAACGCTTTGCCCAGCCTATCTTCAGGGGGTTGGCAGCTTTTGCCATAGTTTCGGAACAATCACCGGATTCACTGCTTACACATCCACTCAACAGTACAACGGCGACAACAAGTCCCATATTTTTCAATACTGTTTTTTTCATATTCATTCTACTTATTTTATTACCATGTTTGCAATGTATAACCGGTGGGGAGTTTGTCTTCGGTGATCTTGTTGAGGCTTTCGACATGGCTGTCAGCAGAGCAATCGTAAAAAATGTTTTTTTCATAATAAAATTACCGGTTGGTTAGATTTATTTGTTTAATTAAGTAATTTCAAAACTCCTCAAAAGTTGTCAAAGGCACAGCCTTTGCCTTTGTGTTGAATGACTTTTGAAATTACCTCTTAATGCTGAAAATTAAAAAGTATTTTGCAGTTCCCGTAAAAATCTCCTGTTTTACTTTTTGTATGTTTCAAGTATGTTGCGTAAATTTTTCATTGCCTTTTCCAGAATGCTCCGGGGCATAGCGACTGCCAGCCGGAAGTGGTGCTGTTTACCGGTGTAGTTGTGGATTTGATCGGTGTCGTAGTAATGTCCCGGGTCGGCAGCAATCCCGGCTCTTGATAACAAATCGTTAAGCTCCGCAGTATTCAAATCAAGTTCGCGGCAGTCCACCCACAGCAGAAAAGATGCTTCCGGACGACGCACTTTTACCGGCAAATCTGCTAAATACTCCATTGTCAGATCAATATTTTTTTGCAGATATACCAGTAATTCCTCCAAATATGCTTCTCCGTGTTGATACGCAGCGGTTTGGGCCGCCAGCGAAAAGACCGGCGGTCTGCCGCATTCATGCCCGAACTCATAAAGTTTATCACGCACTTTGCTGCGTACTTCTGCGTTGGCTATAACTGCCGACCCGATATGACAGCCACCCAGATTAAAAGTTTTTGAGCCGGAAAATACTGTTATACATCGCTCTCGCATATCCGGCAGATCGGCAAGCACTGAATGCCGGTGTCCGGGATAAATCAAATCGCGGTGGATTTCGTCAGAAATGGCAAAAACATTGTACTTTTTCAGCAATTCAGCAAGTTTTTCCATCTCATTCTGCCGCCAGACTCTGCCGGTTGGGTTATGGGGGCTGCAAAGCATCAGAACCTTACATCCATCTTGAAAATGGCGTTCCAGATCTTCAAAATCAAAAGTGTAATCACCATTTTTATCGCACTTCAACCAACTGATGCAACGGATACGCCCCTGCATGGCGGCACTGCGGATCGAAGGTGTATGCAGCGGCAGCACTACCGCAACTTTATCCCCCGGTTCAGTCAAGGCATACATACTGCAACGCATGGTGTTAAGCACGCCGGGAGTAGAAATAAGTTCCTCTCGCAATATCTTTGAGCCGTGGCGTTTGTATGACCAGTCGATGACCGCCTGATAGTCTTCGTCGCTCATTATGGTATAACCGTAATTGGTACAATTGATCCGGCGGTGCATGGCTTCGGTTATTTCCGGCGGAACAGCAAAGTCCATATCCGCTACATTCATAGCGATCAAAGATTTATCGAGCCCGATATATTTGCATGCACTGAAGGGGCGGCGGTCTATCACCCGATCAAAATCGTATACTCCCATAAAACTATTCTCCGGCGTTACAGAACTTACCATGCGATCAGGGTATAATCGCTGGGCAGTTTATCTTCGGTAATAGTTGCAAGGCTTTCCACATGGCTGTCGGCATAAATAACATTGCCCATATTGCCATGGTGTTTACCCAACCGGGCATTGGCAGTGCCGGCCTTGAAGACTTTCTGCGTATTAGTATCAAGCTGGTCGATCATTACTACCTCGTTGGAAGGATTGTAGAGTTTGCCCAGAGTCATGGGCTGAAGTTTTTTGGTCCCCATTATATCGGTATTGACAATAAAACTGTACCAGCGGTTGCCATAGCCGCTGCTGGCTATAATAGTATCGGAACGGCTGGGGCAGCCGCGGCCGCCCAAATCTCTTGCCCAACTGGTATTGCTCACTTCGCTAAAATAGAGTTTGTGGATCGGCTGCCCCGGATAATGCCAGTTGTTATCAGTGCCGGCATAGTAAGCAGGCATCAGACGATCCTGAAAATCGTTGCTGTAAAATTGATGCACCATGCCGATCTGCCGCATGTTAGATAAACAGTGCGACGACCGTGCCCGCTCCCGCGCCGCCGAAAGTGCCGGCAAAAGCATTGCTGCCAAAATCGCAATAATGGCAATCACTACGAGGAGTTCAATAAGGGTAAAGCATGCTTTACCCTGCCCATGGGCAGGTGGGCTGCAAGGAGTTTTCCCGCTGCGAGATCCTTTTACCAACAGCTCGATCAAAGTGAATTTTTTTGCCTCTTTTTTCATCAGTTCCTTCTCCCGTGGTTAAAAATTTATTGGATCAAACACTTTTGTCTTTTTAATTCTTCAGCCAAAACTTCGTAATCCGGTATATCCAGTGCGGCGGCGATCCCTGCTGCCTGCCCGCTGGACATGCAGTTTACGCAAAGCCGCACCGCACTTATCACTCTTGGGTCAACGTCGATGATCCTGCCGCAAGCCAAAAGATTGCTGATGTTTGCCGAACGCAATGCGCCGTAAGGTATGGCGGGTTTGCCGGTAATAGCGTGCCCCCAGGGAGAAGAATAGCCATTTATATAATGGCCGCCGATGTAAGAACCGCAAAAGCCCACCGGTTCCGGCGGCGGCTCGGTGTTCTGCGTATCAGCTAAACTCAACTGGCGGCGGCTGACGATACTGCGGGTGTAGCGCACACCCAGAATGGGGGCAACACGCACTACTTCAAGCTCGGCAAATTCGGGGAACTCCTTACGCAGCCACTCTACGATGACGGGTACTTGGTTTTGCAGTTCCCGGTACATTCTGTCGCACTCTTCCGGCGAAGAAGCATCGCCCGCCACGGCGGTCAGATTAAGATTGGCTTCGTCGTTGTGCAAAAGCTGCGTACCCATAAAACGATCCTGCCCGGGGATGGGGAACTCTTTTTCCCGGAAACGCTTATTGATGGAATCTTTATCAAAACTTTTGATGTTTCTGACCTTGAACATCAGCGTTTTGGTCATGCTCAACTCCACCGGCGGAACAGTGGTCAAAGCTCCGGCCGCCAGAGCAAGAGCGGCTTCGCCGGTAGCATCCACAAAATTGCCGGCAGCAAATTCCAGCAGCTCCGAATTCTGTTTTACTGTTATGAAAGCTATCCGGTCATCGGCACACTTTGCACTGACCAGTTCCGCATCAAAAAGCATATCCACACGGGCTTCTTCAAGCAAAGCAAGCATGGCATTTTGCAGACAATCTTCTTCGGTATCGGCATTGCAGCCCCGCCAGATAAGTTCGTTGCGTTCTTCCAGATATTCTTTGAGCATATCCGCCACGCCGCCGCCTTTGCGGTCAGCTTTCCAGCCGCCCAGCACCGGAGTCATGGCATAGACTGCCGTACCGCCCACTGAAGGCTGGCGGTCAAAAAGCAAAACCCGTGCCCCCGCCTGACTTGCTCCGATGGCGGCGGCAAAACCGCTGACTCCGCCCCCGGCAATAATGACATCATATTTCTTCATAAAAGAGTATTCCTGAATTTGCTTCAAAAATAGTTTACATTATTTTATGGTAAAATTCAATACATTTTTCTCTAATTTTCTTATAAAAAACCGCTGTTATTATATTTTTTTATAGTTTTATAAGTTCTGGCAGGAAATAACTGTAAGCGTTTTTCATAAAAACAAAATGGGCAGTTGCAATTTTCCGTAAATTGTGCAACTTGCCCCCAAACAGTTCTTAAAGCATCGTAAAAAATACCCCGGGATCGCGCGTTAAAGATCCGCGTGTTCCCGGGCATAAAATCTGCTGCCGTTCAATGGCTTAAAGCCGGCAGGAAAGCACTCTTTTTCAGAGTTCGTTGAGCATGGAGCTTATTTCGCTGAATTGATCTGCGTAAATTTCAAAGTGCACAGTCAGCTTTTTTGCCACGCCCCGCTGGGGAGCGGTGAGTTTGCCGGTTTTGGCGTAGTCGATCAAGCTGCGTAAAGCTTCGGTACGATCGTATTTGAAGTACGCTCCGGTTGCCGAAATGGTGGTCAGGCTGTGTGCCCGGTAAAGGTCGTAGGCAAAAATCGCTTCGGTGTAAGCAAGTTTTTTCAGCAGATCATCGCTGTTGAAATTCTTTGCTTCGGCTTTTGCCAAGGCTTGCAGAGCTTTGAACTGCTCGTCGGAGATCTTCTTGCCGGTTTTGAGCATTTCAACAGTTTTGCACCAGAATTTGATCTGTTTGGCTTGCAGCAATGTTACGCTTGCTGTGCCGTTGAGCGAGTTGATGAGCTTGAAATAGAGTTTGGAATATTCCACAATATTTTTGCTGTCATAACGCATCTGGGTCATCAAAGCAAAAGCGGCACTGCGGATGATCCGTGCCTGGGGCTGTTTGAGCTCCAGCAAATTGCCGTCAACAAAAGCTATGGGATATGCGGGGATGTCGCCGGCGATAAGTTTGTTCAACGCCGCATAATCTTTGGCATTGGCGGCAAAAGCTGCCGCACGCTTTTTCAAATCTCCGGCGGCGGGCTTGGCAAACTTTTTGCCTTCGCCTTTGCCTTTAAAGCGTTTGAAACGCATGGCTTTGTTGACTTTGTTTGCCAGAGTATTGAGTTCGTTGTAGAATACGGCATTGACCGCTCTGCCATCAGCATAAAACTTTTTCATGCCGCTTGCGGAGAGTTCTCCGCCAAAGACTTTTTCGGCCTCGGCTTTGGTGCTTTCCAGAATTTTGCCTTGCATTTTATCCGCCGCAACAGTGGCGATCACCGAAAGAACCACCACGCTCCAGACGACCACTGTTACCGGTTTGCGCAAAACGCTTTTCAGCGACCACTCGCCGTTGGCAAGCATCTTGCCCCGGGCCAGCAAACCGGCGATGGCCAAAACGCCGCAAAGCAGCAAAACCATGTCGCAGCGGAAACTTGAACCTTCAAACTCCCACTCGCCCAACAGCAACGCTTTCAGCAGCAGCCCCAGCAGAACCGTGCTGCAAAGTGCGGCAAATTCGCCAATACCGGCAGCCACACCCAGCAAGGCAGTTTTGCCATCCCGCTTGCCGCAAAGCAAAAGCGGCATAGCTATCAGCAAAACTGGCAGCGCCCAGACACAACAGATCACAGCCAAAGTGATTATGGCAGTTGCCCCGGTCAGATAAAGCCACTGGCGCACAGGTTTGTCAGAATATCTGCTCTGAAGCCAACTGCCCATGTAGGTAATAAAATAAAACGCCCACAAAACTGTAATGATCAGGCAGTACCACAAAAAAATCGTTTGAGAAGCAACCACACCTGCCGGCAGCCACGCCGCCGCCAGCAGCGCCAGAGTAAACAACACCCAGCTGCCGGCTAAAGCCAAATTACCGAAAATAAACGATTTGCAGCGCATGGAAGCATTTTGAGACAGATCACACATTTTTTTCTCCTTGATAAATTTTTCCGGAAAGCATTTTTATAATAGCATGTATACAAATAAAATGCAAATCACAAGCAGTTTATTGTGCAGATTTAAAAAAGTTTTCTTCTGCCGCCGGGGGTATGCGGCAAAAGGCGGCATCCTCCTACGCCGGAGGCTGCGGAGGACAAGCCAGCCGCCACGCACACTATCGTAACAGTTGGCGGCAAGGTTCCGTCTGACTTGTCCGACCAGTCCGACCAGTCCGACAGCCGCCATCTATACTATCGCCCGCGTATGCGGCGAAAGGCGGCATACGGTATACCGTCGTATGGCGAACGCCCGCTTGCCACGGCGTAGTGTAACGAAGCCGGGCGTATGCGGAGTACTGCGGCATCCTCCTACGCCGGAGGCTGCGGAGGACAAGTCAGCCGCCCGCAGACCTGCTCAATGATTCTGATACTGCCGGGGAGTCATTCCGGCGTGGCGGCGGAAAAATCTGCAGAAATACCCCACATCGCAAAAGCCCAGCTGATTGGAGATTTTTTCCAATGGCAAACTGGTTTCTTTAAGCAGTCTTCTGGCTTCCAGCATCTTTAACCGGCTCACATATTCCCCGGGGGTGATGTGGAACTTGTTTGCCCAGTGCCGCAGAAAATTCCGGCGGCTGAATCCGTGTTTGGCGGCCAGAAAATCCATATCGCACTTTTCGGCATAATGGGTTTGCAAATAACTTGCTATATTCAGGATCTTTTTGTCAGTTTCGCTTAACAACAGATCTTTTTCCGCCCATAAGAGCATGGCTTCGTGCAGCAATGTATAACAGCCCAGATCCAGCTTGTCGGCAAAACCCGGCTCGCTCAAGTGTTCACGGCTGCTTTCCAGAAGTTTCATGACTTTTTCCAAACTCTCCGGCAGCGGCAATTCTGCCACACAGAAATCTTCAGTTAAACCACTGCAAAGAAAAAATGCCGCCGCCTCCGGCTGATACGAAAAATAAAACACATCAGCCGTGTCGGCATTGAGGAACTTCACTTCCACCCCCGGATACTTGACCATCAAATGCGGAAACCCAACTTCGTAAAGTTTGCCGTTGACCTTGAATTGCAAAGTCTGCAAATTGTTGCCCGCCAATCGGAAGCAGAATTGCAGCGAATCGCATTTGCCATCCACCAGCTGAAAATCCTGCCGGTATTCCATTGTCCGCAAATGGGGCAGCATGTTGAGCTTGCGGGGCAAGCTCTCAAGCCAGAGTACGGGAGAAGCCATAACTGTTTACTTTGCCGTTTGAGTTGTTTTGACTTCCCGTGCCGGATAAGCGGCTTTGCCCTTTTTGAATACGCCGAAATCCGCAAATGCCGCATAGATCAAGCCAATGATCACCAGCAATATAACTGCGGCGGCTTTAGCATGTTTCCACGGGGTCATATCAATAACCTTGGCATCAACTTCTTCGTAAGGTGTTTCCCGCGGGGCGATTTTGCCCCACACCAGCATTGCCAGAAGCATTATTGCAAAAACTATCGCTACAAAGTGGAACTGCCCGATGGCATTTGCCCAGGTGCTGAAAGGTTTGACAAAGTACCCCAACGCGTTGAGAGTGATCCCGCCGATCAGCACCGTATTAGCCGCTCTGGCAGGCACATAACTGGTGGTCATTGCCGCCACCACCACCGCCAGCAGCGGAATAAAAGTCAAACCGTTCATGCTCTGCAAATAGCCGAAAATGCTCCCGGCATTCATCAGCATCGGAGCTATGATGATCGAAGCAATCGTGGCAATAAAACCGAAGAGCTGCCCCATTTTGACCACCCGGCGGTCGTCGGCAGTTTTATTGATCCAGCGTTTGTAAATATCCAAACTGAAAAGCGTGCAGGTGCTGTTGAGTACCGAGTTGTAACTTGAGAGGATCGCCCCCAGCAGCACCGCCGCAAAAAACCCTTTCAAGGGTGCGGGCAGAACCATGTTGACCAATGCCCCGTAGGCCTTGTCGGAAACCGCAACTCCGGCTGAATTCAAGGGTATATTCAGCGAACCTTTCATAAAAAGCATTGCCGCAATTATCCCCGGGATCACCAGATAAATGGGGCCCAAAAGTTTGAATGCGCCGGTCAACAGCACACCTTTCTGACCTTCGGCAAGGCTTTTGGCACCCAGTGTCCGCTGGATGATCTGCTGATTGGTGCACCAGTAAAAGGTGTGGATCAGCAATATACCCGTAAAAAGTCCGAAAAAGGGTGCTTCGCTGTCGTTGGCACCAATGCTGTTGAGCCGGTCGCCGCCCTCGGCAAAAAAGGTCTGCACGCCTTTGGCAAATTCGCCGTCGCCCAAAGCAGAGAAAGCGTAATAACTGATAAGAAATCCACCGATAAACAGCCCGATACCGTTCAAAGTATCCGATACAGCACAGGAGTTCAAGCCGCCGAAAAGTGCGTAAGCCGCCCCGATAAGTGCCACCGCAACCACAATGATATAAAGCTGCGTTACTTCGTTCTGCACTCCGATAAGCTGCCCCAGATCCAATATGTCGATCATGCCCCGGGCTCCGGTGTAAAGAATAATAGGCAGCAAAATCACTGCGTAAGAGAGCAGAAAAACCCCGTTGCAGATGGAGGCAGTCACTTCATCGAATCTGCGACGCAGAAATTCCGGCACCGTGGTAATGCCGCCTTTGAGGAACTTGGGCAGAAACCACAACGCCATCAAGACCAGTGCCACCACCGCCACAACTTCCCACGCCATAACCGCCATGCCTTCTTTGAACGCCGACCCGTTCAGCCCCACCATCTGTTCGGTGGAGAGATTGGTCAGCAAGAGCGATCCGGCAATGACCGGAAAGGTCAGACTGCGACCGGCAAGGAAAAATCCATCTTGCGAAGAATTTTCCCGCTTACGGCAGATAAGGTAAGTACCCAACGCCACCAGCCCGGTAAAGAGCACAAACGAAACGATCGAGATCCAGAACATGTTTATCTCCTGTCAAGGTTAAAAGTATTAAAAAAACTCTTTGATCACCCCATATAAAGGCAGACGCCCTCCCAAACAATATACATTCTTTTAAGAAAAAAGTCTACAACCTGCAACTGCTTTTTCAAAAAAAAACCGGACTATTTGCAAAAAAATTGGCAAAAACAGATTACAAGGTATATATTATAAGTATATATAAGCGGAGAGCTGGCTGAGCGGTCGAAGGCGACGGTCTCGAAAATCGTTATACTCCTCGTGGGTATCGAGGGTTCGAATCCCTCGCTCTCCGCCATTTTTATGCTCAAATCCCGGATATCTCCCCATTTTTTCCCCGTTAGATTGGTAAAACTGTCTTTTGTGTGCTATATTGTGCCATAATCTGTAAAAACAGACTTATGAGATGAAAACAGTAAACAGGAACAAAAGTCGGATGAAGAAACTTCAAGGCAAACTCAGACAAAAAAATTCCAAAGGCAATTACTATTATCGTTTGACAGTTGCCAATGGAATACGCAAAGAATTTGCTTTGAAAACAGCAGATGAAACTGAAGCAATTCAACGTGCCGAAGAACTGGATTCTATCTATGCTGCCCCCAATATGGATGTGGCAGTTGCCCAAATCAACGCAATAAAAGGCTTTTCTAAACAAGCTCAGATGCTGCCGCTCTCAGAAGGCTGGGCAAAGTATGAAATTCATCCGGAACGGGCTACTCCGCATACTGTCAGTGAGCAGTTGTCATACAAGATCGTACTATCCGTAACTGGATGAAAGAAGAAAAGGAGGATTGATTCTCTTTCAGAGTATGGAGACGGAGTTTCGATGTGCGCTCCGTCTCATTTTCTACCCTCTCTGTTTTTCCGTTTTTGCGCATTTCCGTTTCCGCTTTTGAGCGTAAACCGGAAATCCATCAGCGGAAAATGCTCAGAAGATGAAAAGCAGAAAACAGGAGGATGGGGACTCTCATTATCACTTGTGAAGTGCCCCGTCCTTCTTGAATTGCGAGACGAAGAATTTGCGGGTTGCGGTGGGTGTCGTATCCTTCGGGACATACTTTGTCAGATAGGACATCTGTCGGATCATGTGATCTCTGGTCTCGGTATAATCACCGGAACCTCTCGTCAGCATGTAGCCGTTGGGATGATCCTTGTCACTGTAATCAACCAGTCCCATATTTCGGACATCCTCCTGAGATAATCCGAGTGCGTTCCCCCAATGTCTTTCTGCTTTCTTTATGATCCCACATCTGTTCTCGTGTTTCTTTGCATTCGTGAGCAGATTAAGATGGTAATGCTGATGAGGTTGATCGTTCTGTTCTCTGCGTCCGAGGTACTGTGGATCATACCCATCCTTGTTCAGTTCTTTCGATAATCCCTGCAATGCTTTTGAGAAGTCTTTGTCGCTTCCATCGGTCTCCATCTCCTGTGGGTATCTGAAGTCCATCCTTGTCTGCATCACCTTCCTGTGCCTTTGGCTCATGGAATCGATCATTTCAATTCCGTTTGTCAGGTATGTCTTGTAATGACTGTAACCAGTCTCTTCCTGTTTGATGATCTTCTTCCTTGGCATATCACCCTCTGCTTGATATCGTGTTGATGTCTGTGTAGCTGGTATTGTTCTTTGAAGGGATTGTTCTTTATGTGTAGATCATTCATACAGTGTATTACCTATATCCCCCTTCATGTCACACTCGAATCAACCTCAAAAAACATTCCCGAGTTAGTGCCCTACATATTATAATGCAATATTTGAAAATAGTATCAATATTAAATGATAAAAAAAGAACAGAATTGATTAAATGTCTAAGACATTTTGAATCATATAAACGAAAGACCGACATGACAACTTCGTTCAGAATATGTCCTCTAGGACTAGTCGTTCTTTTCGGTATGGTCATTTCGGCTTTCTGTTCAAATACGCGTCCAGGGCAAGTGAAAAAATCAATAAAAAATGTCCTTCTACGACCTATTACGATTGATTTTTTGCCGGAGTGGTGTATATTCGTTACGTTTGATCATTGTGATCGTTGAGGAGATTTATGACTTCTGAGGATCGCTGGTGGACATTCGAGGGTCTATTCCTGCGACATAAATCCGCTTGGCATTTTATTTTCGAGGATTAAGATCAAAGAATTTTACTAAATCGGTTGACAATCCTGACTTCTTGTTGGAGAAACAACCAAAGGAGCTTAAAAATGAAATTTGCAATTAAAAACCTTGGTCCAATTAAAAATGCGGAAGTTGAATTTGGAAATTTGACTATTCTTTGTGGTCCCAACAATATGGGAAAATCATATCTTACATATTCAATTTATTCCTTTCTTGAAACAGTAGCAGCCAATATTACATTTGACATTAAGAGCGAAACAATATTAGAACTGGTTTCTACTGGAAGTTGTACTGTCGACTTTAATGATTTATGGTACTCATTTCCGAAAAAACTGGAGGATGTATTGCAGAAATACAGCAGATGTATTCCTCGTTTTTTGGCAATTCAGAAGTCACCAGAAGAAAAAGCTAAAATTCAGTTTGCTGTTTCCGATTATGACACTTGGAAGGAATCATTTTTGAAGAGCTCCTTTGACAATCAGAATGAACCAATCCCTGTGGGGAAGGATATTGCAATTCTGGTTTCAAAGGAAAGGGGAAGTAGTTCAATAAAATGCTCTTTGGAAAGTAATACTAATGACTTCCCTAAAGAAGATAAGATATCTGTGGCATTTACTAAAAAAATCTCCTATTGTGTGATGGAAAAAATGCTTCCATTAATTTTTGGTTTAACTGGAGAGCGATCTGGTATATCTATCTTTAGTGATTTTTTAAATAAAATTGCAAGGGAAAAAAATAACAATGAGAAATATAAGGAAAATGAAGAAGATTCCTCGAAACATAAGATTAATGTGGAATTAGAATATGCTCTTCCACTTCGTGATGAAGTCAATTTCTTACTCAATCTCAAACATTATAAACGAAAGAACAGTGTCTTAAATGGACGCGATCAAATACTTAATAAATTTGCAGCTCTAGCAGGAGGACAGTATTCTTGTGGAGAAGAGGACAGTACAATATATTTTCTTGACGATGTAACGAAAGAAAGATATACTATTACAGAAACATCTAGCAGTATTAAATCTTTAGCCGAACTTTTCTTTTACATCAAACATATTGCTAGCCCAGGGCAACTCCTCATGATTGATGAGCCGGAATTAAATCTTCATCCAGCGAGTCAAAGAAAAATTGCTCGATTGCTTGCTATGATAGTTAATGCTGGCATTCACGTTTTTGTCACGACTCATAGTGATTACATTATTCGAGAATTTAATACTATGA
>JAFVQX010000083.1 GCA_017504585.1 Lentisphaeria bacterium
AAAAAAATGGTCGGGGTGAGAGGATTCGAACCTCCGACTTTTGCGTCCCGAACGCAACGCTCTAACCAGGCTGAGCCACACCCCGACTTGGGTTACCGCTTTTCTTGCTTATTTAAGTCCGTACTTGCGGCACGTCACTTAATATAGCTCTTCTTTTGTTTTTTGCAAACTCAATATCAAGTTTTTTTTAATATTCATTGATTTTGTGCCCGGTAAAAGTAAACGCAACCCCGCTAAAGATGGCGATTGTATTTGGTCCGGCAAGGAGAGATTACGGCGTCGGTTGGGAGAATTTTGTGGAAAATTTATTATATTTCTATGTTTTTCGGGTGATAATTACTTGACAAACAGATATTTTATGATATAATATTGGTTATGTAGCACACTATGTTTTACATCAAAGGAGGAGTTTTTATGCGTAAATTTGTTCTTATTGGTACCGGCTCCCGCAGCGGTATGTATCTGGAAGCACTTGCCGGGAATTTCAAAGATGCCGGAACGATTGCGGCACTTTGCGATACCAATCACAGCCGGATGAACTTCTGGGTGGAGCTTTTGAGTCAGAAGTATGGTCTGGACAAAGTTCCGACTTATCATGCTTCGGAATTTGACCGCATGATCAATGAGATCAAGCCCGATGTGGTCATTGTGACCACAGTTGACCGCACTCATCACAAATATATTTGCCGAGCTCTGGAGTTGGGCTGCGATGTTATTACCGAAAAACCCATGACCACTGATGCCGTCAAGTGCCAGGGGATCATTGATACCGTGAAACGCACCGGCAGGCACCTGACTGTGGCGTTCAACTATCGTTACAGTCCCCGCAATACGAAAATCAAAGAGTTGCTCAAATCCGGGATCGTGGGCAATGTTACCAGCGTACACTTTGAGTGGCTCCTGAATACCAGCCACGGAGCGGACTACTTCCGGCGGTGGCATCGGGACAAAAACAATTCCGGCGGTTTGCTGGTACATAAATCCACTCATCACTTTGACTTGATGAACTGGTGGCTGGATTCCGAACCGGAAACGGTTTTTGCCATGGGCTCTTTGCGTTTTTATGGTCGTGAAAATGCGGAAAACCGGGGAGTTACCGAATTTTACGACCGTGCCCGGTACAGCGAGATCGCTGCCAAAGACCCTTTTGCATTGCATGTAACAGCCGAAGATGAACGCTTGCAGAAACTCTATTACGATGCCGAACACGAAGACGGCTACTACCGTGACCGCTGTGTGTTCAATGACGGAATAAATATTGAAGATAATATGGTTCTGTCGGTAAAATACCGCAACGGAGCTATTATGAGCTACAACCTCAATGCCCACAGTCCGTGGGAGGGCTACCGGGTTTGCTTCAACGGCGACAAGGGGCGTTTGGAATTCAACATTGTTGAACGCTCCTATATTTCCGGCGATCACGCCGACTTCAATCAACCGGGTATGCACGAACTTGATGAAGACCGCAAAAGCTTGATCCCGGAAATCATATTCCAGCCTCATTGGGGCAAACCCGTTGCCATAGAATACGAGTCAGCCCGGGGCGGCCATGGCGGCGGCGATACAAGGCTGCTGAACGATTTGTTCCGTGGAGTCGGGGAAGATCCGCTTGGTCACGCTGCCGACTATCTGGATGGAGCAAAGTCTATTCTGACCGGAATTGCTGCCAATATTTCCATAAAAACCGGTCAGGCGGTGGATACAAAGGATTTGGTGAAGTTTTAAGCTCCAATAAATAAACCGAAAGGAAAATCGCCATGAATGATTTTTTACACAGGAAATTCACGCTGATCGAACTGTTGGTTGTAATTGCCATCATCGCCATACTGGCGGCCATGCTTTTACCGGCGTTGGGAGCCGCCCGTGCCCGGGCAAAAACCGCCAACTGCCAAGCCAATTTGAAACAAATCGGTACAGCCTTGCATCTCTATTTCCAAACCAGTGATGATGAGCTTCCGCCCTACCGTTTCAACGGTGATATTGAGTGGAAAACTCCGAAAGGCATCGTGACCACGCTCAAAAATCCCAGCTGGGCTTGGATGCTCGGCAATTCCGGAGTTTTGCCTTTTTCATCAAAAAGCAACGGGGCTCCGAATGATATTTTCATTTGTCCCAGCAGAACACGCAGTTACAAAACCGAAGTTCACAGTCAGAAGATCGCTTACGGCATAAACTACTATCTGAGTTATACCAAACGGCAGAAAGCCTCTAAAAACAGTCCCCATTTGATCCTGGTGGCGGATTCTCTGGCAGATTTGGCAGCCGATCCGCTGGATTCATACGGCAGTTACTGGGTGTTTGGCAAACACATGGCTCTTGACCGGATGAAAGTAGCCGAACCCAATGTTTCCGGTTGTCATAATGGAACCAATCTGCTGAAGTTCGATGGTTCGGTAGAAATGATGATCACTCCGGGGGATTCGGATAACGGTAGATATGTTTTCTGGGAAAAAACTCTGGAAAATGAAAATTTATGGTATGATGAATGATGAAAAAAGCGTTGTTTATTCTGACATGCCTGATTGGTGCTGCTGCGGCAATTCCAGCCGGAGAATGTTTTTTTAATGGCGGCTTTGAGGAAAACTCGTTTCCGGAGGTCAAAATAAAATCATCCGGAGCCGCTTGGGTAAAAACGTCTTACGGCCGATCGCTCTTGCTGGGAAAAGTTGTGGGCGGCATCGGAGCAACGGCATTGCCGGAAGCGGAACTGCCGGGAACGATCGAGCATAATACCAAAGTTTTTCCTTATTGCGCTTTTGCTCTTGAGTTGAATCCCAAGGCTCGCTATGAGTTGAGTTTTGACTACATGCCGGGGAATATCCGCAACGGCGGGGGCGTTGTTATTCTGGACAGCAAGGGGAAAATTCTCCGTCGTGCTATTTTGCCGGTGAATAATCTTTATTGGAATCCGTACAGCATCAAGTTCCGCTTTCCTGCCGGTTCTGACGGCAAAGTATCCATTAAATTTTTCCTCCATTCGGCAGCTGATTTAGGCGGTATGGCGATAGATAATATTTCACTCCGGCTGGGGGGCGACCTTCTGCCCCGCTGGGGGAGCGGCAATATACTGCATGGCAAGGGGGAGCTGCCCGGCTGGTTCTGGCAAGTTTCCGGCAGTGAAGCTGTAAAGTGCAACGGGGAGGGCTTTGCAGTAAAAACATCTGAAGCAGAAACCGTAACTCTTAAAGTGAAAACTCCTTGTGCAATACCCGATAAAGAGTATTTTCTGCGGCTGGGCGGTAAAGCCGATAAAGTAGCAAAAGTAGTTGCAGAAATAAAATTTCTTGATGGTCAGCAGCGGGAAATCAACAAACCGGCGGTTTTCACTTTGAATTGCCGCTCCGGAAAAAATTTCCGAAAGAACTGGAGATTTTCTCTGCCGGAAGAAACAATGCTCATTGAGTTGACCGTAAAATATCAGCTTGAAAAAGATACCGCAGCACTTTTTGAAACACCCCGGATCTTTGCCGCACCTGAAACCGGAAAAAACTCTGGAAAGGAGCGAAAGTAAATGAAAAAGCTTATTTTTCTGTCAGCCATATTTTCCATTTTCCTGGTATATGGTTCTGACTCAAAATATCCCGCCCGGCTCGTCAAGGGCAAATACGGCATGGTCTTGGAGATCAACGGCAAACGCTGTTACCCCCATGCCAGCCGTTTTCTCTGGAACTGGAGCGGTAAAGGAGAAAAAGTTTACCTTGCCGAACCGGCTCCGGTCAAAGAATTTTCCAAACAGGGCGTAAAAATCGCTTTTGTCGGCACGGAACTGGGATGGCGGCCGGAGGGCAAATACGATTACAGCCATGTTGATAAAATGATTGGAAAAGCTCTGGAAGACCCCTCGGTTTACATCATTCCGGCAATCGATATGCGTTGGGAAACTGTGTGGTGGCAAAGAGTTAATCCCGGTGAACGCTTTATGCGTATCGTTAAGGGCAAAATCGAACCCCGCAACGGCGGCTCGACGACGGCTTCATTTTTCAGCGACAAGTTCCGGGATGAAGCTTCTGAAGCTGTTCGGAATTACATCAAACACATCGAAGAAAAAAAGTGGGCACACCGGGTCATCGGGTATCAGGTCAACTGGGGGAGGGCGGCAGAGTGGATCGCCTGGGAACACCTTGCCGACCTTAATCCCCATGCCATCAGCAAATTCCGGGAGTTTCTCAAAGTAAAATACCGTAACGATACTGCCGCTTTGAGAAAAGCGTGGAAGGATGAAACGGTGGATTTTTCCACCGCTTATCCGGCTGGCAATATGCTGCGTACATCCGATAAAGACGGCTATATCAACGACCCCGCAGAAGGGCGGAAAATTCCGGACTATGTGGAATTTTACCGGCAGCGGACAACGGATATGCTGCTGCACTTTATGAAAGTTATCAAAGATGCCACTGCAAACAAAGCTCTTGCCGGGACTTATGCTTCGCCGGGGTACTATTATCAGGAGTTTGACCGCATTGCCGCATCTGACCAAATTGATTTCTGTGTGAGCAGTGCATTTTATAATAACCGGTCGATCATTGGCACATCGCTTACCCAGGCGGTCAGTTGCGAAACTTTCCGCAAAAACAACAAACTCTACTGGCACGATGCCGATGCCCGTACCCATATCTGGGAAAGCGAGCATTACCGGGGCAACAAAAATGTTTATGAGTCGCTGATGGCGACTCTGCGCCGGGAATTCGGCGGGATTTTTGTCAAACAAATGGGGCTTACATGGTTCAGTTTGAATCCGGCTGCCAATGTTTTTGATAATCCGGCAATCATGGAAGACATCAACCGGATGCGGGCGATTTGCGACAGTGCGCTGCAAATCAAAGCGGATTTTTCCGGCAATGCCCAAGTGGCAATAGTTTATGAGCCGGCAAGAGTTTTCAGCACTCCTTACCGCAGTACCGCTCCGATTTTCATCAACTACATCCAAATGGGTGTTCCGGTGGATTTCTATCCGCTGTATGACCTCAAGCATTTGGCAAAAGTTAAAAAACAGTACAAACTGGTGGTTTTGCTCGGCTGCGGAACTCTGACGGAAAAACAGCGTGATTGGATAAAATCTTTGCAAAGTGACAAACGGACATTGCTTTTTATGTACGCTAATGGTATTGTAAAGGGTGATAAATTTTCAACCGATTACGCCAGCGAACTCAGCGGTTTTAAATATGAATTTCTCCCCGCTGCGGAGCAAAAAATCAACATTCTTCCGGCGTGGCAGCAAAAATTCGGTATTTCAATGCCGTTGCTTGGACAGATCAACGCCCCCAGCGGCGCCCGAAGACTTTGCATCATACCATCGGCAAATGATAATATCGTTGCCGTCAATGCCAAAGATGGCAAAGCTGCATGGGCTATCCGGCAATACCCCGACTGGACGGCGATCCAGTTTCCCGGTTATCAAACCTATTCCGGAGTATTGCTGGAAATCGCCAAATATGCCGGGGTAAAAATCAATTATCCGTACACCGACGGCACCTGTCAAGCCTGCCGGGAGTTTATTTGCGTAACCGGCGGCGTCGGCGGAACCCGTCAGCTCATGCTCTCTGATAAAGTCATTTACGATATATTCAGCGACAAAATTATAAAGTCTGCCGACGGCAAGTTCAACATACAATTTCTGCCCGGCGAAACCAAATTGTTTTTCACTGGCAATATGGCAAGAGTACAACAGTTCCGCAAGGTATATCAGGAAAATTTAAGTAAACGGGGCAAACAATGAAAAAATTTTTATTTTTGCTGACTGCAATAATTTGTGGTGCTGTTTCAGCCGGAGATGAGTACAGCTTTTTTCTGATCAGCGATACTCATATCGGTTCGCTTGAATCGTTCGGAGAAAATCCCCCCGCCAAACTCAAACGCAAAGGCGAAAGAGAAAAAGCCGCAATCCCGCTCTTTGAGGAAATGTTCCGGCAGATGGCAGAGCGTTACGGCAAAAAAAATGCGTTTCTGATACATACCGGGGATGCCATCGAAGGAAATGCTGCCAGCAAAGATCTTCAGATACAGCAATTTGCAACCGCAGAAAAATTGTTGAAAAAATATTTCAATTGCCCGGTTTACATGGTGCGCGGCAACCACGAAAGTTCCGGTAAATATGGCTTGGCAGCTTACCGCGAGTACATCGCTCCGGCAATAGCCAAATTGGCAGGAAAACCGGAAAAAACTGTTCATTATACAGCAAAACACGGAGATGACATTTTTATCTTTGTCGATGCCTACACCAAAGGGTGGCAAAAATTCATTTACGATACGCTGCATTCGCTTGAAAAGCCTCCCCGCTATCTCTTTTTGGTTTTGCATCCTGACCTGCTGCCCCATGCCCGGATGGATGTGGTCAAAATCTGCCGGAAACTTGGAAGTTTCAACGCAATCATCCTGTCCGGGCATACGCATCGCACCAGATTGCTCAAGTATACCCGCGCAGGTAAAACTGCCACGCAATTTTCCATCGGCAGCCATTTGACTGTTCCGGCGAAAAGAATGCAATACACTCAAAAAAGCACTGATTTGAACGACTTTCTGGTGCCGTTCCGCAAACTGCGGGTTCGTACAGCAAGACAAACAGCTGTTTTTGAGCGTGAGATCATACCGTTTCTGTCAGAATATGTGGAATACCATGACGGAAGTCCCCGCTTCTTTGCCCAGGGATATGCTGTGCTTACTGTAAATGATTCAGCAGTTACGGCGGTTATCCAAAGCGGTGATCTGAAGCAGCAGCCATTTGAAATCGTATTATTGAAAAGAAATACTTCAGGAGATAAAAAATGAAAAAATTTATTTACAGTTTACTTTTTACATTCATGCTGCTGCCGCTGATGGCACGGACTGTTTATGTTACCCGTCACGGACAGGTGGGCGACAGAAAGTATTTTGATTCGGCGGTGCGGGATATAAAACTTACCCCTCTGGGGACAGAGCAAGCTCAACTGTTGGCAAAATATTTGACCGGAAAGTTGAAATTTAACGGTACGATCTATGTTTCGCCTTTCTACCGGACTGTTGAAACCGGGGTCCACACCGCAAAATTGCTCAATAAAAAAGTGATATTGGAACCGGGAATTCAGGAGATCGCTCCCCAACGGGCAACCCGGGTCATGACATTATCTGAAATCGAAGCCCGATTTCCCGGCTTGACCATCCCCGGAAAAACATTCACCGATAAGTGGAGATTGAGTTTTGAAGATAACGCTGCCCGGCAGAAACGGGTAGGCGATACGCTGAACCGGATTTTATCCGAATCCACCGGCGATCTGCTGCTGGTGGGGCATGGCGGCATTGTCGGAAATCTGGTGTTGGAATTCAACAAGCGTCTTGCTCCGGGGGTGAATAAAATCAAAGGAATTGCGTGGAATTGTTCGCTTTTTACTTTTGAATTGAATGAAAAAAATGAGGTGGTCAAGGCTTCATATACCACTGAATATATGCCTGACGAAAAAGTTACCAACAACTTCCGCAAACCTAAAATTCCCCGTCCGGATGATCCGCGTTACGGTAATAAACCCCAAGCAACAGTCAATAAATTGCGTGCCGGTGAACGTTGGCTGCTCATTACCCGTCATTGTCAGGCTACCGGCAAAAAAGGTAAAAATACGTTTTTCCCCATTGAAGGAGATGGCGGAATAACTGCGTTGGGGGTGGAACAGTCGATTTTGCTTGGAAAATATATCAAAAAACTCAACTTCAAAGGTACGATCTTTGCTTCACCTTACTTCCGCACCACTGCTACGGCATGTGAAATCGCCAAAATAACGGGCTGCAAAGTTTATCCCGATGCCCGTTTTCAGGAAAGAGTAAGCCGAAATGGCGGGAATTTGAAAAACGGCGGAGCCGCTTTGGCTCAACTGAAAAAATTGTTTCCCGCTGAAATCGCTGCTGATGCTCAACTGGCGGATAACTGGATGCTGAAGCAGAAAGAAGAATATACCGGAACCCATCAGCAGCGACTGCAAGAAGCCTTGGAAGAAATCCTGAAACAGCAATCAGGTGATATAATTATCGTTTCTCACGGCGGCGCAGTTGGAGCTTTATTGAGAATAATGCAGAAAAAATGCGGCATAAAAAATATTAAAGGTACGATCTGGAACTGTGCTCTGTTCAAATTTGCCGTTGATGCAAAAGGTAATTGCCGTTATCTCGGCTACGATATATCGTTTATGCCTGCTGAAAAAGTAACCAGCAACCTCAAAGCTACTCTCATGGAGCGAAATGCAGGGAAAAAGAAAGATTTCAGATCCGATGTGGATTATAAACTCTGACAAGTGCTGTTATAAGCAACTGTTCTTCAAATATTTTTGATCGTAATGTTGTAGGGTATTTCGCGGTATCCGGTGAAACTTGCTGTGTGGTTTCGCACTTCTTTGAACAGATCCCAGACCGCTTCTGCCAGCTTGGCATAGGGCGGTTTACTGCTGGTCATGTCGCTGATTTTCAGTACTTGTATCGGGAGTGATTTATCGGCAATGACCGCTTTAAGCGTTTCCGCTGCAAAGGTGTTGCGGGCAATTACTGTATCCGGCATGGAATCGGTTTTACACAGCTCATTAAGTTGGCGGGCGAGGGTGGTGCGGTAGTCTTCGCCCTCAACGGGCATACCGAATGTGCCGCATCGTTCACTTGCCGGTACTTGCAACTGCTCCTGCACACGCTGCCACAGATCCGAACTGTACGCAGAACTGTTGGAAAAGGAGGGTTTATCCAGCAAAGCGATGCGGCGGCTGCCATTTTTCCGCAAATGATTGTATAATTTGCAGAAAGCCTGATAGTGGTCAAAATCTGCCCATGGCGCATTGAAACTTTCCGGCAGACGGTTGGCGGCAACAAAGGCTATGCCTTCACTTCTTAAAAAATTTGCCAGTTTCTGATTAAAAGAACTGTAAACAAATATGTAGCCATCCAAATAATTGGAACGCCAGAAATCCAGATCACGAATCACTTCCGTCCGTGGTACATCCGTCAAAAGCGGTGTGCAGTTGTCCTGCTCTATAAGTTCAAGCAGCGGCCCGATCAGCGGGTCTTCCCGGGGCACGATCTTGCCTATTGCCGCAAAAATCCCCACGATCCCGGAGCGGGGACGCTGGAGATCCTGCGGGGCAATACGGCAGCCCCGGGGACCATCGGGGATGATCAACCCCTGTTTTATAAGCGGTTTCAGAGCTTTGGTCATCGTGCGGGTGGATACCTGAAAACGCGAAGCTAAATCCCGAACCGGCGGGAACCGGTCGGGATAAATTTTTTGAGCAATTTCGCCAGCAAGAATTTGGCGTATTTCTTCGTGTTTACATTCCGCCATCAATAACCCTTTTCCGCATGGATGCAAGACAAATATTTCATCTACGCATTTTCTGCAAAAATACTCCTGGCAGTAATAATCAATATGTAGAAAATACTTTATCGTATTTTTACATTATAAATATGTTATTGATCATTCCTGGGGTTCTGCTGCTTTGGGGGCGGCTTCGGCTTCTTTCCGCAGGGAAACTACCACCTTTTTCAGATTGCCTTCGCCTTCGCTTTCGGTCATGATTTCAGGATCGTTTTCCAACGTAATGTGGATGATCCGGCGATCGTGAGCATTCATCTTCGGCAATGTTACCGGTTCGCCCCACTTCTTGACTTCTTTGGCGGCGTCTTTTGCTTGTTCGATAAGCTGTTCTTCGCTGACTCCGCTGCCGCGGCGTTCACGACGCTGACGGCGTTCACCGCGTTCGCTGCGTTCGCCGCGTTCACGGCGGGGGCGTTCGCTCTTGCCGCCGGATTCCGGGTAACCGTCGATATCTATGCGGATACGGGGGCAATCTTCTTCGCCTTTGAACATGATGCGGTTCAGCAAAAGCTGCAAGCTGTCCAAAGTTTGACCCTTTCTGCCGATGATTCGGCCGGGTTCGGTGGATTTGATCTTCAACGACAAACTGTTTTCGCTGACTTCAGATTTCAATTCAGCATTCAGCCCCAGGTAGTCCAGCATAGTCCCCAGAGTCTTACGGGCCTTCAATGCCATTTCTTCGCAGTTGGTTTCTGCCATTTTTATTCTCCAAACTTCCGTTGCCATCCGGGCAACTTTCAAATTGTTATACGGATTTTTCCGCAGTAGGTGATTTATTTTTATGAACGGACGATCTTGGGTTTGTCCGCATCGTTGGCTTTTGTCTGCCGTTTGGCTTCTTCGGCCTTTTTGATCTTGTTCTGGTAGATCATCTGGGCTATACTGAATATCTGGCTGACGGTCCAGTAAAGCGTCAGCGCTGCCGGCAGCGTGTAGAGTATGAACAGCATCACCAGCGGCATCATCAACATCACTTTAGCCTGCATGGGATCCATTGCAGTAGGAGTGAGCTTTTGCTGAACTACCATCAAAAGAGTCCATGCTATGATCAGCGGATTGACCGCCAGACCGAATATGTGGCACACCGTATCCGGCTGCGCCAAATCATTGATCCACCAGAAACTCTGCTGACGCAATTCCGCGGCGCTGCCCAATGCGTAATAGAGGGCAATAAACACCGGTATCTGGATAAGCATCGGCAAGCATCCGCCCATAGGATTGACCTTGTGTTCTTTATAAAGTTCCGACATTTTGGCTTGTGCCACCATGGGTTCATCTTTATATTTTTCCCGGATCTCTTTGAGTTTGGGCGACAGTGCCGACATTTCGCGCATAGAAGCATTGGCTTTCATGGTCACCGGGAAGAATATAGTGCGGATCAGCAAGGTCAGCAGAATGATGCTCCAGCCGAAAGAACCGATCACCCCGTAGAGCCAGTTCATGATCGCCAGCATGATGTACGCAAGAAAATCTATGGGGAACCAGCCCAGATGCATTACTTCGGAGGCTTCCGGATCAAATGCCCGCAATGCCTTGGGCTCTTTGGGCCCCAGATAGTAGTTGAACGTAAACTCTCTGGTGCCATTGGGCGCCAGCGTAAAGCTGTTGAGCAATGCCGAGGTGCTGACAATGAATTCTTTGCTTTTGGGGGTGGATTCGACCCGGTCGGCTTGCAGTTTTACTGCTTCGC
>JAFVQX010000084.1 GCA_017504585.1 Lentisphaeria bacterium
AACTCCACACCCTCATTGCGCAAGCGGTCAATACAGCCGCAAGCACAGGGAGCGCAGCAAATATGCAGTAATAATTTTTTTGACATGGCAAAATAATCTTTCGGTATTATATTATATATTTAAGATAATGTGAGTTTGAGATTTTTTCAATCGGAATTTTTCAAAAAATGTTGAAATTCATAATCCGCCGACTGGGTGAATCCGTATTGGTGATGCTGGGCGTTTTGCTGCTGACATTTGTGTTGTTTCAAATGGCGGCGGGCGATCCGGCAGCGGCGGTGCTGGGCAAAAACCCCAAACCATTGGAAATCGAAAATCTGCGGCGGGAACTCAAAAGCGATCTGCCGCTCTTTTACGGACATTGGTGCAAAAGCGAAGTTTATACATCTTGCAATTACGAAGAAAAGTTTGTTCAGCTCCCCGGTATTGAAGTAGCGGAGCGCAGGGTGAAGACCCGTGGAGGAGTGCAGGCAGACAAGTTTGTATTCAAACGAAAATTTGAAGTTCCGGAAAAAGTTTTGATCAAAGTTAAGGGTAGGGGATATTGGCAAATTGATGGAAAAGAAAAAGATTATTTTATCGGCGAAGAGCATATCGTTCTTGACCAAGCTCCGGCAGAGATCAAAATAGTTGATGCTGCTTTGCGGAAAGTTGAATTTTTCCGCTATCAGGAAAATCCTTTCAACAGCCAGTTTGTCAACTCTTTGCGGGAGCTGGTGGATATCAAAAGCTCGTTTCCTTACATAACTATCTTGAATTTCGGCAAAACCATCACCACCCGGGAGCCGATCAACAATATCATTGCCCGGGGGATCATACCATCATTGTCGGTAATGCTGCCGGTGTTTATTTTTGAATTGCTTTTAGGCATAATCTTTGCCTTGATCGCCACGGCGTGCAAAGATACTTTCATTGACCGGGCAGTGCTGGTGCTTTCGGTGGCGGGTATGAGCATAAGTTATCTGGTGTTGATCATTGCCGGACAGTGGTTTTTAGGCTATTACCTCAACTGGTTCCCGGTGTGGGGCTGGAGTGGAATGAGATCGCTGATGCTCCCGATCCTGCTGGGCGTGGTTTCCGGCTTGGGCGGCGGAGTGAGATTTTACCGCACGATCTTTGTTAATGAACTCAAAAATGAATATTTGCGTACTGCGTTGGCCAAGGGCTGCAATAAGCCGGTGGTTTTCGGCAAACATCTGCTGCGTAACGCCATGGTACCCATCATTGCCCGGGCTTCGACGGTGCTGCCCTTTATCTTTACCGGGAGCTTGCTCTTGGAATCCTTTTTCGGCATTCCCGGCTTGGGCTATGCTTCGATCGACGCCTTGAACAACTCCGACCTTGCCTTGCTGAAAGCTCTGACCATAGTCAACGCCTTGCTCTTTGTAGTGATCAACCTGATAGCCGACTTATTATGTGCCTGGGCAGACCCCCGTATAAGAATAAAGTAAATGGGGCATGAACTTGAGGAGGGGCAAAAGACCTTTTGCTGGATCGGTCCTTTTTCCTCCTCAACTTGTCACGGCGTAGCCCTTCGGGCGAAGACGGAACTCCACCCCTTTTTTCCAAACCTTTTCTACGCATTTATCTATTTGCGATGCAAATAGATAAATGCTATTAAAAATTTGAAAAATGTTTCATTGCCTGTTACCTTGGAACTTGAACATATCAAAGCATGGCGGCAACTTTAGGAACAAAGCGTTCTATAAAATCGAACTTGCTTTTCCCTTGGGTGTGTTCTTCGTAGGTGATACTGTCAAGCTCATACTCGGCTTGCAGCCCCATCCAAACTTCTGCGGTTGTTCCGAAAAACCGGCTCAACCGGATAGCCGTATCAGCGGTTATGGAGCGTTTGCCGTGTACAATCTCGTTTATTCTGCGCGGCGGAACACCGATTGCCCGGGCAAGTGCATTTTGACTTATATTCAAAGGCTGCATAAAATCATAAAACAACACTTCTCCGGGATGTACCGGCTTTAAGAATTTTTCTTCATTTGCCATGATTTTTCATCCTTTCATTAGTGGTAATCTTCAATTTTTACATTTTCAGCACCATCGTTCCAATTAAAAACGATACGCCACTGATTATTTATTCTGATGCTGAAAAATCCCTCATAGTTCCCGTGTAATGCTTCAAAGTGATTGCTTGGCGGAATTCGTAAATCTGTTAAATTCACTGCGTTATTAAGATATTTTAATCTTCTCCGGGCTGCTTGTTGAATATCGCCAGGCAGTTTTAACGAACGCACGCCATTATAGATTTTTTCAGCTTCTTTGTCGTTAAAATTATTTATCACGATCCCATCTCCTTAATATTACTATAACGCATTCCGTTATGGATTGCAAATAAAAATACAAAAAAACAGCAAACAAGGTTTCTTTGCGAAGTATTACGATTTATAATATCGTAATAACATTGCTTTTTGGGCGGGTTGGGTGTATATTATTACGATTTTTAAATTCGTAATAAGGTTTATTTCCATGCAAAGGCATGTTTTTACTTTAATAGAACTGTTGCTAGCTACTGCACAACAGAACTGTTTTTTTAAAAATAACACATCCTTACGCCCGGCAGGGCGCACTTCACGCAGTTTTGACAATTGTCAAAACTGCTCTTCACATCTTCACATCTTCACTCGATCAGCGTTCACGCTGATCGAACTGTTGGTGGTTATTGCCATTATAGCCATTCTGGCGGCTTTGCTGCTTACTTCTTTGAGTCGGGCACAGCAAACTGCCATGACCAGCGGATGCCTTAACAACATCCGCCAGGTGGGGATCGGCTATTTGAGTTACAGCGACGAATACGGTTATACCGTGCCGGTGTACGCCAATGACCGCTGGTACAACAATATTGCTCTATATGTGGATGACTCTTCCGGCAACATCTGGAAATGCACTTCCGATACACGAAAAAACAGCACCTTGAGTTACGGCATAAATCAAACCATTTGCCGCGATCCGGAGTTCCGCAAAAAGGAAGATCTGCTCTGGTATGGTATTGGGGCAAATAAAATCAAAAATCCCGCCGGATTTATTACGCTTGCCGACAGCTGCAAATATTATATCGGGAAGGATGCCGGGGGCAGGGGCACTGAAACTTTGCTTGATGGCCAAAGAGTTATCAATGGCGGAGTTTACAGCTATTTGGCTTTGCGGCACAGTAAAGATGGGTTCAATGCGGCGTTTTTCGATGGGCATGTGGAGCATATTCTTTACAGCTCCATGCCCACAAAATACTGGGATTATAATGGTGACAGTTATGAAGAAAATAATTAGTCTGTGCTTTTTGACATTATTGCTCGCGGGGTGTAAACCTGCGGCAAACCCCCAAGTTAATCCGGAAAATCTGCGGATACTGTCGCTGGTAACTTGTGCTGACCATATTATCACTGAACTTGGGGCAAAAGATAAGATCGCTGCCATCGACCGCCACGGCAGAGTTTTGGACTCCATGCAGGATGTGCCGGTAACGGTTGCCGGTGGGATGGTATCAAGAGAAATGCTGCGGAAATACAAGATAAATCATGCTGTAATCTGGTATTATCAGCAAAATTTGATTCCGGTTTTTGAGCAGGAAGGTGTGGGGGTAACTGTCATACCCGCTGTGAACAGCAAGAGCTACATCAATGCAGTGCAAGAGCTTGGCTTGTTGTGCAATAAAAGATCAGAAGCGGAAAAACTTGCAGCAAAATTCCGGCAGACCATCCCGGAATTTTTTCCGATCAAGCACAAGCCGGTGATCGTTTATATGGAGCTTTACACCCCATGGAAAGCTCCGGAGGAAGCTGGCTATATGGGGGAAATTCTCTCTTATGCCGGAGGTCAATTTGCTGCGGCGGGTGAAATCAACGGCACAGTTTCGCCGGAAGCAGTGGCGTTGGCAAAACCGGAAGTCATCTTTTTTGTGGAGGGATTCGGTTCAGTGGATGAACTTGCCGGGCGGCCTGCTTTGCGGAACACGCCGGCAGTTAAAAATAGAAAAATTTACGCCATACCCCGCAAACTGGTTTGCGAAGGCGTGGCACCGGAAGAATTATTGAATTTTTTTACCGATAAAATAAAGGATAGATAATTATGGCTTTTCATCGGATCACTTATCACGAGCAGTACAAATTTGCTACTTTGCACAATTACGGTTGTACTTTCCGCTGTTCATTCTGCAGTTACAAGCTCCGCAGCGGTGCGGATGGCAGACCCGGTTTTGCGGTGCCCAAACCAGAGAAGTATCTTACGGTAGAAGAAATCAAAAAGGTTTTGCTGGAACTCCGCCCGGAAAAGGTCTACTTTATGGGCGGCGAACCCACTGTGGCTAAAGAGCTGCCGGAAATTCTCAAGTTTGCCAAAGATGAACTCCATGCTGTAACCAAACTGGGACACACCAACGGCAGTATGCTGCCTATGCCCAATCTGGACGGAGCCAATATCGGATTCAAGGCGTGGAGCGAAGAACTCCACGAAAAAATCACCGGACGGCCTAAAAAGTTGATTTACGGCAACTTTGAAAATGCTTTCAAAAGCGGTATGCAGTTAGCTGCCAATATGGTCTAT
>JAFVQX010000085.1 GCA_017504585.1 Lentisphaeria bacterium
AATGATGTATTCCACTTGACAAGCGCGCCAAAATAGTGTATAATTTAATCCGAACTAATCAGGCATTTTCAGTTAATCGGTGTCCAGGAGAAGAATTATGCACATAACAGATATACCTTTAGTTACTTCGGCAATGCCCAAAATGCCCAAGTACCGGCAGATCGCTACCGTAATTGAGGAATATCTGGTGCGGACGCATCCGGCACCGGGGGAAAAGTTCTTTACCGACCGGGCTCTTGCCAAATATTTTTCCACCACCGTTGTTACAGTGGCACACAGTTTGAACTATCTTTGCCAGAAAGGGCTGCTGGTTCGCCGGGTGGGAGCGGGCACCTACATTGCGGGCAATGCGGTCAAACGCATCAAGAGCCGTATCGGAATAATCTGTCATGAAATGATTTTAGAAGAAGGCTATTATGTATCACCGGTTTTGAGCCGCTTCGGAGCTTTTTTTCGTGAACACAATTACGATGTTATCAGTTTCAAGGCTTCGCCGGAAGAGTACCGGCATTTGATAGATGAGTACGAGCTTGCGGGGATCATGATTTTCTGTCCCCGGCCGGAGTTTGCCGAAATCCTTACCAAGCTCCGCAGCGAAGGTGTGCCGGTAATTTCCGTAGGTTATGCCATGCCGGAACTCCGGGGAGTGGCTTTTGGTACCGATCACGCTGAAATGATCCGCAATGCTGTGGAGCATCTTTACAAGCTGGGACATCGCAAAATAGCTTTACTGCACAGTATGCAGCACTCTTGCAGCGATATTTTCACCCGGGCTTATCTGCAAGCCATGTGGCAGTATCAGTTGCCGGTAAATCCGGATTGGAACATGGGGGCATCCGGCTGGGCAGCCGGTGAAACATTAAGTACCTTGATCAAACAGAACAATATGCCCACAGCCCTCATTGTGGGGCAGACCAGCGCAGTAGCTTATGTATACAACCTTTGCCAGCAGAACGGTATAAGGATCCCCGATGACCTTTCGCTGCTGGCGTTGGGCGATTCGGAGATTTTCACTCAACTGCACCCTCCGGTCAGCGTGATCGCCCAGAATCTGCCGGAGATCGCCGACCGGGCGGCAAACGCTCTTTTGAATATGATCCAGCTGAAAAGCATACCGGAAGATACCGAAAGTGCAGTTATGCCCATTCCGATGGAACGCAAATCATGTAAAAGTATTCAACAATAAAATTTATAAATATCGGGAGAAGGAATTATGAAAAAAATCAAATCATTTACTTTGATCGAATTGCTGGTTGTGATAGCCATTATCGCAATTCTGGCAGCCATGCTGCTGCCCGCACTTTCGGCGGCAAGAGAAAGCGCCAGAAGCACCGCTTGCGTCAACAACGCTGCCAGTCTGGGCAAATATACCCGGATGTATGCCGATGACAACAACGACTGGGTGCCGCTGGCAAAATACGGCACCGGTTCCGGTTTTGCCCCATATTACTCGGAAAAACTCGGCGGAGCGTGGTGTGTGCAGATCGCTCCTTATGCAGGTTGGAACATCGAGTCACGCGCAACTCTGAAAGATCTGCCGCCCAACCACGCGTTGGAGTGCCCCAGCCGGGAAGCCAGTGAAAATCAGGTCGGCGGCGCCAAGATCAACTTTGCACCCACCATGTCGCTTTTCACTAATTGCCCAAGTTACACTGTTGGCGGCACAACGTGTCTGCGTATGAATTACGTCAAAATGATCGATCCCAGCGGATTGATTTTTGTATTGGATGCCGCCGTTCCCGGCAATCCTTACGCGTTGAATATCAGTAAGCTCAAAGAGGCTGCCGATGCCAACTTCGGTGTCCCGCTGCATCAGGGAAACAACTCCTACTCGGCAACATTTTTTGACGGACATTCCGAAAGTGTGCTGAAAAAACCGATCCTTCTCGAATCAAAATCCAAAAAGCTGCTGCCGCTTTACAACCAAGCAGAATGAAATTATATCATCATCCGCAAAAGTAAAAAACAGCCGTAAATTGCCAATAAGCAGTTTAAGGTAAAGGTTCTGTATTGCTTGTTTAGATTTGACAACTGTAATAATATACAAAAAAAGGAGTAATCTGTTATGAAAGTCAAGTCCGTTTTGATCTGTGCTGCCGCGGCAGCTGCGTTGACTCTGGATGCCCAAGAGCTTTATCCAGCCGGGGATTTTGAGAAGAAAAGTTATTCTCCTATGAGCATAAGCAATCTGGTGAGCAAAGACCGTAAACGCGTTACCGCCCCCAAAGGCACCGTTACCGCCGTTGTCCAGAGCCAAAAAGTTTTTAATGGCAAAAATGCGCTGCTTTTGACTGCCGGCAAAGGCGGTATGCACGACTTGAATATCCGCAATCTGCCGGTCAAGGCCGGAAAAAAATATACTTTCAGTATTCGGTATTTTGTGGAAGAAGGCATCGAAAACTTCTATCTGGGCTGCCGCTTGAACATGGTGCGTAAAGGCAAAAAACCGGTCAACCGATTTCCCAGAGGCAAAGCCGCCGCGGGCGAGTGGATGACTCTTAAAACCACCTTTTACCCCCACGCTGATACCGAAAAAATGAACCTTACAGTCTGGATCGGCAAAGGGCCCTACAAAGTATATATCGACGATATAAAAATTACTGAAGTAGCCGAAACTAAAGTTGAAGAAAGCGATTCCAACACCGCACTGATCCTGCAGAATGAAGATGTAACTGTTTGGCGACAAGCCAATTACCGCCGGATCGACGCTCAAAAAGTCCCTGCCGGCTTGAAAAAATCTGCCCGGGTAACTTTAGAGTGCGCCGCCAACGAAATGGAGCCTTTCCAGCTGGCAGTATTCCCCAAAAAAGAGCTGAAAGATTTGAGCTTGCAAATCAGCGATTTTAAGGGCGAAAACGGCACTATCAGCAAAAATCTGCAAAGTTACGGCATCGTCCGCTATGCCAAATTGAACAACCCCAACAATCCCACCCTTAAGGGCGAGATCGCTGACCCGCTTACCGACGAAAAGGTCACTGATGCCCCTGCCAACAAAAACACCATCTTTTTTGTGCGGCTGTTTGCCCCCAAAGGTACCGCAGCGGGGACTTACCGGAGCGATCTTGAACTGAAAAGCGGTGATAAAGTTCTTTGCAAACTGCCTCTGATATTGAAAGTGCGCAATTTTGAACTGCCTGATACCCCCGCGATCCGCACGCTTTTTTACGCTCATCCCGGCACGGCTAAAAAATCTTACAAGGATCAGCGGAGCGTGAAGGAAATTTCCGAAGATATGAGTATGATCCTGAAAAATCACCGTATAACGGGCAGTCAGTGTATTATGCCGCCTTTACCCAAGTACGAAATCAAAGGCGATACGCTGACCATCACCGACTGGAGCAAATTCGATGCCCAAGTCAAATATATGTACGAAAAACACGGAGTAAGAGATTTTACGCTGCCCGTTTTGCGGATGTTCGGTTACACCAGTGGCTGGAGGCGTGGCAAAATCAAGGTTTTCGGCGTCGATTTGTTTACCGAAAGAGCCCGCAAACTTTCTGCAGACTTTGCCCGTCAGATCCACGAGCATTGGATGAAGACGATGCCCGAAGATGCGTTATATTACAGCTATGTTTATGACGAACCTCCGCCCAAAGTCTATGATGAACTCAATAAATTTACCGGGTATGTGAAAAAAGCGGCCCCCGATTTCCGTTTCTTCATAACCCACTACGTGGACCCTCGGGTCAAGAATATCAGCGTACACTGTGTTCCTTTCGGTTACGCTTATGTCAATCCCGAACTGGAAAAAGGTCTGGAAATCTGGTATTACAACTGGCCGCAGCCGCTGGCGCACTTCAACTACATCCAAAACCGTATCTATGCGTGGCAGATCTACGCCAACGGCGGTCGGGGTGGTCTTAAGTGGCAGATGGCACATACCAGAGCCAACAACAATCCGTGGAATGCTTTGGATAAAACTTATCTCGATGGCGATGCCACTACGGTTTATCCTGCCATTACCCCCGGCGGCAAAATGGTTGCCAGCTTGCGTCTGGCGCAGATACGGGAATCGGTGGATGATGGCGATTACCTGAAACTGCTGGAAAAAGAGGTGGAAAAATCCTTCCCCAACGAAGGCAGAAAGTACGTTTACAACCTTATCCGCGAACTGCTGCCCAGCCTGCCATTCGGCTACACCAACGATGCCGAACTGCTCTACAATATGCGGAGCCGTCTGGCGGATGCCATCGAAAACTTCAACCTTGATCCTGTGGTGCTGGTAACTTCCGAACCGCTCAACAACAGCTCGGTGGAACTGCCCGAAATCAAGTTCACTATCCGTGGCAAAAACGGCGCATCAGTCAAGCTCAACGGTAAAAATGTGGGCGTGATCACAGGTGATCTCTGCAAATTTACCTATACGCTGCCCCGGCTGGGTAAAAACTTTGTGAAAATCGAAGTAACTTCCAACGGCAAGAGCAAAGTTTACAACTATATATATACTCTTTTGCAGGATGCCAATTTGAAGAAACTCGGCAGTCTGGTCAAAACTATGCAGCAGCTTAAACTGGATCATTCCGAAGCAGATGAATTCCTCAAAAATGTTGAAAAAAGTCCCTACAACGAAGAAAAGCGTGACACTTGCAGCCGCCTGACTGCAGAATACGCTCAAAAGATCATGGCAAGCAAGATCGCCAGACTCGTAAAAGGCAAAAACACCGCAGTCAATGCGCTCAACGATCAGGCAAAAGCTATGTTCAAGCTGGGTTTGTACAACCGCACTGATTACTATCTGGCGCTGGCTGAAGAATTTGGCAAATATATGCTGCCCAAATCGTCGGCAATGAAAATCGAACCTGTAATGATCCACGGCAACTTCGGGTTCAAGATCTCCAACGGCATCATTGAATTTGTGTTGCTGGAAATGGGCGGCAGAGTGGTATCGTTCAAGGTCAACGGTGTGGAAACTTTCAACCCCGGCAATCTGGAACGCACTCTGCCCGCTGAAGTCCGCGCAGGGCGGCAGTACGGTAAATTCACTATCCGCACCATACCGTTTTTGGGCGGTTACGAAGATGCCGGCGAATACGTGCTGGTGGAAAGCGCGGTGGATTGGGATATCGCTGTAAAAGAGATTTCCAATAAACGCATTGCCCTTGAGTGTTCTATCCTTATGCAGAACAAGAAGTTCAAGATTTCCCGGGTAATGGTTTGCGAAGCCGGTTCGCCGGAATTGAAGATCAATTATACCATAAGTAATGTATTCCCCCCGGAATTCAAGTCTGACGACCCGACGCACTATCACTTGAACTGGCGCGGCAGATTGATGCCGCAAATCGGCAAAGCTGCTCAAGGCGACAAGCTGAACATCCCCACCGATGTTGAACTGCCTGCGGTTTTGTTTGACAATGCCAAACCCATTTTTTACGAAAAACGCTCCGTACGCTTGAAAGAACAGTTTATGAGCATAACCGACCAAGCCGAAAAAACCGGTCTGGCGTGGCAGATCGACCCGCAGATCAACTATGCCTATATCTGGTTCGACAGTCATCGGAAAAAGGGTTCCAACGGCGTTTACACGCTTGAAATTTTCCGCAGTTTCCGTGGCAATGAACACGGAGCAAAAGCCAACACTCCGTTCTATATTGAACCGGGCAAATCGGTCAAATTCAATGTAACACTCAAAGGCATCCAGTTGTGATAACAGCTATTATCGTGGGGGCAGGACACCGGTCGATGATCTATGCATCGCCGGCAGAGCCCCTGCGAGGAGAATTCAAGATCGTGGGCGTGGCGGATCTGGATCCGCTGCGCTGCAAAAAAGTACGGGAAAAATACGGTTTCCCTGAAAGTATGTGTTTTTCTTCCAACGAAGAACTTATGAAACACGGCAAACTTGCCGATGTCATCATCAACGGCACTATGGATGCCGCCGTGGAAGTTCTCCGCATCGCCAAACAGCCGATGAATACAAGGGAAATCATTGAGTGGGCAATGAAGTTGGAACTCTGGCAACCCGCCGAAGCAAAAACGCCCGAACAAACGCTCTACGGGGCAATCGTCCGTGAAAACAAGACAAAAGAACATCCCGGAATCGTCAAAAGCGACATCAAGGGCAGGTTCATATACGCCGGAGAGTAATCATTAAAATGCCAACATTATGCTCCTGAGTATCAGGCAGTCAACTTGAAAAAAGTTGTTATTATGCTATATTACAATGGAGCGTAATGGAGGTATTACCGATTATGAGTGCAAAGAAACTTTTGCCTTTGAAACAACTCTTTCCGGGCGGACATATTTGACGCAGATACCGCAATGGCAGCAGGATGGCTGGAAAGTTGTTTTGATCTATCTCTATATCCCCAGCGCCGAATTTTCAGCGTTCCGGGTGCAACAGAGATATGAACAGGGCGGTCATAATGTTCCAGCGGATGCCATTATCCGTCGCTATCCCAGAAGTATCAAAAACTTGTTTTTGTACTCTGAAGTATGTGACCAAACCTTTTGTTTCAACAATGAACAAGGTATGGTAGCTTCCGTGTTTGAAAGAACCAAAGGACAGCCTGTTGAAATCATCGATAAAGTAACTTACTCAAGAATCATGGAGGTAGTCAAGGATGAGTGAAGATATGCAAAAAATCATCGCCTGTATGCAGGAAGCCGTTGATGCCGAAATGGAACGCAAAGCCAAACTCGGATACAATGCCGTTGTCGCAGACAAAAACGGCAGACCTAAAATTGTTTCTGCCAAATATCTTGTCCGCAAACGCCGTGCCCAGAAAAAAGCAGAAGCGGCTGTTGTCTGATTAGATTTTGTTCCTCAAGGGAGGACTGAAATAATACCCCCTTTATTGAAGACAGCGTCATGCCTGCCATTGACGCAGGGATACACGTTTTATGTGTACCGCGTCCACTATTACTGGATACCCTGCCGCTGGTCTATGAAGTAGCGTCACGCCATCATCCCAAGGGGGCGCATAGTATGCACTCCTTTCCGTACAGCTCGAAATGGGCGTAAAGGGTCTGTGTAGAAACTATGATAGCCGCAAAACTTTTTAGCCTCCGCGTAGGCTGATTTCCTTTTTTAGCGATTGCCAACCAACTTAGCCGAGTATTCTGACACCTTCCGCGCGCCCTCATAGTGAAACCCTTTTCAGAGGAACCCTCCGTCGCTCTGCGAGCTATGGAGGGCAGGCCGTTGAGATGCCCCAGACTTCGCCCGGCTTGATCTTTTTATAGTCAAGTTTCAGGCGGTCTGCAAATTTTACCGGTTGATATAACTCCGCCAAAGAAAAAATCAAGGAAACTTGCTGCCGGGCAAGTCGTATGCTAAAAAATAAATCGATCCACAGCATTGTATCCGGTCGGCTTTTATACCTAGAGGTACTTTATTTGCAGTTTTTTTGTGTATTGCCCTTGACAAACAACTTAACTTATATTATATTGTACTATAAATCGAAGTGCGTTTTTTATTTATAACATTTTTGTTAAGGGGTAACAATATGAAAGAAGTGATAAGTAAACAGCACAACAGTAAGATGGAATTGTCGGTAACAAACTTGCAATTCTGCCGTACCCGGCTGGAGGAATTTATGAAAAACAATTCTATGAAGACAACATGTTCACTTGCCTGCAGGCAAGTGAAGCTGTACAGCTTCACTCTGATCGAACTTCTCGTGGTCATTGCCATTATCGCCATATTGGCGGCAATGCTGCTGCCGGCACTTTCTGCAGCCCGGGAGCGGGCAAAAACCGCCAGCTGTGCTTCGCAGCTTAAATCACTGTCGAACTGCATTCCGCTTTATGTGGCTGATAATGCTGATTGGATTTATTGTTCCCGGTCTTTCGAAAAAGGCACCGATTTGCGTTTTCCCAATTTTGTCGGTGTATATTTAGGGTATACATACGAAGGTGACTGTTTTGCTTATCGCAGCAAAGGAAGTATCAAAGGTAATGAGAATGACGCAATGACTAATTTCCGCTGCCCGACGGAAACCTGGGCACCGCCGGTTCCGGCTGCCAGCGATTTTTATAATCGCGGGCAGTATGGGTTGCAGGGTTGCAATTATGCACAAAATGTCTGGATGGGGTACAGTTGGGTCAATCCTACTTATAAACCACGCACCATGGCAAGCATTGCAACGCCTTCATCAATGATCGCACATGTATGCAGTAAAATGCCGGAAGACAAAGGAAGTTCTGCTACTGCCTCAAGAGGCTCCTTCGATTGGGACGGAAATAATGGTTTGAATACTAATCACGGCAATAAAAAAGCTGTTCCCGGATGTTTTGTTGATGGTCATGTGGAATTCATAGACGAAAAACAAATCAATAAAGAAGATAACCTTCCGTTCCGCAAGGGCATTGAAGAGTAATATAACAACAAAATATATAACATATCAACTTAAAGAAAGAGTGTGTTCGATGAAAAAGTGTTGGCTGCTTGCAGCAGCAATCTTGAGTGCTGCCGGTTTGTCGGCGGAGAATGTCAGTGATTCCTTTGCCGGCGGAAAATTTTCTGCGGATTGGAAAAAAATCGTTGCCCGGAATGCCGATGATCTGGTATTTGCCGATAATCCCTCCGGCGGGGTCAAGGTTACCGGCTTTACCAAAGAAAATCTGAAAAAAGCCAATATTGTTGCTTACGAGCGGCAGGTCGGAAAAATCAGCGGGGATTTTGCGGCGGATTTCAGTTTGAAATTCGATACCAAGGATGCCGCCTTTATGGGCATGATCGTTTTGCAGGCATTGAACGATGCAAATGGAGTGGTTGCCGAATGTGGTTTGCTGGATAGCTGGATAGCAGAAAATGCCACCGCTTTCGGTGTAGTTGCACCTACGCCCAAAACTAAACGCAAGGGCAAACAGCGTTTGAAACCGCAAGGTGAAGCGGTATTTGCCATGGAACGCAGCGGCAACAAGTATACTTTCAGCTGCAACGGAAAAGTGTTGGACGAGTTTACCGGCAAAGCTGATGAAATAGTAAAATTCCGCTTGCAGTTTCAGCACAGCCGTTATCTGGGCAACAAAAAACTTCCGCCCAGCCATTTCGGCACATTTGAAGTCAAAAATGTTAAAATCAATACCTTTGAACGCAGCAGCGAAGTGCAGCAGAAAGCTGACAAAAACTTCTGGAACAACTGGCGCATGGTCAGTGCAGTCGGTGCCAAAGGTTTGAATTGCAGCATGAAAAACAACACCTGGGCGATCGAAGGCTTTACCGGCGCTCCGGCAAAGCCCGCAACTTCCACGGTGATAATGGAACGCAAACTGGAAGCTCATTCCGGCGATTTTACCGCTTCGATCGATATGATGTGGGACCAGATCGACGCAGCTGCCATGGGCGAAGTTGTGCTGCAGGTGTTGGATAACAACGGCAACGTGCTGGTGGAAGGCGGTCTGTTGGACAGCTGGATTGCCGGAGCCGCCCAGGCGTTGGCAAGCGTCGGTTCGCCCCGGGCTAAAACTATGTTTGCCATGCCCACCAAGGCCGAAGGCAAGATCTTGATCGAACGGCGGAAAGATGAATACACTGTCCGTTTGCGGGATTGGAAGTTTATTTCCGGAAAAGGCTCCACCGCCCCTGCCGCTGCTATCCGGCTGGTTTACAATAAATCCGGTTACGCCGGTAATGCCAAGAAGGGCATCAAACCGGCACACGCTATCAATGTATATATAAAGGAGATCGCTTTCAGCAAGAGCGTTGCTCCGTTGGCGGCCGCCCGCAAGCCTGCCCGTACAAGTTGGAAACACACCAAGCCCATCATCTGGTATTGGGCGGGGCCGAATATGAGCGAAGAATTTGCCAAAGAACTTGCTGCCGCCGGATTTAATGTGGCGTTCGGCAGAAATATGTTCGATTTGGATATCATGCACAAATACGGAATCCGCGGCATTTTGTGGATGCCCGGCGATCCCCGCAAGCCCGACGATCTGGTCAGGCTCAAAGGCTGGCTGGAAAGTGTGCGGTTTCACCCGGCTTTGCTGGGGGTGAGCTGCGGCGACGAACCCGGCTACGGCAAACGCATGCTGGCTGCACAGGCACGGGTGAACTTCATGATCGAAAATGCTCCGGAAATCCTGCACTTCAACAATATGTACCCCATGGGTGCAAGCAATATGCAGTATTTCGGCGAACAGCGCGGCTTGGATAAAATGGAAGCCTACGCCGCCCACATCGAAGACTACTGCAAGCGTTTGAAGCCCCAGCTTTTGAGCTACGACGCTTACCACTTGCGGGTCAATGGCGACAGTGCCAACTTTTTCAACAATCAGGCGGTGATCCGCAAAGCGGCCTTGCAGCGCAATATACCTTCCATGAACATTGTGCAGGCTTGCTCCTGGCGGCCCATCCACCGTATCCCGACTGCAGCAGAGTACCGTTATCTGGCTTACTCGTCGCTGGCTTACGGTTCGCAAGGTTTGAGCTGCTATGTTTACAGCTGGCGCGGTCACCGTGGCGGTATGCGTGATTATGCTACCCAGAAAACCACTCATTTGTACGAAGAAGCCAAGACCCTCAACCGGGCATTTGTGGCGATCGCTACTGAACTTATGGATCTCAAGTCCATTGCCGCATACCACACCGGCACGATCCCCTTCGGCGTGGAAGTTCTGCCCGAAAACGGCATCTTCCAGCTGGAACCAAAACTGAAAAATAAACCGCAGGGCACTGTTGCACCGAGCTACAACCGGAAAATCACCAACAATGCCTCCGCTGTTCTGCCCCGTATCACCGGTTATGTGCTGGGTTACTTCGGCAAAAACAATAAGGCAAGTCATGTGCTGGTGGTCAATATCGACTATAAAGATGCGGTTTCCACCACTCTGACCGCCCCCGGCAACCTTGAACGCTTTGATGCACTCAAAGGCACCTGGAGCAAAGTCGGTTCCTCCAAGGCCAAAGTCGATCTGCCCCCCGGCGGCGGTCTGCTGTTCCGGTTGGAAGGGAGTAAGTAATGAAAAAGCTCTTTTACAGTACGATCCTCGCTTTTTCGGCAGGTATCACGGCAGTTTCCGGAGCCAGTTTTGAAGAAAATTTCAACGGCGATAAGCTCGCTTCTGAATGGCAGATATTCTGGCAGGAAAAGTGCGATACTATTGAAAGCATAGTAAAAAACAACACCCTGACCATCAAGGGGTTGAAAAACGCCAAATTGGGTGCTAACGCCTCTTACGACCGTTTTATCGGCGAGATCGGCGGCGATTTTGACCTGCGTTGCGAAGTTGCGTGGCAAGCAGCCAAACCGGAAATCGCCGGAAGTTACGGCATGTCGGTCTCCAACGCCAATGGCGAAAGCTTTTTCCGGGTGAGCTTTACCGGCTCTGCCGATGGCAAAAAGTTTACCATCAGCGGGCGCCCCGGTCATCAGAGCCAGTTGATAAAAAGCACTCCGCTGACGGTAAAAGCCCCCGCCCAAGGGGTTTTGACCGTGACCCGCCGCAAATCGATCTATGTTATTTGCTGGAACAAAACCGAAGTGGCAAGGGTTAACAGCGATTGTGCCGATGCAAGTTTATACCGTATAACGGTCAACGGGGTCAATCCCGGGAGTTTGTCGTTGCGAAAAATGTTGCTTAAATCTGTTGAATAATTGAAAAAAAATTATTTTATGCTAAAGTAATGATTCAGGGCGGAGCAAAAAATCCGCCTCAACGGCAAAAATAAAGATTTGGATCCTTTTATAATGGCTATACTGCAAGATAAAGTAATGAATCATCTGCTGGCTTTGATCGATCAAAGCCCCCATGATACACCTCTGCCCAGTCAGAACGAACTGCGGCAGGAGTTTGCTTGCAGCACCATGACTGTCCGCAAGGCATTGGAAAAACTTGAAGAACGGGGCTTGATCTACCGTATTCAAGGCAAAGGCTGTTTTGTCCGACGGCCCGATTCAGCGGCAAAGCATGTGAGGATATTTTTGATAATTTCTCCCCGCGTGGATTTGCAGGGTACATTTGTCAGCAGCTTGGTGGAGGCTTCCCGCAATCACTCTTATCATACGCTCTTTTACTGCTACGATGATAACGAAGATACACTCTTTTACGAGATCGACCGTCTGGAGCCGCAAGTAGTGCTGTGGCTTGCCCCCAGTGTGTTCAAATACGGCAAAACCTTGCAGAAACTGCTGGCGCGGCCGCAGCATGTGATATTGTTCAACCGCGAATACGATAACCCTGCTGTAAGCTATGTATCAGGTGATTTTGCCGCCGACGGCAGAGCCATGGGGAAGAAATTGCTGGAGAAATCCGTCAAAAATGTGTTGTATGTAAGTTTTAATATGAAATTTATGTTTTCGCATTTGCGGGCGGCGGGCTTGAGTGAAGTCATAACCCAAGCCGGCGGCAAGGTAACTGTGATCGACGGCTGTGATTTCGATAAAACGGAACACAACGGGCAAGTCGACCGGAGAATGGAGCAATTATTGTATAACGCCATTGTAAAAGAACTGCAAAAGAAGCAGTACTCGGCAGTTGTCGGAGCGCAGGGACGGTTGTGGCCGGTCATCCAGAAAGCCTGCGGTGACTGCTGTGCTGACGGTCAAAAACTTTATCTTGGCAACTTCAATGCTCCGGAAAGTCCGGTTCCTTGCGATTTTCCGCTGGTTGTTACCGAACAGCCCATTGCCGAAATGGCTGATGCGGCGATCGAACTGATTGCCCGTCTGCTGAATGGCGGCAAGCCGGAACAGCTGCTCTTCCATTCCCAAATCATTGCAGGATAAGCATAAAAGCTTTCTTTTTTCCAAAAATTATTTGCAATCAATCAGTGATAATCAGGAGATATTATGAAAAATTTCCGTCCCAAACCTTTTTACTTTTTAAATACCAGTGATCCTGCGGCATATACTATTGATGAATGTCGCAAAAGTATGCAGCGTCTGCGCGATCTGGGCTTCGGCGGCTGCGTGCTTTTCAACAAGCCGCCTTGCGGTTTTACCGAAGAACTTTATCTCACCGACCGGTGGCTGGATGCACTGGAAAATTTCATCATTGCCGGGAGAGAACTGGATCTGGAACTCTGGCTTAATGACGGCTTCAACTATCCGCCGGGGGATTCCGCCGGCCGGATCAAGCAAGTTGCCCCCCATCTGGGGCAGCAGCGGCTGGTGCTGCAAGCAGATAATAAAGTTGAAATCAAAGAAGTCGATTGGGGTTTCCCCGCCTTTGAATTGCCGGAAAGTTCGGAACTTTTTATAAAATTTGCCTACGAAAGCATGGTTCCCCGGCTGGGCAAATACTTCGGCAACGGCTTGTACGGTATTTTTTCGGATTGCGACAACCGCCGTTACAGCCCCCATGCGGCAAGAACAATAACCGGGCAAGTCTACTACCCATGGTCAGACAACTTTGCCGAAACTTTTAAGCAGCAGCATAATTACGATATAGTGCCGCTGCTGCCGGAAGTGCTTGCCAACCGCAACGAACAGGCGTCATTCGATTATTGGGAAACCTCCGGATATTTGTATAATCAATGGTTTGCCAACAATTATCAGTGGTGCAAAAATCACAATCTTAAATACACCTTCCACAGTTCGGATACCGGGCCGCTGGACTTTGCCTCCTGCCCCCGTACATCGGTTTACAGCGAAGGCGATCCGCTGCGGCTCTTGAGTTTCAGCGATTACCCGGGTACTGACCACGAACTGGCGCTGCTTGATGGCGGAACCCATTACGACTCCCGCTATAAGACCCCGCAGAAAATCTGGGGCACTCCCGGACGGGCGGCATGGGCGGATTTCAGCAATTCTTACTGGGATGTGCGTGCCAAATATGCTCAAAGTGCCGCATATATGCTCACGCGTTCCGGCAGCATGTGCGAAATGTTTGCCGCCACCAATCACGGTGCAGATTATCAACTGCTGCGGCGGATCGCAGCTTACCAGATCATGCAGGGGATCAACTTTATTGTGCCCCATGCGGTGCATCACCGGTTTGGCGGGATCATCAAATATTTTGCCCCGCCGGAATTCATGTATTCATCGCTGCATAACGGGGTGAAAGAGTTCAACGATTACCTTGCAGAGTTCTGCCGGATCGCCTCGCAAGGCGAATATCTTGCCGAAGTTGCAGTCATCGAACCCACTAAAGAGTTGTTCAAGGGTAACGCCCAAGCCGGAAAAAATCTCTTTGCCATTTTTGATATACTGAAAAATTCCGCTTGCGGCTATGTGGCGGTAACCCGCGAATATCTGGAAAAAAATCCCGGCAAATTTGCCATGGTGATCGACCCGGTAACTTGGGATGGTACACTTGATCTTACCGGGATAACCGGTAATGATGTAACTTTTTCCGGCGGGAAACTTGCTTTGATGCGCAGAAAACTTGCCGACAATACCATTATGCTGATCGCCGCAAATATCTGGAACGATCAGGAAGTAACCGGGGTGCTGAATTTCAATAATAAAGAATTCAATATCGCCCTTGCTCCCGGCGAATATGCTGTATTCAATGCTCCGTGGGAACACTTCCGCAGCCCGGAAAAAACGCAGACACTCCTTGAATTGCCGGAAACCGCACCGGTTGCGTACAGCACCGTGCAGCGCATCCCCATTGAGCCGGATAAACTTCATGAGGGCAGCGAGTTCGTTTTTGAGTGGAGCAATCAAAGCGAATTGCCGCAACTGATGCTGGAAGTTCCGGAGTATTACCAGAATAAGATCTGCTGCGACGGCGTGTTGCTGACGCAGTTTGACAACGCAGAACATTGGCACGAAAAGGTTCGGTGCTTCCCGCTGCCGGCAACCGCATTGCAAACCGGGAAACACACTTTGACTTTTGAAGCCGGTATCGATCAAAAGTATATACCATTTCTGGCAGGTGAATTTGAGGCAGCAGCAGCGAATTTGTCGGACGATATCCAACTTGTCCGCAGCACCTATTGCCTTGCCTTGCGGCGGGCAGAAAAATATGCTCTGGAGCTGTCGCCGCGGCGGAACACCATGCAAACCGGGCGTTTGACCGGCGAACAGGGGGCACTGTTCTACGACGGAGCGATCACTTTCAAGTGGGAGTTTGAGTTGGCAGAAAAAGCCTCACAAATAGCCTTGCCCGGCACCTCCGGCGTTTGCGATATAGTCTTGGATGGCAAGGCAGGCAAACGGATCATTTTTGAACCCTACACCGCAGAACTGGAAATCGCTCCGGGCAAACACACATTGGAAATAACGCTTTACGGTTCAGAAGGTGCCTTACTGGAAGGCGGCAATGCCGAAGTCAAATTGGGCAAACCCATGCTGATAAAGGCAGGCAGCTGACAGCACAAACGCTGAACAGTAAAGGGGTGGATCATAAATAAGCAATAAAAATAGCAAAAAATATATTAAAATTTTTACTGATGTCCAAGCGTAGGAGGACTCTGGGCAGAAAGATGAATAAAACACGCAGTGTTGTCAACAACATTGTCAAATATAAATTTTTTCAAAAAAATCAGGACATAGAATATTATGAAAATGAGTACAGCTGTTTACGGAGCCCATCTGCTGGTTCCGGAAGAAGGTCGTTCGGTATCAAAAATCATTAAGGCCGCCGCCGATTTGGGTTTTGACGGTATCGACCTGGGGTATTATTGGGGGGAAGATAAGGCAGCAGAATTTGCCGAAGCTGAAAAAGTTGCTGACGGCGAAGGCATCGCCATTGCCAATTACATCGTAGGCAACAACTTCGGCAACGCCATCGCCGAAGATAGATTGCCCGCTGAAATCGAAAAAGTCAAGGTTGCACTGAAAGAAGCCGCACAATTCGGCTGCCCGGTACTGCGGGTGTTTGCCGGCGGCTACAATCTGGATTGGGCAACATACAGTTCAAAAATCGCAGATGCCTTTGCTGCCTGCGTGGAAACTGCCGAAAAATACAATGTGGTCATGGCGTTGGAAGATCACAGTGCCTTGTGCAAAAACTCCAGCGAACAGATTTTCTATATCGAAAAAGTCAATTCGCCCTACTTGCGTGCCAATGCCGATATCGGCAATTACTGGAGCCATGGCGGTGAATTGCCGCTGGATGGGGTCAGCAACATAGCTGACTATATTGCCATGGTGCATGTAAAGGACTTCCTTTTTGTCAACAATACGGTCGTACCTTGTCCGGTGGGCGAAGGCGAAATAGATTTCCGCAGCTGCTTCCGGGTGCTGAAAGATATCAACTACGATGGTTACATCTCTCTGGAATACGAATGCAAGATCGGCAACCCCAAACACGGTATTGCCACCAGTCTGGTGAATATGCGGCGTTTTGAGGCAACTTGCTGAACGGAATTTATAAAAATAAGCAGCTTGTAAGAGCGATCCGCAAGCTGCTTTAACTATTTGAAAAAGGAGAACTGGCATGAATAAATCATGGTTGTTTTTTCTGTTGGCTGTTCTCTGCACAACTCTTTCGGCAAAAGATTTCAACGATATATCTTACTACGAAAAAGATGCTCCCGCCATCGGAAATATCGCTTACCGGAACGAGCGATGCAAACTGGATTTGCGAACTCCGGATGACAAAACCAATTTCCCGACTCTGGTCTGGTTCCACGGCGGTGGTCTGCGGGGCGGCAACAAGTATTTTCCCCCCAGCATTGATACAAAAAAGATTGCCGTGGCGATCGTTAATTACCGTCTTTCCGGCGAAAAAGCTGCTTGTCCGGACTACATTTATGATGCAGCAGCGGCGGCAGCATGGGTGCTGAAAAATATCGAAAAATACGGTGGCGACCCCAAGCATGTATATATTTCCGGACAGTCAGCCGGAGGTTATCTTACAGCCATGCTGGCATTGGATAAAAAGTATCTTAACGCCTTTAATATCCAGCCCACGGATTTTGCCGGATATTTCCCGATCACCGGGCAAATGTCCACCCACTTCCGGATCCTTGCGGAACGCCGGAAAAAAGATCCCACCGTCCGTGATTTTGTAATAGATGAGTATGCACCGATCTATCACGCGGCAAAAAATACCCCTTACATGAAATTTTATTGCGGGGACAGCCTTTGCGACTGGCCGGCACGGGTGGAAGAAAATCAACTTCTGGTAATGCGTATGCAAAGAGTTTACAAAAACAAAAAAGTCTCTTTCTATTCCATTCCCAGCGGAACTCACGGCAGCTGCACAGCGCCAAGTATGGCACTGGTCAATTACGAATTGGGTCGGCTTTGCCGCAAAATTGCCAAGCCGGTAAAAAAGTAAGCTCCAATTCATATCATCCGTTAAGAGCATAGCAGCAAATAATTTATGCTCCATGAACGATAACCAGTCCCCCGGGCGTCAGGAGAGATCCTGTCGCCTTTTTATATTTTATTCAAATAAATTACTGTCCAGAACCTGCTGAAGTACTTTGAAAAAACATCCGATATGGTATCCATCAGCGGCCGCGTGATTGATACTTACTGTAACTGGCATAAAATTTTTGCCGTTTTCACAGCTTGCTTTTCCCCAGATGATCGTGGGAGCTACCAGCTGCATATAGACCGCTTCGCCCGAATGGCTGAATGTGGAAACTGTTAAAATCCATATCGCAGCGGGATTAAAAATAACGCTAACCATATCTCTGTTTCGGAGATATTTTGAGAGATTTTTTACCCGAAATTTTCAAAACAGAGAATTTTTGCCCCGCAAAATATCAACAACTTGTTGACGATTTAATAGAGCAAAAATTGCCCGAATAAAATCAAATATTATTGCAAGCGCTACTCATCTATATTGCCATCCTGTTCCATAATGAACAAGCCGACAATGTGAAGAGCTGATTGCCCGTATAAGCCGGTATCTTCATCGGCGTAGTTTTCAGGTTCGTGATAAAGTTTCTGCTGCAAAAAAGCGTGGCAAACACTGCGGTGGTTATCCGGTTCTCGGATATGATTCTGACCCCATTACCCAAAAACTGCACATCAACAAAGCAGAAGCGGAAACGGTCAAGTTTGTATTTGAAGAATACCTGCGTACCGGCTCGGCAAAGGCAGTGGCAACAACATTGGAATTGAAAGGCATCCGTGGCAAAGTCTGGACAACTAAAAAGGGTGTCAAGCATGACGGGCAGAAGGTCAATAATCAGATGATTTACCGGATGTTGAAAAATCCGCTCTATATCGTAACTTCTCCGAAACTTCTTAATATAGGATGTTATGCTGGAACAACGCAGTATTGATCTGCTCGATTATATCTCTGGTATCAGCTTCAGTTGCCCCGGCTGCAGTTGCTGCCTTTATCAAGTCGGCATCGGTAATATTTCGTCCTTTGCCGTTGACCATACAGGTTTGTTCGCCATTGATACCGGCGCTCGGTGTCAAGTCGTAAGCAGGAGCGAGCTGCCACTGGTTCCGTTCGTTTAGCAGAAATGAAAAGTTCTTGCTGTGATCATCCTTATTTCCGCTTTTGACATTGAAGATCATCCTGCGCACCATCTCCACCACATCGACGTGATTTCTGGTCAGAATCCAGGTGAGCTTCAACAGATTTTCATAATCAAGCGAAGCAAAGCGATGCGACGCATGAAGCAATCCACAGGCGGTATGGGTATGGACTTTGCCTTCAGGAGTACGATCAAATCTCTGAACTCCAAAACACACCCGTCCATCCTTCAGGGGAAACAGGTGAGTTTCAGGCATCGTGATCCCGGCAGACTTTGCCGCCAGAGAATAGCGGTATTCCAACTCTCCAGAAGTTTGCGGATCGTGTTTTTCAGAAAATTTGATGATCCAGGAAGTGTAGCCTTCCGGAACATCCTTACCGCCATAAATAATATGTTTGCGATCTGGCGATACACACGCAACGATCTTGGGGCGGGCTCCGCCGGATGAACCATTGAGTTTCAGCAATTCATCCAGAACAAGGCTTTCTTCGCCCGCAAGAATCCGGTCAACTTCACCGGAGAGTGAATCGAGTTCGATATCGCCATAAAGGTCAGAATCCTCTGCGGCTGGTTCGTATTCCAACGCCCCCATCGGATTTGCTCCAATGAGTGAAAGCCGGTCAAGGGGAGTTATTTCAGCATAAGATTTACCCAACTTGCGAAGTTTACGATCAAGAAGCAAACACCCCCAGCCATCAGGCAAACTGTCGTTAAAGAGCCCGAAAAGTCCATCAAACACGTGAGATTTTTCTTCAAATACACCTGACTTCAAAGGCAGTTTGAAAGGCGACAACTCAATGCTGCTATTCAGAAATGCAGGCGCATATTCAAAGAAAATCCGTTGCTTATCCTGATACAGTAAGCCAACTTCCTGACGGAAGCCGTACATATTCAAGAATACTTTAAGTTTCATTTTTTCCTCGCTCTCTGCCGGGGCTTATCATTTTTTAGTTCATAAAGAGAATACGGTATATCGGCGGGTGCAAAAATATCAGAAAATTCATCCAATCTCCCCAGCACCAGAGCTATCCGAAGCAAATGATTAAATTGTATCTCGCCGCTTTTTTCAAAACGCTTTACTGTTCCGATCGCAATTCCAACCTTGTCGGCAAGCTCCTGCTGGGTGATATTCTGTTCCAGACGGAGAGTTTTTGCACGTTGAGCAACCGAAAGCATTAGGTCAACAGGAGAAATCAAGTTAAAATCATTATTGGTCATTTTTCTGTCCCTTATCAATATATTTCATAGGTTAATATACATTATAATACCCGTAATGCAAGTCATATTCCAAGAATATTTCGAAGATAATTACAATTTGTACCAGTGCAGCGTTCATTGCGTCTAAAACAAGAACTGGAGATTGATCGGAGGTGCTTTGACAGATGTCAAAGGCAACTCCGGAGGCAGATTGCGAGAGTGAAAAACATCTTACTGAAATCTTCGGAGGCGGATCGGCGCTCTTGCATCTTTTATGACGGGACTTAAATGAGCAAAAAGAGAAGGACGATAGAGAGGATTTTTGTCTGTCCGAAGGGCGAAAATCGTAGAAAACGTAGTAGGGTGTTTAGGTTTATCACATAACCCCTAGGATTTTTTTGATTTTTATCAGGTAAGCAATTTGCAAAAATTCCGGCGGTAAGGTATATTTTGTTACTGTAAAACAAGGAGAATGTTTTAATGACCGATAGTGATATTGTCAAAAAGATAAATGAGTTGCGCAAGATCCGCAATGCCGTGATTTTGGCGCACAATTACGTTGCCGGCGAAGTTCAGGATGTAGCGGATTTTGTGGGCGACTCGCTGGAGTTGAGTATCAAAGCGGCGGCCACCCAGGCGCCGGTGATAGTATTTTGCGGAGTTTCATTTATGGCAGAAACCGCCAAATTACTGGCTCCCCGCTCCACCGTGCTGCTGCCGGAAGTTTCCGCCGGCTGCCCCATGGCAGATATGGCAAGCGCCGAAGCGGTGCGCAATTTGCGCAAGTTACACCCCGACGCCGTTTTTGTGGCATATGTAAACACCACCGCCGCGGTCAAGGCCGAAGTGGATATTTGCTGCACATCGGCAAATGCCGAAAAAATCGTGGCAGCGATCCCCGAAGATAAGGAGATCGTATTTTTGCCGGATCAGAATCTGGGCGGCAATGTGATGAAAAATCTGAACAGAAAAATGATCCTGTTCCCGGGTTATTGTCCCACGCACCACCGGATCGAACCGGCGCAGCTGGAAGCCATGCGCGCGCAATACCCCAATGCCCCCATAGTGGTTCACCCCGAATGTCCGGTAGAAGTTACCAGCCTGGCAGATGCGGCATTGAGTACCGGTGGAATGTTGAAATTTGTGCGTGAATCCGGCGCCAAACAAATAATCATCGGTACCGAAAGCGGGATAATCCACCGTTTGCGCAAAGAAAATCCCGATAAAGAGTTTATAGCTCTGGCGCCGGCACCTCGCTGTTCGAATATGAAAAAGATTTCGCTGACAAGCGTGCTGAAGAGCCTGGAAACCATGCAAACGCCCGTAGAGTTGCCGCAAGCGCTCATCGAGCGGGCAAGATTACCCATCGACCGGATGCTGGAAAAGAGCAAATAAAAACCCGTAAATAAAGAATAAGCGTGTGTCCCCGGGATGCGCGCTTATTTTTTACCCGGATAAGTTAATTTGATGCTGTAACATATCCCGACAAAGATTTGCTGCCATGGTTTAATGATAAAAAACAAGGAAAAATTCAAAAAAAAAGAGAAAAAAATTTGCAATTTACCTAAAAAGAACTAAATTATAAGAACAGTGAGCAAGCCGCGAGGCAAGCAAAGCTGAAACCATGCGAGTGGCGGGATAGCTCAGTAGGTAGAACAGGGGACTGAAAATCCCCGTGTCCCCGGTTCGATCCCGGGTCCTGCCACCATTTTTGTATCCACGCCAGTCAAACCGACTGGCTTTTTTGTTTTCTCCCCCAAGACTTACCCTCAAAAACAGCCCGGCAGAGTGTCCGGAAAGCTATCAGCCCCACCCAAACCAGCGTAAAACTGCTCACCTGCTCAAATTTTTCGGAAAGATGCTGTGTCAACTCCGATTTTAGACACAGCGCATAACTTATTGCAAATCAACGGTGATTTATTACAATATTTCCGACATTTTGTTCCAAGCCGCAATCCATACCAGGCGAGATTCGAACTGCCGTCAAAAAACGAATTGTTTTTGGTTAATAATCTTGATGTTTATATAAAGATGTGATATATTACTGGAGGTTGGTTTCCAAGCCACATCTGGCTGCTTTTTAATTATATCGTGGGAGAAATCAGATGGAATATGCTAAAATTGAAAAAATTTACCTTTATAATTTTAAGAAGCATAAAGATACAACCATAGCATTCAATCCTGTTTTTAATATTTTCGTCGGAGATAATGGAACTGGAAAAAGTTCTGTCTTGCAAGCTATTGATCTGACATTAAGTGGTAGCATATCCAAAGTGACAACTCTTGGTTTTGATAATATATTGAACGCAGATGCTGTCAATAATTGGTTGGCATCTCCTTCATTATCATCAATGCCACGATTGATAATTGAACTGTTTTTGTCTGGCATTGCAGATGATGTAAAAAATCAAAGACTATATGGAGAAAAATTCTCCAATAACCATCAAAAAAAATCTGCATACGGAATAAAATTGATTTGCGAGATGAATCCGGATTTCTTGGGAGAACTTGAAAAAAAAATAGAATCAGGCCAACTAGCTACATTCCCATATGATTATTATATGGTTAATTTTTCTACATTTGCAGATTTTCCCTATACAAAATATCTTAAGCCATTTCATTCTGTTTTTATTGATAATTCTTCAATAAATGCGGCAAAGACAATGCAATTTGTTATTGACAACATTTACAACACAAGTACGGACAGCAAAGAGCGAATTTCCTTAAAACAGAAATTCCGAGATCATATTGAAAAATTCGAATTACCGAAAGCTGCAGATAAAAATGGTTTGTTTATATCTGCGGATTTAGAAGACTTTCTCGACATAAAGGAAAATGGGATTCGACTTCAGAATAGTGGACAAGGGCAAATCAATGTTTATAAAACTCAAAGTGCATTAAACAGGAACATTCATGAATCGTCGGTATTTATGTTTGAAGAACCGGAAAACCATTTGAGTTATAAAAGTTTACGCTTTTTAATCGAGCGTATTGAAACTTTAACAGCGGAACGACAACTTTTTATAGCGACACATAGTAGCTACATTACATCTCGATTGGGATTGCAAAATGTATTTTTCGTAGGAGATACTGTATGTTCATTAGCTGATTTACCGGAACCAACATCTCGATTTTTTCAAAAGGCTCCGAATGACAATTTACTACAATTTGTTTTATCAAAAAAAGTTCTGTTGGTAGAAGGTGCAGCTGAGTATATACTGGCAGATGAATTTGCTAAAAAAATAACCGGAAACAATTTGGATGAACTTGGGATATGGGTAATTGCATTGAATAATCTTTCTTTTGCAAAATATTTGGAACTAGCCCAGAAACTTGGCATAAAAGTAGCTGTTGTTCGAGATAATGACGGTGTAGATAAAGAATGGTACAAAGAATACAAATCTCAAACGATTAATGTATTTGTCGAGGAAGATTTATCTCAAAAAACCTTCGAAATATGTTTGTATGAAAGAAATAAAGTTATTTTAGATCTTCAGTTTTTGGATAAAGGCGATACTCTCAAATATATGTTGTCTAATAAAGCTGAAGCCGCTTTTTCTATTCTTGAATCTTGCAATGATATTGTTGTTCCAGAATATATTTCAGAGGCAATAAGATGGCTCAATTCTTAAAGAAAACGATATTTGCCGTAGCCGGATCAGGTAAAACAACGCAATTAGTTAATATGTTGGATGGCAATCAACGTTTTTTGCTTCTTACCTACACGGAAAATAATTGTAAAAATTTATGTGCTTTGGTTGAAAATAAATTTGGTCATATTCCTGAAAATATATCAATATCTACTTACTTTTCTTTTTTATTTTCTTTTTGTATTCGACCATTCATAATAGAGGATAGGCAAAAAATACAAGGTTTGTTTTTTGATCCTATACCAGAAAAAATGAAATACGCAAGAGGCCTTGTGCGATATATTTCCGCTGGTGGGTATATCTATCATTCAAGAGCACTTGATTTAATAGATACATATATCGGCTTGTCAAAAGTATCGGAACGTTTATCTAAATTTTACGATGTTGTTTTAGTTGATGAAGTACAAGATTTTGCAGGATATGATTTTGATTTCATAGAAATGCTTGGAAAGGCCGCATGTCATTCTATATTTGTTGGAGATTTTTTTCAACACACATTTAATACCAGCAATGATGGTGCAAAAAATAAAAATCTCCATAAGGACTATAGTAAATACAGAGCGCGTTTTCAAGCTTTTTCTGTCGTTGATGAAATAAGTCTTTCTGGTAGTTATCGTTGTTCTTCAGAGATTTGCAATTTTGTCAGAAATAATCTTGGTGTTAATATAAATTCATTATGCACAAGCCATAATGGGACCGTAACTTTTTTGAATGAAGATTCAGAAATTGATATGGTAATGCATAATTCTCATGTAAAAAAACTTTTTTATCAGTGCTTTTATAAATACAATTGCAACGGTAGCAACTGGGGTGATTGCAAAGGTCTTACTTTTGATGATGTCTGCGTTGTTTTAAATTCTGGAACATCCAAGTTTTTTCATCAGCATTTGCTATGTGATCTAGCGCCTCAAACAAAAAATAAATTTTATGTAGCTTGCACACGCCCCAGAGGAAATTTGTTTTTTGTAGAAGAATCTCGTATAAAGAAATTTAAGATGGCATAGAGCTACAGTTTTTTGCTACTGTTAGGAACTCGGCACTGATGATTATGCGTATCAGTGCCGAGCTTTTCTTTTTTACTCCATTCCAAACATCTTCCGCTGCTCGGTCCAGTCTTCGGGGAATCCTTTGCGGAGTTTGGATAATGTGAGTTTGGCGGGTTCTTTGCCGTTGAGGATGTCTTCGATGATGTCCGGGGCGAGGTTGACCAAGCTCAACGCCCGGAAGAGGAAGGCGCGTTCCTGTTTGACTTTTTGTGCCAGTTCGGAAACAGTCGCGACCTTTCCTGATTCTAGCATATCCCGATACTGAAAACCTTGTATAACCGCCTTTTGCAAGGGGGACATGGTTTCCGGATCAAGTTCCGCTTGCTCCACTTCCGGCTGATGGATGACCGTTTTGCAGCCATCGTATTTCAGCCGGATGGGAATGGTCACTTTGATATTGCCATTGACCAGCCGTTCAATCGTTTTTTCCATTTGCCACCTCCGTTTCGGTTATGACCGCCTCCAAGCCGTGGCATATTTTTATTTGGGATGCTCGTGCGATGCCCCATAAAAATATTTGCGATTTTGCCGGAAATGACCGCGATGGAAACTTGCATAACAAGTCAAGTCATGCTTCAACGGTGCAACTGCAAAAGTCCAAACTTGTCTTGCGGCGGCTTGGCAAAGTCCAAATCCGGCAACTCCTCAGGATAAAGAGCACATCTTTCTGCAAACGCCTATAAACAAGGATTTTCGTGATAACTTTCAAGACTATTGGTGTAAATGTCTTTCTCACGTAATGTGGAAAACAAATGCTGATTTCCTGAACATCAAATGGAGACAACATTTTAAGGAATTTGAAAGTGAAGCTAATTTAAACAAAGAACAACGGTTGCAACTGTGTTGAGAATGGTGCAGACTTTTTGACATCCCCAATTCTGGTCCGGACTTTATTCCAGATTTAGGGGAAATCGCTTCTGTTCAGACTATTGTAATACACTGTTCGGGGCTTTCTTGTTAAATATTAAGGATTTAGTCGTTTTTAGTATATAACAAGTCCCGACAATTTCAATTAACTCCGGTAATTTTTAACGGACAGTAGTGATCTAATGGTGAAACATTAACTTTGGCTCCAACATGACCAGTCCGGCATTATTATTATGGATTTTCTCCTATTTTTTGTGCGTACCATTTTAGACTTCGTTATTCTTATCCATGCGATGAAATAGTCTTATCATTTTCT
>JAFVQX010000006.1 GCA_017504585.1 Lentisphaeria bacterium
CATAAACAATTGCTGTCAATATATTTTTACGGACATCACTTTTGGTAAAAACAGCTTTTTCCAATACTTTCAGAGTATTTTTTTCAAAATATTCACCATCCTCGTCGCTCCAAACTCCCAATTGCATTCCTGATCCGGTTTTGTACACACTGTCAACAATATACCCCCATCGTCTGTCGTGTTCAATGATTTTGACTACCTCGGTGATTTTTTCGCTATCGTCTTGAGCTCCGAGCAGCATAGCTCCACAAAGATTGCCAGCTATGACAGATCCGGGATTGTTTTTATCATTCAATAAAGCTTTTGCTGAATCATAAATTTTCTGATATTCTTTATTCTTATGCCAATGAATAAAAGCAAGCATACGAAATGTATGGCTCAAATCAAAGTATTTGATTGCAAGCTCATCAGCTTTTTGTTTTTGATTTGCCTTGATGTATTGCTTATAAGCCAGATAGAGAGTATCAGCTTTTTTCCAATTCTTTGCATCATACATTTCAGCTGCCTGCACAAATTTTTCGGCAGCAGCGATATAATCACCATTGCGGTTCAAGTTCCGTGCTTCCTTGATCAAAGTCTCTGGTTGAGCCAATGCCGACAAAACACCGAAAAATAAAAACACCACCAATAATTTTGCAATCATGCCGCAATACATATTCATAACATACCCCTGTTCCGTTTTAACTGTATAGAAAAACTTGTATCTGTTTGTAAGATACACTGTAAAACTTAAAATGCAAATAACAAGGCAACTATTGGTATAGTGTTTTTGCCGGATCGACATTAATCATCAAAGATAAATTCTACGGGGTTTACTTTTATTGATCCCAATCAAAATAGATCCGGCAGTTTTTTCCGGCAGTTTTTTCCACCGTGGCGGCGGTGCCGTAGACAGAACTCAACACCTTTTCGTTGAGCAGTTCGGCAGCATTGCCGCTGATGAAATTGCCCCGGTCATCCAGCAGAGCAAGCACACCTTGCGCCCTGCCCAGCAGTTCCAAATCATGGGTAACGATCAGCACGGTGTGATCAAGTGCGTATTCTTCAAGAAATTTCATTACCTTATTGCGCCACGCCGGATCCAATGCCGCCGTGGGTTCATCCAACAGCAGTATTTCCGGAGCAAGTACCGCCATACCGGCAAGCATCAACCTTTGATATTCGCCGCCGGAAAGAGTGCTGACCGGTTGTTTTGCCTTATCCAGCAAAGCAAATTCAGATAGTTTACAAGCTATAAGTTCTTCATTTTTTCTCTCCGCAGTTCCCCAGCGGGGGAAGCGCGCCGATGCGATGATGGAAACCATCTCCCGCACCGAAAAATCCAGATCAAGCGTGCGATCTTGCCAAACTGTCCCCATGATTTCAGCCCGTTGGGAATTGCTGAAATTGGCAATATCGTTTTCATCCAGCAGCACTTTGCCGGAAGCCGGGTGCAAATATCCGCACAAAAGCTTTAATATGGTGCTTTTGCCCGCCCCATTGGGTCCGGCAAGGTAGTGCAGTTTGCCCGGTGCAAGGGAGAGATTTATATTTTTTACCATAAAAGAATTTTTATAGGCAAAAGTCAGATTTTCAGCTCTCAACAACATAACTTTTCACCCCCGGCGTTTGTTCAAAAGATAAATAAACATGCTGCCGCCCACCAGAGAAGTCATTACCCCGATGGGCAATTCGCTGCTGCGGCAAACCACCCGCGAAAGCCAATCACAGAGTATCAGAAAAATTCCGCCCCACACCCCCACCGGCCAAATATTATACCGGTGGTCGCCGCCGTAAAAACGCCGCACCAGATGGGGCACGATCAGCCCGACAAAAGCGATCAAACCCGCCAAAGCCACTGTTTGCGCTGCCAGCACACTGCCGATCACGACAAAAAACAATGTGTATTTCCGGTGATCCACCCCCATACTCCAGGCATTCAAGCTCCCCATAGCCACGGCATTGAGTTCGCGGGCAAAGTATCTTATCAAAAACAATGCCAAGAGCAGAAAACCGCCGGCAAGGCAAAGCATTTTTGTTTCCACCACTTGCAGATCCCCCAGCATCCACCAGGTCAGACCAGCCAGATCATCCCGGTCGGAAACACTTACTATATACATAAGTATACTCGAAGCCACCGTCCCGGCGATCACCCCGCTCAACAGCATACTTTCGGCGCCCTTCCCCGCGGAGAGCAGCAGCACCAAACCCAGCAGCAGTAAAGCAAAAATCACCGCCATACCGGGCAGTGCCAACGCACAAACAGTGTGCCAGCCCAAGGTAATGGCCAGCGCCGCACCGACGCTGGCGCCGCCGGAAATACCCAGCGTAAATGGTTCAGCAAGCACGTTGCGCAACACCGCTTGCAGCAGTAAACCGGCAAGTGCCAGCGAACTGCCCACCACAAACGCTGCGGCCACCCGGATCAAACGCAATTCCAATATGGGGTCATGGACAAAGTTCTGCCAATCGATTTTGGCGCTGCCGCTGGCGATCCCCAGCAAAACAACAACTGCCAATGCCGACAAGGGCAGAATGATGCGGTAAAAAAAGTTCTTTTTCATTTTTTAACAGCTTCTTCGATTTTTTTCCGCAAAGCCCGGACTTCGGGCAAAAAACGCGGTCCCGGACGGGTTATGGGTGAATAGATATGGTGATAAACGACTTTTCCGGCTTTTACTGCAGGAACTTTTTTCCAGAAAGCTCCGCTCTTTTGCGGAGTATGGGGTACGCCCCAGATCACCAGGTCGATGCGGTGACTCAAAACCCATTCGGCGGAACACTTGAAATATTGAGTTTTTACCGAACCTGCGGCATTTTCAAGCTGCATAAGTTTCAATGCACTATGGGGCAAACTGCCGCTGCCCGCCACCATCAGCGGTTTGGCATTTACTACCCACAACACTTTCAGCGGCAGCGGGTCAAGAGCCGAAAGGAGTTGTTTTTCTTTTTCAAGCTCCCGGAGTATTTGCTCCAAACGCTGTTTTTCGCCAACTTTTCCGCCGATTTTTTTGAGCCAGAAAATGTAGTCATCCATGCTGTTGATTTGCGCCAGAGTTACTTCCATACCCAACTCCCGCAATTTTTTGGCAGCATTGGGGTTCATAAAATCGTTGGCGATCACCCAAGTCGGCTTGAGGGCAATGATTTTTTCCACTTCGGGTATGCCGAACCGGCCTGCCGCGGGTAGAGAGCGGACTTTTGCCGGATAATCACACGCAGTACACCGCCCCACCAGTGATTTGCCGCCGTCAAGCTGGCAGACGATCTCGGTCAGCGCCGGAGAGAGCGACACTATGCGGCACTGCTCTGACTTGACCATTACCACCGGCAGCAGCAATATCAAACTTAATTTTACGAACCACCATCTCATAAGTAAACAACCTCATTGCAACGGGTGAAAATACTTATTTTTGCCGTCGCTATCATCTTTGCACGGAAACGCCATAAAATACTCTTCATGACCGCTGTTGGACTCGCCCATATCCAATGACTCCACATGACCGTCGCAAAAGACAGCATTGGCTTTTTTGTTGTGCCGGAAGTGCATGGTAGGACTCATATAGGAATCAGGAGGCTCCACACTGGAGGAATATCCGATAAAATCCATGCTGCTGATCGTTGCCCAGTTGCCGTCTTTACGGCACGGTGCCGCCGAATCCGCGAACATGATCGTCGATGCCGGATCATCCACCGCATGCAGCAGAAACCCCGAGGCAAAATCCGCATCCGCCCAGCCATCCGGGCGGCGTTTACCGATAAATACATTGATCCCGTACCCTCCGCAGCCTTTTTCAAAACCATTAAAATCCTCCGGCACGATCAACGCCTGACAGTGGTTGACCATACCATTACCGCTTAAATATTCAGCCAGCGGACCGCTCTTCGCATCATAACCGGCAGTGCCGCTGGAGCTTGATTTTTCGCTGTTGCCATGCCAGCGGTGAGTGTTGGTGCTATTCATATCCACTGCATAAGGCACCAGCAAACCTTTGTTGCTGTCGGCATACATAATGTTGGCGTAACCCAGCTGCTTGAGATTGCTGGTGCAATTTGCGCTCCACGCCGAAGCCCGGGCACTGGCAAGTGCGGGCAAGAGCATTGCCGCAAGTATGGCAATAATGGCAATTACTACCAACAATTCAATTAAGGTAAAATGAAGTTTCCGGGATAGCTGCGCCACCCCCCGACGGACTTTGTGCAAAGCCATCATAATAAGATGTTTCCTTTTGTGTAACGTGCACAATTGTACCCGGCAGGGATCCGACTTGCTGTTGAATAGCGAGTTGGGGAGGTACCCGGGGAAGAGGGAAAAACCTTTTCAGGAAAGGTTCTTTCCCTCTTCCCCGCACCCCATCTTCCTTTTCCCTTGTCCGCCGTAGCCTTGGCAAAGGCGGAAAACCTTTTCCCGGCATTTATCTATTTCGTTTGCGAAACAGATAAATCCCCTTAAAGTTTAGAAAAAGATTTTTTTGTACTTTCAACTTCAGAGTTTTTTTAACTCATCTCTTCAGAAAGTATATTTTCTTCTTTCAACAGC
>JAFVQX010000086.1 GCA_017504585.1 Lentisphaeria bacterium
GAGCAAATAGATAAATGCCATTCAAGTTTTAAAAAAGTTCCAATACAAAAGTTGATCATAAAGATTTTTACTGACCTACCCGTATTGGGTACAAAGCTTAAAAAAAAGGCTTTATATGGTAAATTCCTTACCGGGGGTCATGGCAAAGGATTTTACATTTATTGCCTGACAAGCGGTTACGAATGGCTGCGGGTCAGCCGTATTTTCCGCAAAAAGCCCGATGTGCATGGGCAAGGCGGTTTGGGGAGTGCTTTTCTGCACATAGCGTAACGCTTCATTGGAATCCATATTGTTCAATTTGCCATTTATGCAAATCAACAGCAAATCGGCATTTTTAATGATCGGCACCAGCAGACTTTCATCATAGCGGGTATCGCCGGTAAGCACGATTTTTCTGTTTTCAGCTTCAATGCAGTAACCGCAGGCTGTGGGGTCGCTGTGCAGTGCCGGTATGGGCGTAACCTTAAAAGAACCGAAAATGTATTCCTTACCGGGAGTTATCTCAATAACCATATCTTCCGGTATCCCCAGCTGCAAAAAATGGTCAAAGGATCGCTCCGGCCCGGCATAGCGGCACTCCGGGTACATCGCCCGGATAAGCGGGATACCTTCCGGATCAAAGTGATCAAGGTGATCGTGGGTGGTCAAAAGCAAATCGACTTTCAAGTCAGCCAACGGCAGCGGAAAGGGGTGCAATCTGCGGAACCCTTCCAGCTTTTGTATGCAGTCACTTATATAAGGGTCGATCAGCAGCCGGAAATTGTTGCATTCCAGCAAAAAACCGCCCTGTCCCAGCCAGATTATATTTATTGGCGTATGATTCATTAAAAATCCACATCCTCCGGCATGTGCTGGCAGGAGCAACCGGCATCGCAGGTGACGATCTCGCCGGTCATGTTGGAGCTTTCGCTGCTTGCCAGAAACGCCACTACATTGGCTATATCCTTACCGCTTGCCTCTTTACGCAAGGGGCAATTCATCCGGCGGCGGGTCTTGACTTCTTCCGACAAAGCATCCCAGCGTTCGGTGTAGATATATCCGGGGGCACAGGCATTTACCCTGATCCCCAGCGGAGCAAGGTCAAGAGCCAGCGACCGCACCATGGAATTGATCGCTCCTTTGCTGGCACAATAAGCCGTCCGGTTGCGGATCGCCCTTTGAGCGGTGTTGGAAGATAAAAAGACCACCACGCCCCGGTCAGATTGTTTAAGAAAAAAGCGGTTGACCGCCTGCTGGGTAACTTGAAAACCACCCCGGACATTTACGCCCAGAACTTCCATCACATACTCCGGAGCCATTTCCACAAAGGGTTTGCCGATGCCTTGATGGGCGGCATTATTGACCAGTATATCCAAACGCCCGGCTTCTTTTTCAATAACATCAAAAAGGTGTTTGACTTGCTCCAAATCAGCTACATTGCAGGGTATACTGTGCACTCCGGTGCAGCCTCTTTCTGCTAAAATCGCCGCCCCTTTTGTTGTGGAGTCTTCGCTGGAGCCGCACATATAAACCGTTGCACCTTCCCGATAGAATTTTTCCACAATATCCAGCCCGGTATTGCGGCTGCCGCCGGTGACCAGCACTACTTTATCCTGAAAACGCTTCATAGTATTACTTCTCCATAGCGTAATATTCAACAGCATCCACCGGGCGGATGTTGGTCAGATCGCCCCGGTAGTGCCGCAGCTGGATGGGTTCAAAGGGGTGTTTGACGAGTTCAGCTTCGTTAAGGTCGATACCCAGCCCCGGACGGTCGGGTATCTGCATTTCGCCATTGGCAAGCACCAGCAGATCTTCATCGCAAACCTCTGCACGCCAGGGTACATCGGTCATCATCATTTCCAGCACCACAAAGTTGGGTATGCACGCTGCCAGCTGCAGACTGGCGGCGTTGGCGACCGGCCCGGAGGGGTTGTGGGGGCAGAAACCGATATGCCGGGCTTCGGCTTCGGCACCGAGAAAACGCATTTCCAATATACCCCCGGCGTGGGAGATATCCGGCTGGATGTAATCAGTGCAGTTAAGCTCAAAACACTGGCGGTATTCGTAACGGTTGTAGAGCCGTTCCCCGGCGGCAAGGGGTACATTCACCCGCTCTTTGACTTCCCGCAAGCCCACCAAATCATCCGGCGGAATGGGTTCTTCAAACCAGAAAATGTCGAATTCTTCCAACGCCTGACCGATCTTTACGGCAGTGGGTATATCGAATCTGCCATGACCTTCGATCAAAAGATTCACATCATCGCCCACCACTTGTGCAACTTTGCGGATGCACTCCATGGAAGACGCCAGCTCCTTTTTGCTTAAACGCAGCCACGCTTTGCCGAAAGGATCCCACTTGCAGCCGGAAAAACGCTTGTTACGTACTTCGAGAGCTTTTTCAGCAAATTCGTCGGGCGTTTTAGCCGGAGCAAACCAGCCATTGACATAGATCGGCACACTTTCCCGCACCTTGCCACCCAGCAGTTGATACACGGGTACGTTGAAGAACTCGCCTTTGATGTCCCACAACGCCATTTCCACACCGGCAAGGGCACTCATCAGAACGGGGCCGCCCCGCCAGTAAGCATCCCGATAGCAGTCGTGGCGGAACTTTTCTATATTCATAGGGTCGGAGCCGATCAAATAATATTCCAGCTCATGAATGGCGGCTGCAACTGTATTTTCTTTGTATTCCAAAGTTGCTTCGCCCCAGCCGTAATAATCGGAGTCGGTTTCGATCTTGACAAAGACCCAGTTGGTGCGGAAACAGTTGCAAAGATAAGTTTTGACTGCAGTGATTTTCATAAATTCCACTCTTTCGTTGATTTAATTTTTAATGTCTGCCTGATCAATATTAAGGTAGCACAAAAAAACGACTGCACAAATCCACAGATGTTCTTCCACGGACTAATTGCGTAAGAAATTGATTTCTCGGCATGATAAATAAGAAAAGTAAAGTTATATACCGGGCTTCACTGAAACGTTTTTATTTTCAATCCCCATTTTTGCGGATCATGCTTTCCGGAGAAGCTTTCCAGACACCGTTTTCTTTGCGGAACTCAATATCGCCCACCTCGGAACTTTTCAGAATAAAAAGGTCATTACCCTGCCATTCCAATTTTGTATTATGGTAAATTGAGGCTTTTGTATAGAAAATTTGCTCGTCTATTTTTACAGTATAACAATTATTATTTCCCCTACGATAAAGAACGGCCATACTCTTGTCATTTGGGGAATTTAAGCCAATAGGACGCTGCTGCCAATATATCGCACTTCCAATAATTCCTGCTGAAATCACTATAAGCAGCAAAGCAGGCAACTTCATTTTCCACCATGAGCCGAAAATCAGCGGAACAAGCAATGGGATACAACTGAACAACAGCCAAATACTCGGGTTCCCCATTACCAGAAAACTAAAAAGAAACAGCATAAAACCGGCAGTCAAACCGATCTCTGAAATTTCCTGTTTCCAATTTTTCGGGTCTTTAAAAAATTTCATTTTTATATTCTTAATTTCCCCTTTTTTGATCTGTAAATCCACTTTATGATCTCCGAAGTTTGTTTTCTTTACCAAGAAACACCGTAAAACCGTATTTGTCAAGCGTTCTATTAGAGATTTTTGCAAGTTTTGCTGATTTTCTCTATTACAAATCAATACTCCGTTTGCGGATATGTTTTTCAAAAATTTAAAAGTTTATAAAAAGAATGTCTGATTTAAATAACTGAATGCCAATCTTCGAACGGCGGTAATACTTTCAATTATTACACCTGCTGCCGCAAAAGGCAAAGCAGCAAACACCAACAAAGCAACATCCGCCCACCACCTTTTTCCATTTTCCAACCGTTGCTTTCAGCAGGAGGCAACAGCCGCCGCCCATAAACAGAATAGAGCTGTTGCAATAAAAAGTGCCGGAACAATGAAAATCCGCAACCACGCTTTAGTACAGGGGCGGGAGCGTTTTTTCAATTTTTTGTAAATCACAATA
>JAFVQX010000087.1 GCA_017504585.1 Lentisphaeria bacterium
TAAAACGTTGTATCTCTTTTATATAAAATAAATTGGAATTGCTTTTATTACTTGTAATAAAAGCAATTCCGGTGAAAGTTTTTGGAAAATGGGGTTCCGCCGACGCCCCAGGCTATGGCGGGACAAGGTGGGGAAGAGAACCTTTTTTCAAAAAGGTTTCTTCCCCACAAAACAGTTTTGCACCCCTCCCCACCGGGGAGAGTTTATAAAGCAATTATTTTATCTTGCAGCGCCGGGCGATCACCTCGCCGGAAAAAGAGTAGCATTGCTCCACCGAAGCTATTTCGTAGCTGCCGGAGTTGTATTTTATCCGGTCGCCCGGATAAATATTGGCAGTATTGCCCGGCAACAGCAGTGTTATTTCCACGACTTCATCGTTGTTGACGCGTCTGGCGGTATTGCTCAATTCAACAGCGCGGGTGTTGATCGTAAGCTGCCAGCGGTGCATACCATCGACCACTCTGCCGTTGGCGGGGTGTATTTCCACTGCGGTCGACCGGGGCGAGTCAAAAACTTCCATCCACTCAAAAATGCTGCCGCTCATATTGTGCCTCCGGCGGAATCGATCTGGTCAAAGATCTTCTGCTGCCTTTCGGGGGCGATCTTCTGACAACGGTTGAGCAGATTTACCGCCGCGCGCGCAACCTCTCTCCGGAACTCGCTGCCGGCATCAATATTGCGCAGCTCCAGCAGACTTTCGATCGCCTCTTTAAGGTCGGGCATGGAAAAATCACGGTTATAGGTCACCTGCGGTACGGTTATGGATGGATCATATTTATTCATGATCTGCCATGCGGCAAGTTCCGCCTGTTCCAGGATATCCACCCGGTTGAGCAGAAATTGACAAAGCTGCTGATGGTCCCACGCCTTGCTTTCGGCACTCTGCTGTTCGCGGGTCTCCCGGATGATGGTCAAACCCACCACATCAAAAAGTTCGGCTTTAAGGTGTTTGTTTTCGTCGCGGATGATCCGGGTTTCGGCGCCGCCGGGCGCGATGTAGCGGCTGATACCGGATTCGTCGCTGGATTCCCAGATCGCCGCTGAACGCGCCAGCACATGGCTGAACTTGCCGGCATTGTCCGGATCGTTCTGCAAAGCCGGACGGCTGCCCCGGGCAAAGTTTTCGGAAATGACCAGCAAGCCGAACATCTGTTTGATAATGTTCATCTGGGCTTCGGACTCGTTGTTGAGTATGGCATCGGAAATACGCACGGCATCTTCAAACCAATGATCGGACTGCATACAATAGCCGTCGACTTCGCTTATATGCACCAATGGCACGCACCCGAGTGCATGTTCGCCTTCGGCAATAAGCTGCACTTCGCCGGATCTTTCGCCGAAAAGCTGCCATTTATCCCGGGTCCACAAGCGGCGGCGGCGACCGCTTACGGGTTCAGCAAAAACGTTGCTGTTGTCAAAAAAGTCTTCTTCGATCAGCACCCATTCCAACCGGCCGTCGCTGCTTTCGGACCAATCCACCACATCCAGGGGCGAAAGCGCTACGGCGTAGGGGCGCAAACGTTCACGTTTCTGCCGCTCATGATCCACCACGCCTTCAAAGCATGGCATTTCCACCAGGATCCATGCCGAACCATACACATTGAGCATGGTGGAAAACTGCCGCATGACTTCGTTGACCCGCAAACTGTTGCGGGAAAAATCTTCGATCAGCTCCGGATCGGCATCCATCCGCACCGGATCACTGGCAAGGATGTACTGGGTGATGAGTTTGGCGATCTTGCGCGGATAGTTGAAGTAACAGGCGCGTTTGATACGCTCGGCGAATTCCAGATCGATCTCTGAAACGTGCTGGATCAGAGCTTGTCTGATGTAACTTTCTCCGCCGGAATAAGCATCTTTGCACCGCTGCCAACCGGCATAGTGCTGACGGTAAACAGGATGCTGACGGCGGAAGATGTAACTGTAATCCATATAAAACTCCTTGTTTGGTTTGGCTGCTAAAAAGATATTTTGTCAATATCAAGCAACAAATCTGCGGGTATGATTTGACTTATACCCGGCTTCGGAGTATATTTCTCTTTAACATGATTTTCTGTAAAATCCCCAAAAAAGGTTTCGAGGCATGAAGTTATCGCCGGTTTTATTGCTTTGCGCAGTCATGCTGCTGTGCGGCTGCTCATCTTATGTTTATGTGCCATTTTCTTATCCTGACAACAGCTTGAATATTTACAACACCTTCTGGGATAACTTTTCCGGAGCGCTGGAAAAAGGCAAGACCTATGCTTACGCCAACGACGGGTTCGGCGCCGAACTGCAATTCAAAGTTATACAGGTTTTGAAAAATAACACCGTGCTGGCAAGCCGCAATCATAAAAACGGTAAACCATACGAATTTGCCAACTACAAAACCACCATTTGCGAAGCCGCCCAATTTCTGGTGATATCCGATTACCCCTACGCTGACGGGGTGAAATTACGCCCCGGCGATTATGTTTGTCTGGGCGTTACCACTTACAAAGGCAAGGGGCAGAAAACGCTCTACGTTCTGGCAGAAAAATCTTATTACGGAAAATATCTCAAAAAACAAAGCCGCTGACACTGTTTTTACAGCTACTTTATAAAAAAGTTATGGGATATCTGCGTATTTATCTTGAAAAAGTGCCATGCTGATTGTATATTTTACAAAAACAAAGAAGGTTTGACCATGTTCAGAAAAAAAATAGATGAATATATCCGGCAGGGCGTTTTTGATGGTGCGGTGATCCTTGCCGGAAATACGGGAGAGGATCTCTTTATCCATACTCAAGGTTTTGCCGACCGGAACACTCAACGGCCGATGAGCGAGGATACGGTGTTTGATATTTCCAGCATTTCCAAGCCCCTGGGCACTGCCACCGGCGTATTGCTCCTGGCTGAACGGGGGCTGGTGGATTTGAGTGAGCCATTTACCGGATATCTGCCGCAATACAAGGGCTCAACCGGTCAAAAAATCGATTTCCGGATGCTGGCAGCACACTTTTCCGGCATCGAACCGGTTTATCCGCGAACAGCCGGGGCTGATGAATTGCTGGAGTTGATGCTGACTTCGGAATTTCCCCACCCCCAGTGGCAGGATTTCTATTACAGCTGTGTAAACTATCACTTTATGGGTATGGTCATTGAAAATGTTGCCCGGCAGCCGCTGGCAGACTTTGCCCGGGAAAATATTTTTGAACCTTTACAGATGGTTGATACTTCCTGGGCAGTTCCTTATGAACATCTCCGGCAGCGTCTGGTCACCCACAGCCGCTGTGTAAACAGCGATCCGGCTGTTATTTACGATTTGTGGGCAAGAAAGTTTGCGCCCCGTGCCATGGGCAACGCCGGGATTTTTACGACAGCACCGGATATGGCAAAGTATGCCAGAATGATTTTAGCCGGAGGCAAGGGGCTTTTTAAAAGCGATATTGTCAAGCAGGAAATGTTCCGTAATTATCTGCCTCAAGCCGCCCGCAACCGTTCTTTCGGCTGGGATATGACCCGCCGATTGCTGATCAAAAACTTTTCTGACGCCACCATTTGGCACAGCGGTTCCAGCGGTCAATCCATGTGGATCGATCCGGAAAAACAGCGATTCTGCATCATATTGACCAATTTGTTCGGCGAACACGATGCCGGGATCGCCGCCCGGCTGGATATAGCCGACACAGTTGCAGAAAGCATTTGGAGTTGCTAGTTATTGTCTACCATTTTTGTATTCACGCCAGTCAAACCGACTGGCTTTTTTGTTTTCTATCCCGCAAATTCCCTCAAAAACAGCCCTGTGGCGTGCCTCCCATAATACTATCAGCCACTCCTCAAATGTGTAAACTGTTTTACATACTCAGGTTTTTAGGAAAATCTGTGTTTTCTTGGATTTTAGACACAGTGTGTAACTTATTTATAGATTAACGCTTGTATGTTACAATATTACCGAAAGTTTGTTTCAAGCAGCAATCCATACCAGGCGAGATTCTAACCTAAGTTTCCCTAGAAGTATTTACTTATCACAACGGATAAAAACCATTTGAAAAATCAATTTTTTCTTGATTTTTATCAAAATATTCTTGATATTTACCCAAAGATGTGATAGATTATCTCCAATGTCTATAAACGCACGATGGTAAATATGAAAATGGTCAGTTATAATAAACTTTGGAAACGAATGATTGATTGCGGATTGAACAAAACGCAATTACGAGAAATGGCAGGCGTCAGCACCAATGCAATAGCAAAAATGGGCAAAGGCGAAAATGTCTCAATGGATGTTTTAATTAAAATCTGTAAAGCCCTGCAGTGTGATATTGCAGATGTAGTTGAAATCGTAGATACGAAAGCATAACCAATGAAAAAAGTGAAAAAGTATAAGTTAATAGACCTTTTTTGTGGTTGTGGCGGTTTAACAAAAGGTTTTTGGGATACCGGGCGTTTTGATATTGTTTTGGCCAACGATAATGATTCTTCAGCTATAAAAAGTTATCAGCTTAATTTTGATCCGGAAGGGAAGCATGCCGATTGCCGGGATATTATTGATCTGGTAGAACAGAATCCGCAACTTGTACCACAGGCAGATATTATCATTGGCGGTCCCCCTTGCCAAGGATTTTCGTTGCTTAACAAAAATAGAGTTGGAGACAAACGCCGTGAACTGTGGCAATACTATATTGAGGTAGTACGTTTATCCAATGCTTCTGTTGTTGTAATGGAAAATGTGCCGCAGTTAATGGATTCTCCGGAATTTGTATCTATTGTTTCAGCTTTGAAAGGTCTTGGTTTTAACAACATAGTAGGACATATCCTTAACGCTGCGAACTATGGTGTGCCGGAAATCAGAAAGAGAACAATTTTAATTGCTGCAAAAAATAAAGAAGTTGCCCTCCCGTTACCATCTCACTTATCAAAAGATAAGATTGCAGAGATTAAAAATTTTAATGGACAATGTCCCGCGTGTTGGTTAACTGTAAGAGATGTTATTGGCGATTTA
>JAFVQX010000088.1 GCA_017504585.1 Lentisphaeria bacterium
GTTTGAGTGCTATATTATTACCGTACAAATTTATAAAAATCACCAAGTATAAAAACAAGGTAGAATTCAAATGAGTCAGACTCCTGATATGCCCAAGGCATACGAATCAGCAAATATCGAAAGTTTCTGGTATGATTTCTGGGAAAGCAACGGTCTTTTCCACGCCGACCCCAAGTCGGGTAAACCCGCTTATTCGGTGGTGATACCGCCGCCGAACATTACGGGGATCCTTACTCTGGGACATGTATTGAACAACACTTTGCAGGATATTCTTGTCCGCAGCCACCGGATGCGGGGTTACGAAGTGTGCTGGTTCCCCGGCACCGACCACGCGGGGCTTGCCACCGAAGCGCGGGTGGATAAATATCTGCGGCAGAACGAAAATACCAACCGCGACGAACTGGGACGCGACGAATTCATCCGCCGGGTGCGGGAGTGGCGCAAACAGTACGGCGGCACCATTATCCGCCAGCTGCGCAAGCTGGGCAGCTCCTGCGACTGGGAGCGGGAACGCTTTACCATGGATCAGGGTCTTTCCGATGCAGTGCAGAAAGTCTTTATTGCCCTTTACAACAAAGGCTACATCTACCGGGGCGTGCGGATGATCAACTGGTGCCCCAAGGCCCAGACCGCGCTTTCTGATGAAGAAGTCATCTACAAGGATGTGCCGGGCAAGTTCTACTACTTCAAATACCCGCTGGCTGACGGCAGCGGCTTTCTGGAAATCGCCACCACCCGCCCGGAAACCATGTTCGGCGATACGGCTGTGGCAGTCAATCCCGAGGATGAACGCTACAAGAATCTGATCGGCAAGATGGTCAAACTGCCCTTGACCGACCGGGAAATACCCATTGTTGCCGACGAACACGCCGACCCCACCAAAGGTTCGGGCTGCGTAAAGATCACCCCCGCTCATGACCCCAACGACTTTGAAGTGGGCAAACGGCATGATCTGGAAATGATCATGGTCATGAACAAAGATGCCAGCATGAACGCTGCCGCCGGTAAAGAGTTTGAAGGTCTTGACCGTTTTGCCGCCCGGGAAAAGTGCGTAAAAATGATGGAAGAAGCCGGTTTGCTGGTGCGTATCGAAGATATCACTCACGCAGTCGGTTACTCGGAACGGGGCGATGTACCTATCGAAACATTCGTCAGCAGCCAGTGGTTCTGCAAGATGGGCGAACTTGCCAAGCCCGCTATCGAAGCGGTTCGCTCCGGCGAGATCAAGTTCTACCCGGAACGCTGGGCAAAGACCTATTTCCATTGGATGGAAAATATTCAGGATTGGTGCTTGAGCCGCCAGATCTGGTGGGGCCACCGCATCCCGGCATGGTACAACGATGCCACCGGCGAAATGTATGTTGGCGAAGCCGCACCGCAGGATGGCGGCGTGTGGCGTCAGGAAGAAGATGTGCTGGATACCTGGTTCAGCAGCTGGCTGTGGCCCTTCTCGGTCATGGGCTGGCCGGAAAAAACTCCGGAGCTGGAAAAGTTCTACTCCACCAATGATCTGGTCACCGGGCCGGATATCATCTTCTTCTGGGTTGCCCGTATGATCATGGCGGGTTGCGAATTTACCGGCAAGATACCTTTCAAGAATGTCTACTTTACCAGTATTATCCGGGACGATCTGGGCAGAAAACTCTCCAAGAGTCTGGGCAACAGCCCCGACCCGCTGGATGTTATCGCCAAATACGGTGCGGACGCACTGCGTTTCTCCATAATCTACATTGCCCCGGTGGGTATGGATATAAAATACAGCAACGAAAAGTGCGAAATCGGCCGTAACTTTGCCAACAAGCTCTGGAACGCCTGCCGTTTCCGCCGCTTGCAGGGCGATGTGACGCCCAACTTCAAGGAATTGAGTGCCGACGATATCGCCCAGCTCACCAGCGACGAAAAGTGGATGCTCCACAAGCTCGATGCAGTTTTGCGCAGTGTGGACAGCGACCTCAAAGGCTACCGCTTCCATACCGCAGCGCATGATATTTACGAATTGGTGTGGAGCAACTTCTGCGACTGGTTCATCGAAGCGGAAAAGGTTCAGCTCTACGCCGGCGACGCTGCCAAGAAACACGCTCTGGCGGTGCTGGATTACGCTCTTTACAAGATTTTGTGCGTAATGCACCCCTTCATGCCCTTCATTACCGAAGAATTGGCACACCAGATGGGCTTTGTTGCCGAAGGCAAGAGCATCATGTTTGAAAGCTATCCGGAATTTGCCCTGACTGCCGAACAAGCTGCCGCCTTCGCCGACACCGCCAGCATGGTGGATGCCAAGTTTGAGCTGGTGCGTGCCGGTCGGGCCTTGCGCAGCAACTATCAGCTGCCCGACGGCAAAAAGGTCAACTTTTATGTAAAAGCCGCAGATAAAACTGCGGAAGAATTTTTGAACAACGACAAAGCCTCCCTCAAGAGTCTTTTGAACGCCGGCGAATTGGAGGTCGCCATGGCAGAGTTTGACAGCAATGCGAACGGAGCCGCTCCGTCGCAGCTGGCAGCGGCAGGAACGATCTATCTGCCGCTGGCAGGTCTGATCGACATTGCCGAAGAGTTGAAAAAACTTGATAAGCAGAAAGCCGAACTGGAAGGCTGGATCAAAGGCTCCAAAGCCAAACTTTCCAACGAAAAGTTCGTTGCCAAAGCCCCCGAAGCAGTGGTTGCCGCCGCCAGAGAACATCTTGTAGAGCTGGAAGGCAAACTGGAACGGACTTTGGAACTTATCAAAGCATTGCAATAAAATAAAGTAAATATTTACAGGAGATAATATTATGAACATTCAAGGCGTTTACACCGCATTAGTTACCCCCATGCGCAACGGCGAAGTCGATTACGACACCTTGCGTAACCTTGTAGAAATGCAGATCGCCGGCGGCGTTGCCGGTATCGTTCCGGTGGGCACCACCGGCGAATCCCCCACGCTGACTTATGAAGAACACGCCAAGGTCATCGAAACGGTCATCGAAACCGCCAACAAGCGCTGCCAGATCATCGCCGGTACCGGAGCGAACTGCACCCGGGAAGCTATCGAAATGACCCAGGCCGCCGCCGCTGACGGTGCCGATGGTACTTTGCAAGTCACTCCTTACTACAACAAGCCCACCCAGGAAGGCTTGTACCGTCACTTTTCGGAAGTTGCCGACAAGGGCGGTTTGCCGGTGTTTCTTTACAATGTGCCGGGCCGTTCGGGGGTGGCGATCGCCGAAAGCACCGTTGCCCGCCTTGCCAAAAATGCCAATGTCGTGGCGATCAAGGAAGCTGCCGGCAGTGTTGACCGGGTTTCGGCGATCAAAGACCTTTGCGGCGACGATATAACTGTTTTGAGCGGCGACGATTCCCTGACTTTGCCCATGATGAGCGTGGGTGCTACCGGTATCATTTCCGTAGCCAGCAACATCATCCCCGCAGAAATGAGCCAGATGGTTGCAGCGTTTCTCCAAGGCGACCTTGCCACAGCTCAAAAGCTCCACGCCAAATATTACGCCTTCTTCCGCGATCAGTTCATCGAAACCAACCCCATCCCCATCAAGGCGGCAATGGCGATGGCGGGTCTGATCCGGGAAGAATACCGGCTGCCGCTGTGCGAACTTTCTGCCGCCAGCCGGGAAAAACTGGCAAACACCATGCGTGGTTGCGGCATGATCAACTGACCGCAACCGGTAAATCAATGTACATTGCCGGTATATTTGAATATGTTTAGATCGTCCCTGATGCTTTAAGCAGAAACATACAGGAAAAATCTATGTTTGACACAGGAAAAATAGATGTAGGATTGAATTACTGGAGCTCTGCCCATGCTACCAGAATGTGGAAAGATTACGATTCTTCTGTAATCGAAAAAGATCTTGCACTGCTTGAAGAACATGGAGTAACTCTGTTGCGGGTATTTCCTTTGTGGGATGATTTTCAGCCGATAAAGGTTTTGCAGTACGGCGGCAGAAACGGCACTTTCAACCGGGAAGTATGCTTTTTTGACGGCGAAAAACCGTTACCGGATACAATGGCAGGTCGAGCCGGAATGGATCAGGCAATGCTGGATCGTTTTCGGGATTTCTGCAATATTGCCGAAAAACATCATATCAAACTGATCGTGGCAATTATGACGGCACACATGACCGGTCGGCACTATATGCCACCGGCATTGGAAAATCTGGATATGATGACCGATCCCTTTGCTCTCAAGTGGGAAATGAAGTTTTACGACTGTTTTGTCCGCACTTTCAAAGATCATCCGGCGATCGCTGCATGGGAAACCGGCAACGAAATGAACTACACTGCCCCGGTAAAAAATGCTGATCACGCCTGGGTTTGGACCAAGACAATGCACGATATCATCCGCCTTGCCGATCCAGACCGCCCCATTGTGGGAGTAATGGCGGAAGCGTTGTACGAATCCCGCGGTAAAAGTCCGTGGCTGATCTCCGATCAGGGCGAATTGTCCGATATCGGCAGTGTACACCGTTACGATATACTCAATCCAGCCGCCGCTGACGGTTGGATGCATTTACGCCAACTGTACCGCAATGCCACAGAGTGCCGGATCATCAGCGACATTACCGGCAAACCCTGTTTTACAGAAGAGACCGGCAACTGGCGGAATCTGGCACTTTCCATGGACGGGGTCGGCAATGCCCTGAATGCTCTGTTGTGGATAGCGTGGGCAGAAAATTGCCGGGCTTTTCTCTGGTGGTGTGCGTTCGATCAGTCGCAAATGTTCTTTGCCCCCTACCACTGGGGCGATTGGGCTGGCTTGGAACACGGAGTTTTTGATGCTGACGGCAATGCACATCCGGCTGCCGGAGTTTTGAAAAAGTTCAGCGATATGCTGAAAAATTCTCCGGTCAGAGAATTGCCGGCCTGCACTGCGGACGCCGTGTGCATAATCAACGACATGGAATGTGGTTATGCCGGTAATATCCTTGCCCGTCAGGCGGGGATAAATTTCAAATTTCAATCGGCTCGTGATGCGTTGACCGACAGCGATGTGTACTTCCTGCCGTCGGCCAGTGAGCGGGCAGGGCTCTCTTTGGAAAACTGGGCGGAACTGCGCAAGAAAGTTGCCGATGGTGCAGTTTGCTACATATCATCGGATGACTGTATATTGCCGGGTTTGAGAGAATTCTGCGGTATGCAGATAACCAGCCGCAAACAACTCAAATCGACCATTGAATGTGTTATTGACAACGAAGAGCTGAAACTCTCGATCCCGATACAAAAAAGCATCGTTGTTGAAAGTGCCGAAGTCGTATTGAGCGATAAAAACGGGCAGCCGCTTATGCTGTGCAACCAATACGGCAAAGGTACAGTTTACACATTGCTCTTTGCGTTGGAAACTGAACTGGCTCAAACACCTGGAACTTATGAATCTGCCTGGTGGAAGATTTACAGAAAAATCGTCAAAAAAGAGCTGGTGATAAGCTGTAATGACTCCGACATAATATTGACCGAACACCCGATGGACGGAAAACATACGGCGATCGTGGCGGTAAACTGTTCGGATCAGGCAAAAAACGTTGAATTCCGCATGGCAGGTAACTGGCAGATCACAAGTAACTTCGGCGATGGCGTCATGAGCGGAAAACAGTGCGAACTGCCAGCCGGAGGCGGTGAATTATTTATTGTGGCAAAAATCAAATAATTTAAACTATAACCCCCAAATTTTCATTTTTAACAGAAAGAAATAAGATTATGGAAAAGAAGAAGAGTGGCGGCGATTTCCGTTATGCAGTTGGCGAAGCCAAAGTTCCGTGGCATGCAGTTGGCGAGTTCTACCGTGCCAATGATGTGCTGGAAGTGGTCAAATTTCTGTTGCCTCCCGGCGAAAATGAAGCCGTTTGGCAGGAAAAAATCAACACTGTTGCTGCCGCTTTGCAGGATTTGGGAGCCAATGCCAATGTTGCTACCAAACTTACTCTGGGCAAAAAAGTTGCCGAAGCCGAAGAGCTTTGCAAAGAATATTTCAAAAGCCCCTACGCCTGTTTGCTGACCAACTGGACTGCCGGTATGGAAATAGCTTACAAGATGGTGGGTTTGAAAGCCGGTGACGAAGTCATCATGCCCGCCGTAACCTTTATTGCCACCATGGCTTATCCTTTGAGCATCGGAGCGAAGATCGTTTTTGCCGATGTTGATCCCGAAACCATCAACCTCGACCCCGCCGATGTTGCCCGCAAGATCACGCCCAAAACCAAGATGATCGTGCCGGTGCACCTGGGCGGTTATCCGGTGGATATGGAACCTTTGATGGAACTTGCCAAAAAGCACGGCATTTATGTTATGGAAGATGCTGCTCACGGTATGGGCGGTATGTATAAAGGTCAGCGTTTGGGCGCCATCGGGGATTTCGGCGGATTTTCTCTCCATGAAGTCAAAAACATCACCAGTTTCGGCGAAGGCGGTCTGTTGCTGACCAAACACGACAAGGCTGGCAGCCAGCTTGCCGGTGCCCGCTTCCTGGGGTTGGACTTTACCCGCAAGATCAAAGACTGGCTGTATGATATTTCGCCTTTGGAAACCCTCAATGGCGATATTGCAGTAGCCGGCAACCACTCGGCCTGCGAACTCAACGCCGTGGGTCTGCTTTTGCAGATGCAGCGTTTGGATGCCATCATTGCCCAGCGTAGAAAAGCCGCTGAATATATGAACGCCGTGTTGAGCGAAGAACCCGGTATTCTGGTGGAAAAAGCCGATACCGCAGATACATACGGCACTCACCACCTTTACTTGCTGCGTATCGATCCCGAAGTCTGCAACGGCGATATTCAGGAATTGAGCCAGCGGCTCAAGGATAAGGGTTTGACCAACATCACCCACTTCGGCCCCATGTACCGCTTCCGCATCATGAAGGAATTGGGCTACGACGAAGAAGCCATTGCCGCAACCTGTCCGGTCACGGAAAAGATGTTCTACAAGAGCTACACCCACTTGCCCTTGTATCCGCTGACCCGGGAACAGCTTGAGTATCAGGCCAAGGCGGTGGTGGAAGCCGTCCGGGAAATGAAAAACAAGTAATTTCAGGAATAAAATACGATGACCGAAGCTATTGCCGCATCGCTTGACAGTTTGACTGCCTGCGCGCCGGTGTGGGGATTGGTGCTGATTTTTGTCTTTATGACCATTGAAAGCTCATTTATTCCTTTTCCCAGCGAAGTGGTGATGATCCCGGCGGGATTTCTTGCCTGCCGGGCGGGTCTTACAACCGGTATACCGGTTGTGGACTTGATACTGGCAATAGTTTGCGGTCTGGCCGGTTCCATGGCAGGAGCGTATATAAATTACTACCTTGCCATCTGGCTGGGGCGGCCCTTTCTGCATCGCTACGGCAAATACTTTTTTTTGAAAGAGGCGGCGCTGGATCGTGCCGAAGAAGTTTTCCGGGAATACGGCGAACTGGCGACCTTTGTCTGCCGCTTGCTGCCGGCGATCCGCCAGATCATCAGTATTCCGGCGGGATTGTCAAAAATGGAGTTCAAGCGGTTCAGCTTTTTCACGGCCTTGGGTGCGGGCATCTGGACAACGGTGCTGGCACTGCTGGGGTGGTACTTTGCCACGCTGGCAGGCGACATGACCTACCTTGAAATGATCAACAAAGGCAAAACCATGATCCACGATAATTATATATATGTGATCATTGCGTTGGTGATATTGACTGCCGGATACTTGTTCTTGCACCACAAAATAATGAAAAGCAAAGTTCAGGAATAACCAGTCCGCCGATCTGAAAAAAAACTCCTGCACCTCAAAGCAAAACCGGACTTTGAGGTGTTTTTTATTAATGATATCGGTGAATTATCAAAAACAAAGCAAAAAAAGCTTTTGTTTTTTGAATAAATATTTGCAAAAACCGAAAAATACGCTATATTAAAGGATATGGAATGCGGCGGGTTAGCTCAGTCGGTAGAGCAGCGGAATCATAATCCGCCTGTCGCTGGTTCGATCCCGGCACCCGCTACCAAAGAAATTCACGCCTGACAAAAGTCAGGCGTTTTTTTATGCCAGCAACGGCAAATCCAGCGGGCAAAAAAACTAAAGAGTTTGAGAAGTGTGCTATATTAAGTACCAATACAAGCAAGATCAAAATCCTCGCTGGGGCTTGTAGAGTTTGAGAAGTGTGCTATATTCCGCCACTCCTTTGTCCGGTGAGTGCTGCCGCTGGGGCTTGTAGAGTTTGCGAAGTGTGCTATATTATATTACGGTCGCATAACCTCCGTTATGTGCTGGGGCTTGTAGAGTTTGAGAAGTGTGCTATATTTCCAGCTGGCGCGTGCAGTCTTCGCAATAGGCTGGGGCTTGTAGAGTTTGAGAAGTGTGCTATATTAGTCTTACGGTCAAATGTCGGAAGAGTTTCGCTGGGGCTTGTAGAGTTTGAGAAGTGTGCTATATTTTATAATA
>JAFVQX010000089.1 GCA_017504585.1 Lentisphaeria bacterium
ATGCACAGTTTGTGGCATTTTCTCTGCAAAAGCAGCGGCAAATCGTCGTGGGCATTTTTTGCACTTTTCTCGACTTCACTTTTTTTGACCATGCTGCCCTTTGCCTTGACCTCGGGAATACTTTTCAGGCTGGATGATCATACGCTCAAATGCGCCTTGACCAGCAGTGTATTTGCAACTTTGGGCGATCTGGGGTTGATGCTGGCATACAAATATTCGGATATTTCGCTGGCATACCCGCTGGCAAGAGCGCTGCCGGTGTTTTTGACCATGCTTGGTACATGCTGTTTCAACTGGGGCAAAAGTTTGAGCAATTTTGCTGTTATCGGCATGTTGATCATCTTTGCCGGATGCTTGCTTATGGCATTTTCCAACAACGCCTCCGGCAAAAGCTGGAAGGAAAAACTCTTTTTTCTGAAAAAAGGTCTGCCGGGAATCCTGCTGGCGGCATTTGCCACTACGGCATATACTATTATGGACAGCTTCGGGGTCAAGTCGGTTATGGAAAATTTTCCGGAAGCCAATAAAGTTCTGGCAGCCGGTACTTATTCCTGCCTCCGGGAATCGCTGGTGACCGTGGTTATGTGGCTGGGGGCCGGGTATCTGGCATTGCGCCGCCGGGACAACGGGGATCTGCGAATGTTGAGCAAAGTCTACCACCCTTACGCGGCGGGAGTATTTGCGGCGCTGGCATATGTTTTGATACTTATTTCCATGAACTACGTCAGCAATGTAAGTTTTGTGCAGTCTTTCCGGCAGTTGAGTCTGCCCTTGAGTGCTTTGCTGGGTTATTTTGTCCTCAAAGAAAAAATCACCGTCTTGCGCTGGGCGGCATTGTGCCTGATCATGGCGGGCTTGCTGTTAAGTATCTTCTGACCGGTATTTGCCGATAAAAACCAAGTGCTGCTGCAAACTTTTCAAGTTTGACAACAGCACGGTATCAGATCAGACTTGCTCAAGGAGCTTATCCGGCAAATTTTTCAGCGCGAATAAATTTCGTCGATGATCGCCGGATCTTTGCCCAGCATTTCCAAATATCTTGCCAGCAGACGGCGGCTGGAACCCCATTCGGTATTGGGGCTCATCAAGCTGAAAAATTCGTAGGTGATGATCTTTTTCACCAGCGGCGAAGCTTCCGACAACTTCATATACAGCGACCGGTAGTCGATCTGGCGGTACACTCCACTGGGTTCGCCGTGACCGGGGAACGGCTGCTGAAAGGTTTCCACATTGGTCCACAACTCGATATTGCACCGTTTGAAGAGTTCGCCCACCTTGAGGTACCACTCTTTCATGCCGTTATCCTGAATTTCGCCGTAGTAACACGCCGGACAGGTGATCTTATCCTGCGGAGCGCAATAATCCAGCAGACCGGCGACCCGTTCATAGAAATATCTGCCGTAGATATCCACCCACTCGTCCACATTGTATTTGCTGCTCATATCGCCTTTCAGACCGCCGAATCCGGGCGACATAAAGGTTTTCATGTGGGGGAAATTTTTCCGCATATACTGCAAAACTTCCGTGCAGATATCCAGAAAATTGAAGTGCCACGGCAACGCTTCCAGCGTTACATACAAGCCTTTGAAGCACTTGTAATGGCTGTATTTTTCCACGGTGCGGTCGTAGTAACGCTTGTTGTCGTCAACTTCTTTGTGCCAATCGCCTTTATGCAAGTTGGTGATGCTCTGGGGGCCGCCGAGATAGACGGTCATACCGTATTCCTCGCTCAAGCGGAAGATCATATCCAAGATGCACTTATCTTCTTTCCAGGTGGTGGAGCGTGGGTCTTCGGCAGAAAGTCTTATGCCGTTTTGTTCGCACTCGGTACGGATGATGAAGATGTGATCCATACCGATAGCTTTCATCATTTTAAAGTCATTTTCCCAATCCTTCAAACCGGCGTTGACGATCCCGGTATCGGAAATAAGCATGTTGGCAAAAGTGCCGCTGATGGGTTTGAGTTGTACATTTTCAAGCATAATATATATTCCTTTGTTATATGATCTCTTTAACTTTGCCGGTAACATCTTTGAAAGTTTTGCCCGGCAGAATGATGTCGGCAGTGCTTCCGGCGGGGATCTCGAACTCGCACTCTATCTTGCCATTCATCTTCTGCCACCGGCTTTTGATGGTACCGTATGGCGAGTTGTAACTGGCTTTGACATAGTCAAGTTTAGCGGCAAAACCGGGTTTGAGTACAAACTTTTTAAATCCGGGAGCCTCGATCCCCGGCTGGATGCCCGCAAGATACTGATACATCCAGGCCGATATATCGCCAAACATGATGTGGTTCTGGGAATCTTTACCGATCCAGGTTTCCCACAAACTGGTGGCGCCATGCAACACCTGCCAGCCCCAGCCGGGAAATTCCTTCTGGGTAACGATTTCAAAAGCGTCATCAATATATCCGAAGTCCGACAACACCCGGGGCACAAATTTAGCCCCCATAATGCCGAAGTTTGCCTTGTGTTCTTCCTTTTTGACTTGTTCAGCCAAAGCGGCGGCACTCCGGGCGGCAGCTTCGCCCGTAATAATGCCAAAGTAGATCGCCGCGGCGGTGGCGGTCGATGCCCGGTCGGCAAAGGTACCGTCGGCGTTGGCAAACTTTTCGATGAAACTTTTGCGGATATTTTCTGCCAGATCGCGGTAATATGCCGCGTCGTCGGCTTTGCCCAGAATTTCCGCAAACAAACTTGTCCGCATGACATTCTGGAAATAGTATCCGCTGGAAGTAACCTCTACGGGAGTGCTGCCTATACGGTTCCAATGACACCAGTCGCCCAGACCGAAGTTCAAAAGATAGTTGCTGGAGCGGCTTTCGCAATACTCAATATAGAGTTTGAACTGTTCGTAATATGCTTTGATAAGTTCACTTTTGCCCCGGAAACGGTAGACCTGATAAGGATATTCAAACAAAATATTGTCCCATGCCGGACCACCGCCCCAGTTGAAACCCCATCCGCCGGAGGGCGCGATCCCCGGCAGCTGACCGCTGGGGCGCTGGGTATCTGCCACAACCCGGGTGAATTGAGCGTAGGCTTTTTCGGTATCAAAGTTCCAGAGTCCGATTTCGGCAGCAATAGCAGCATCGCCCGTCCAGCCGTTCTTTTCCCGGTGGGGGCAGTCGGTGGGGAGCCCAATGTAGTTGCATTTGTAACTCTGCAAGGTGTTACGCTGCAAAGTATTGAGCATATCATCCGACGACTCGAACTTACCGTTTTCCGGAAATGCCGTATGCACAAATTGAGCTTGAATATCCAAAAGTTCCACATCGCCCTGACTCCAGAATTGCACATAACGAAAGCCGTGATAGGTCAAAGTCGGTTCAAAAACTTCCCCTTCCGGATCGCCTTTCAAGATATATTCATCGGTCTGGAAATTCCCGAAGTCTTCGTATGGATTGATTTCCGCAACATTGATAAAACCGCTGATGGGGTCGATCTTTTCAGCATACATAAGTTTGATCAACGCTCCGGCCGGGCCTTTGACTTTGATCTTGCACCAGCCGGCCAGATTTATTCCGAAATCGTAAGTTTTTTCCCAGCATGTAACATAACGGCTGCTGACCGCGGGATAGCTTTGCATGACCCGGCAGGGCTCTTGAGTTTCCAGCACCACCCTGCCCCCGGCAGGCATACACAGCGAAGCTTTTCCCCACAAACTGTCGTCAGTATCGGGGTCGGCAAAACCCGGTACTTCCAGCCTTGCATCGTAACATTGACCGTTGCGGAATTCGTTGAAAGTTATGGGACTATTGCAAACTTTCCAGCTTTCATCGCTTTGGGCAACGATCTTGCCATCAACTTCCACATCGCACAACATCTTGGCAAAATCCCGCCAGGGAGCTTTGTCAAAGTTCCACTTGGGCACCCGGCTGTTGAATAAACCGTTGCCCAGCAGAACGCATACCGCATTTTTGCCTTTTTTAAGCAAATTTGTTACATCGTACTCAATGTACCCGACATGCTTATCGTACTGGCTGATAGCAGGGGCAAGCACCCGGTCGTCAGCTTTCTGATTATTTACATAAAGCTCGTGCCAACCCAGTCCGCAAAGATAGATGATGGCTTTTTTGGGGGTATCGGCACAATCAAAAGTTTTCCGCAAATAAGGAGCGGGCAAAACTTCGTCAGTTGGAGTACCCATTGTGCGACCGGCATTGATCCAGCGGCCCAACCATTTTCTTTCAATATTCATATAAAAAATCCTGTTTGCATGTTGTTGTATATCCTATTTACATTACTGCGTTTTAGTAATATTTCAATAAATTTGCGACAGTTTTATCGCAAAAGTTATTTTCCAAGCTCTGCCGGAGTGGCTCCCGGCAAATCTTTGAATAATCCGGCAATATCGGCATTGGCAAAATATTTCTGCATCCGGCGGTAATATGGCTCAAGCAGATACTTTTCCGGTTCCTGCAATGCGGTGAAAAGCATACCTTTGATATTGTCAGGTGCATAGATAAAATCCTCCGACACCGCTTCCAGCATACCGGTATATTTCCGGTGCACAGCTTCCTGCAATGCTTTGCCGTCGTCCATATATTTTACGCAAACGATCGTCCGTTCGGTGGGGAATGCTGTATTGTGATTATCTGATGAACCGATCTGGGCGGGGAGTTCTGCCCATTTATCTGCGTAAGCTGGCAGCTGGTGTTCCCAGCCTTCCAGCGTGGTTCCGGCTATGCCGTCAAGCTGCAGATCGCGGCGGTTGCTGTAAGTAGCCGGGTGATTGTACTGCACGGTGGCACCTTGAGCGTGAGCTGCTGCCAGGAGTTCTGCAAAACTCAAATTGCAGGGTATATTCTGTTTGACCGGGTAGCTGTTGAAGTGTCCATCCGGCAGAGAATTTTCCTCGCCGGCGATCAGGGGAAAAGCAAAATTGTATTTTTTGAACGCCTTTTGCAGATCAAATGCCCCGTCCGCTGTTTCGTGGTCGGCGATCAGGAGAAAATCCATCTGCCCGTAAAGTGCCGCCGCCACCAGCCCCAGCGGAGTCAACAAGCCGTCAGAGTATATAGTATGGCAATGCACATCTGCAGCCATAAGTTCGTAATTTTCAGGTACATCAAAGGGTTTTATCCCACGCCGGGCAAGTTCCTCTGCCACATATCCGGTCAAACGGCGGTTGTCATCGACGGTAAAAGATCGTTTTTCTGCAAGTATATCGGCGATCAATTCGCAGCCGGATCGGGATATACAGCGGATGGTTGCCTGCAAATTGCCCGGCAGATCCAATATAAGATCGCAGCCTTTGCCGGTAACGCGGTTAAGTCTGTAAGCTCCGGCAAAGAGCTTGCCGATGGCACTTGCCGGATCGGGGCGACCGGCATACAATACTTGCATACCGTTTTCCAAATCATCAGCCTCCACCACCGGCAGATCATGCTGCCGGGCGTAATTCTGTACCGCCGCAATATGTTCAGCGGGAGCATTACCGGCAATTATCACCGCATTGATTTCTTGCAGACTGCACAATGACTCCACGGTCGTCAAATAAAGATTGTGGCAGCTTGCTCCGGCTTTGAAGTAAAAGAGCGATCCGGTTTTATCCTCATTTGGCATCATTTCCCGGTAGTAGAGTGCCGGGAGCCATTGCCGCTTGCCCGGAACACTTTGCGCAATTGCGTTCACCTTCACTTGAGCCAGCGGGATCGCCGCACAATAAAATTTGATCAAAGCGTCGTCGTGCCGTTTGTTATCCGGGTGACGGCGGGGGTATTCCACCGATACTTGAGCTTCCGGATTTGAACTTATATTCAAAAGCCCGAAAAGCGGATCACTGCTCTGCACTGTTTTGCCTTGCAGCAGCTCCAGCCGCAGAGCGATCTCTTGAGCAAGCATCTCAAGGTCGCCGGTCCGTTCCAGAAAAATCATCCGTTTAAGCTGTTCAAGGTTATTGAGCAAGCCAAAGTACCCGGCGATTTTTCCGGGAGCATTTTTTGCCAGTTCCGGCAAATTTGCCTGCTTTATCAAATCAATGACTTGCTTTTGCAGAAGCTCCAGCTTTTCGCCATTGTACCGCTGAAACGGCAGAACCAAAATCCCGGCAATGCGGTCGGTTTTATCATAGACAGTAAGCTCAACTTTGCCATTGCCGTAAATATTTTCCGGCAAATCAAACAGAAGTTTATCGCCTTTAACAACACCTTCAAGCACCTTTTCACCCAGGGTGCATTGCCATTTGATCGCAGAAACCGTATCTTTGAAAGCCCCGGCAATTACGATATTGGCGTTGACTTGCCGGGTAAACAGCAGTTTGGGCAGATCTGCTGCCATAACGCTTGATAAATCATTTTCCGGCGAAGGAACAAATTTTTCGCTCAAAACCCAGCGGGGCAAAGTCCGGGCATCCCGGGGCATGATGGAAGAGCCGAACCGCATATATTGAGCGTTGAAAAACGGGTTGTTGTCCGGGCGCCCGTAGTCGTCGCTGACCTGAAAACCCAAGCCGATCTCCACTCCGACTGCCGGAGCAAACCCCGGAAAAGTCTGCCACGGTATAAAGATGGAACCCGCCCAGCCGTTATTGGTGAGCATACTTTGGTAAGTAAAGTTTTCATCCGGCTGCCGATTGTCCCGGATATAACAGCGGCAATGGTTGTCACCCAGCACCGGAGCACAGAATATGTGCATACTGTTGCCGGTATATCCGGCAGTTGGCACACTTCGCACATCCAGCAGTATTTCCAGACAATCCTCGCTCCACAACCGCTCCAATGAAGCGGTGTTATGTACCTCTCTATCCCGTACTTTAAAAGCACAGTGCAAACCCGTTTTGCTCCACCCAACGGCAATTTCTGCATAAAAATTTTCCGGCTTCCACCGCTGATGACCGGGGGCGGCGACCGCCCGGCGAGTCTTCAGCGGTATGTGATAAAACCCGGAAAAATTTTCCAGTAGACCACCTTCAGTCAAATCATCCGGCAGTTGATACAATTTAAGTTTGCTTGCAGGAGTGTCGGCAACATTACTCATGACAAATTACTGCTGTTTGGGCATCCCCATAATAGTTATATCGTCAAAGGCGATGATGCCGGGGGCACCGTAGCGAACTGAAATGGCGGCTTGCATTTTTGCCGCATTTTCCGGCACATCGGCAGTAAACCGCAAAAGCTGCCACTCGCCGCTCCGGGCCTGGGGGTGTTCGGCTTGAGCTTTGGAACTGGCGATCTTTTTATTTTTTGCATCCCGGAAAGTCACATCCAAACTTGCGTAAGCATTGGTTCCAGCCTTGTCAGAGATTTTGACCCACGCCGTGACCAGCACCTTGCGGAGATTTTTGATATTCACATTCTGTATCAGATTGCCCCGGGAGCCGCGGGGGAACTTGTCGCCGGTAAAATCTGCCACCAGAGCCGCAGAGTCATTGCGTCCGGCATTGGGCATATTTACAAACTTTATCTGGTGGCCCTTGGGCTGCCAGCTTGCCCAGCGGCGGGGGTGTTTATCAAAGTTGTGATCCAGAACCTTAACAGTGTATTTATCCAGATCGGCAATGGTATCCGGCACGGTGTAAATGCGGATGTTGTCCACATAAACTTTGCCTTTCAGAGTGTTGCTCAAGCCGGTATCCACGCAGAGCTTCAGGGGTTCATTCAATGGCGGGGTTTCGGTATACGCAGTCAGAGTACGCCAGAAGTTGTCGTAAGGCTGCGGCAGGGGATCATCCACCCGGTAAGCACTGCTGAGCATCTTGCCTTTCATGTTGCGCCACTGTACGGAGAGATAGATTTTTGCACCATTTTCCACGCCGTCGGCACGCATATCCACCACTACTTTGAACTTGCGTTTTTCCCGGACGACAATGCTTGCTTCGTAGCATGCTCCGCCCCGGACTGAACCTTCGGCATCTATCCCCAAAGCTGCGGTGTGATTTACGCCGCCAGTTTCGGTGCGGAAGAATTTGGCTTTGCGGCCCGCCCGCTGCCAGGTACTCAAAGTTTTGGGATGGGGGTCAAAGTTTGCCGCATAAAGCAGTTTGGAAAAGTCGAACTTGGCAGCATTTTTCTTGACTTCGATATTGTTTTTGAATGTCAGGATACGCTCCTTGCGGTCAAGGAAGAGTTTGCGGAAATATTTTGCACGCTCTTTCTGAACCGCAGTCCCGGCTTTGGCGACCATTTCGTTGAGGAGTTTTTCGTTTTCGGCAAGCAGTTCCAGCGGGAAAGCCTCCAGATAACCGCTGCTGCCGTAAGAGGAATAGCCCTGTCTTTTCTTGAACCAGCTGGTGGTAAGAGCATCAGTTGTCCAGAATTTTTCCATATTTTCAAAATACTTTTTGTAATAAGGAGCAGCTTCTTTGCCCACGGCACAGTTGAACCAGTCGTCGAGGATGGCATCCTTATCGGCATCAGGATTCCACAAAATTTTGATGATAAGATAGGCTTTGGGCCCTTCGGTCCAATCTTTGCCGGGAGAAAATTCCGAATAATAGTGCTTGATGCCGTTTGCATAGTTCCAACGCAAGTGTTCGGTCATCATATTGTTGAAAGTCCGGGGCACCAGAAATGCTCCACCCCAGATGTAGTCCCAAACGCCCAGCTCCGGCAGCGAAGCGTTCCACTTCTGCACCAGATCGCGGTATTCTTTGCGACGAACCGGATCTGCTGTATACATACTGTCAAAGGCAATGGCAGGCACCAGTGCCGGATTGAGTTTAGCTCCGTCGGCGGGGGGATTGAGTACGCTGTGATAAGCAAGGAACGGCAGTTTGCAATCGGGGTGTTTGGCGACAACTTTGTCGGCAACTTGAGTGATCATTTTTATATAGCTTGCGCTGTAATCTTTGCTGCCGATCATGTTGCGTTTGGCAGGAACACTCTTCACACAGCGTTCACATTCGCAGAACCCGCCGGCGTCGTTGATCCCCAGAGCGATAGTTTTCAAACGGGGGTCGTTGTCATTGACTTCCATATTGGGGTATTTGCGTTTGTTGTCCGAGAGTTCGGCAATGATATTTTCTGCCAGAGCATCCACCACTTTCGGCTCCGTAAAACAGGGCTGCCAGAAGGTGTGCTGTTTGGGGGCGGGCAAAATTCTTTTGCCGTTGTGGATGGGGTAGATCTCCGGAGTGGTTTTGCCGTATTTTTCCACCGGCAAAAGCTCGGCAAGGTAGTGTCTGATCCAGATCCGGGGATTGTTGGCACCCAGACTGCGGCTCCAATCGTAAAATGCCGGATTGTTTTTGTACGCTCCGGTCCCCAGATAGCGGGAGAGATATTTGGGGCGATCTTTCAGATCTTTGCAAGGTACTTTGATAGTGGCATTTTCAGGAATGTGATCCCCCAGTTTGCCGGGGAACAATCTCCGCAAGCCCACATAGTTTTCCAGAAAACGGAAGACGCCGTATTTCAAGCCGTTTTCACTGCCGCCGGAAATAACGATGGTGTTTTTGTCGGGGAAAGTGAAGCTGAATTCTTCAATATCGCTGTGTTTGGCAGGGTCGATCTGCAGTTTGATCACTGCCCCGTCAGCCGAACCGCTTTTGATGGCAAGGTCAGCTTTACTGGAAGCCTTGACAAAACTGGCAAGTGCCTTTGCCCACTTCATAAATTTACCTTGAGTGGAGGGGACCACGATGGTACATTTGGCCTGATGGTTTTCCACCACCACAAATTCATCCGCTGCCTGCAATGCAAAGCCGCAAGCCATGCACAGCACTGTCAGCACCGACACTTTTTTGAAAAAATCTTTCATTTTTCACCTTTCTATTTAAGAGTTTTCACACTTACATCATCGAACCAGACTTTGCCGGGAGCCGCCCGGCGGCTTTCCAGCGATATTTTTGCAAACGCAGCATTGGCGGGTGCTTCGCTCAAAAAAGCTGTTTTCCGGAATTTTTCATCCCGCACTTCCGGGTGATCGGCATATTTTATGCCCTTTACTTTGATGGGTCTTTTGTTGCAGTCAAGGTAATCTACGGCAATACGCCCCACTGTATCTATGCTGCAATCAGCCGAAAGTTTTATTTGAGAGCTTACCAGCAATCTGGCTTTGGGCGCAACGGGTATGGTATTAAGATATATTCCTGCCGAGCGTTCTTTATCGCCGGAGGCATCCACCAGCAACGCCGCACTGTTGTTTACCCCGCCATCGGCAGTGCGGGCAAACCGGATACCCTTGTTTTTGCCGGATTGCCAGCTTGCCCAGCGGCTCCGGAGAGGTTCAAAGTCGCTGGCATAAAGTATCCGGGTATATTTTTCTTCATCCGGCAGTTTTATGCAGGTTGCGTCGATCACCAGATCGTCAAACCTCACTTTGCCCCGGGGGGCATTGTCTACGGTCAAACCTATGCACAAACGCAGATCGCCCGCTGTGGGAGTGGTGTTGTAAACTGTTACGGTACGCCAATGGTCGTCGTAAGGCTTGGGCAAAAATTCCGTGACCCGGTAAGTATTGCTCAACATCTTGCCATCGGGTGTCCGCCAATAGCTTTGCACACTGACTTTGGCAGCAGAACCAATGGAGCTTTCGGCACGGCATTTTACGGTGATGCGGAAAGAGCGTTGGTTCTGCACGGGTATTCTGATTTCGTAAAGCGAAGGACCTGATACCGAACCTTCGGCGTCGATAAGCAAACACTCGCTGTGATCAATGCCGCCAATTTTGTCCCGCAAAAATTTGGCGTTGCGTTTGGCACGCTGCCAATGGCTCACATGTTTGGGGTGCGGGTCAAAATTGGCAGAATATACCCGGTCGGAAAAATCCAGTTGGGCGGCGTTTTTCCGCACTGCTTGAGCTTGCCAGTAGGCTTGGATAACGCTTTTGCGTTTCATGAAAAGTTGGTAAAAGTAATTGGCACGCTCCTTTTGCAGAGGCGTTTCAGTTAAAGCTGCGCACTTTTTCAGCAGGGCTTCATTTTCATAAAGTTTTTCTGCTGAATACGCTTCCAGATAAGCGGTATTGCCGAATGGCGGATAGACCCGTTTTTCCTGAAACCACCGGGTTTTTATAACATCTTGAGTCCAGAACTTTTCCAGATTTTCGTAATATTTCTGCAAAAAAGGTGCGGCCTTTTTGCCCACGCAGCTTATATACCACTCTTTGAGAATAGCGTGGCGGTCGGCTGCGGGGTTCCACAAAAGTTTGATAAGCAAATAGAGTTTGGGTCCCTCCGTCCACTCTTTGCCGGGGTAACTTTCGCCGTAATAGTGGCGGGCTCCGTGGTCATACGCCCAGGTTACCTGTTCAGCAAAGGCCTTGAAGTTGGTGCGGGGCAAAACGAAAGGTTCACCGTAAACATAGTCGCCCAACGCCAGCTCTTCAAGGCTCTTGCTCCAATCAGAAAAAACTTTGCGGAATTTTGCCCGCAAAACCGGGTCGGCAGTATACATGCTGTCGTAAGTTATCTCCGGCACCAGCCGCTTGTTGAGTTTGCCGGTTCCAGAGGGGATCTCGGCAACCGCCGCATAGGCAAGAAAAGGTATCCGGCAATCGGGATATTGTGCAGTTACAATATCGGCAACTTTATTGATCAAAGGTATGTAGCTGGGGGCGGCATCCACTATCCCGGCATAATTGATGCGGTTGCCGTTGACTTTTCGGCAGTTGGAGCAAGTGCAGTAGCCCCCGGCATCGTTGACGCCGACGGAAACAGTTTTTTTCCGGGGATCGGCAGCAGAAAACTTTACATTTCTGTTTTCGTTATCATAGCCTTTTTTCAGCTTGGCAATAACATTTTCTGCCAGAACTTCCGCCAGCCCCGGTGCTGTAAAACAGGGCTGCCAGAAGGTGGTCTGCCCCGGCTGGGGAACTATGCGTTTGCCGTTGAATTCAGGATAGAACTCCGGATGGGTTTTGCCGTATTCAGCTTGGGGCAGCAAGGCAAAAAGATAATGTCCCATGTAGATACGGGGATTGTTGGAACCCAAACTGCGGATCCAGTCGTAATACTCCCGGGTGTCGGCAGTGTAAGCTCCGCTGCCCAGATAGCGTGAGAGATAGGCGGGTTTATCAATATAAGTTTTTGCCGGAACAGTTATTGTTTTATGTTCCGGCAAATGGTCGCCCAGCTTGCCGGGAAAAAGCCGCCGCAAGCCCAGATATTTTTCCAGAAAGCGGTAAACTCCGAACTTCAAACCGTTTTCGCTGCCGCCGGAAATAACCACAGTGTGCTCATCGGGGAAAGTAAAGCTGAATTCCTCAATATCGCTGTGCAAAGCGGGCTTGATCTGCAATTTGATGGTGTTTTTGAGTTTTTCGCCATTGACCGGCAGCGTCGCCCCGGAGCTTTTTGCCACATAATCTTGCAAGATCAGAGCGTATTGCCTTATTGCTTTATATTCCGGAGCAAAACTTATATCCGCTTGAGCAATGCCGTTTTCAACCAAAACCACATCAGCAGAAAGGGGCAGAACTGCCCCCAGCAGCAGAAGCAACAATGATTTTTTCAGCATAACAATTTACTTGGTGCGATTTTCAAGATATTTGAAGATTGCTGAATATCTGTCACCGACAGCAGTATCAGCAATGATGATCGTTGGAGCATAACAACTTACTTGGTACGGTTTTCAACATATTTAAAAAGAGCAGAATATTGATCACCTGCTGCTGAATTGTACATATCTGCCTCTTTGCAGGTTGTAGAAACAACATGCCCCCCCAGTCTCAAGTTGTTGACCACGTTAACATGATAGCCGCCGATAGCAGTGGCAGAAGATTTGATCTGATCGAACATAACAGCATTATCCGGATTGTCACGACTTACAATATGGCGAGCTAATTCTTCGGGTGTCCCCCAGGCCGCAAGCGATGTATGTCCTTTATCGGGAAAAGCCGCAACGTCGTTCATTATGAAAAAAGTATAACTGCTGTTGCGAAAGTTGGTGGTAACAGTATCGCTGGGACACTTGAAAAAACGGTCTCTCAACGGAGTAATGGAGGCTGCAGTAGTTCCGGTTTTAGTTTCGCCGATACATCCGTTCTGCATAAGCAGAGCAGGAATTGAAAAAGCTCCGGTAGCATAGCGGCAGTTCCAGTAATTGACACATCTCCCGATATAGTTGCAGTTTGATGAATGTAATTCTGAAGGCAGACACTCATTGGAAAAACCGGCGTAAGTAATCATAGCCGTACCTACATCTTTAAGTTTAGCAGCACAACTGGTAACACGGGCGCGTTCTCTGGCGGCGGAAAGTGCTGGCAGCAGCATTGCCGCAAGAATGGCGATGATGGCGATGACAACAAGAAGTTCGATCAGGGTAAAGCTGTGCAGCTTTACCCGCCCATGGGCGGCGGAAATACTCTTTTTCATAAGTTTGATTTTCCTTTTTTATTATATTGCAGCTTGATTTTTTTCAAAACTGTGTCTATATTACATTGTACTGTAAAACGAGAGATTTTTCAAGCTGAATAATATCATTTTTTTTAACAATAGTATCAAAAGCATGAAAACCGCACAATCCAACCGCTTGCTTGTCACCGGAGATTTTGTCTTTGAAAACGACAAATTTCCTCTGGCGGTCAAACCGCTTTTCGGCAAAGGCTCCCCGGGGCGGCACCAGCACGAACATTTTCACGAGATAGTGCTGATAGTTTCCGGCAGTGCCAAACATATTTACGGCGAAAAATCCTACAAACTCCAGCCCCAGGAACTGCTGGTCATTGAACCTGGCATGTACCACAATTACGAGGAGTGCGAGTTCGATTATTACAACTTGCAGGTGGATTTCAACAAGCTCAAGCTGCCGCTTTTTGATCTGCCCCACACGGCAGGATTTCAGAAACTTTTTGTGCTGTCGCCCCGGTCGCACTGCACTCCCAAAGGCAAACCCATGCGGAATATCCTCAATGCCGGAGAGTTTGCCAAAGCCATTGAGCTGTTGAAGAAAATGCACGATCTGCAATCCCGCCGGGAAAATGGGTATCAGTGGGCAATGGTATCATTATTTCAGGCATTTATGCTGCTGATCTGTCAGGGCGATGGCGAATCGGCAGACAACAATAAGATCCAACCCACCGCCATCGGCGAACTGGTGGGCTGGATGACCAAGCATTGCGAAAAGGATTGGACGGTGAAAAAAATGTGTCAGGCGTGCAGAATCTCCCGCCCCACTTTGTTCCGGGAGTTCAAAAAATTTTACGGCGTAGCTCCGGTGCAGTTCCTGACCAACCAACGGCTGCGGAAGGCTTGTGCATTGCTCAAAGAAAGCGATATGAGCATGGAGTCCATCGCCACGGCGTGCGGCTTTGAAAGCGGAACATACTTTTCCTCGATTTTCAAAAAAAACATGAATATCACGCCTTTAAAATACCGCAAAAACGCCAAAAGCACCACCGGCAGCACCCCGGGATTCAATTTGTAATACAATTCAAATCAAGGATTTAATGAAATATGAAAATATCATGGTTCAAACGCAATATCACGCCGGAGATCGGCACCCGGGTATCGGGTTACGGCATGGAAGATGTAACTTTTTCCAAGTGGAGCGACCTTTTGATGACCGGGCTGCTGGCAGATGACGGCGAAAGAAAAGTTTTGCTTATAAGCTTTGACCTGCAGTGTATGGATATAGAGTACATATACAAATTCCGCAAGCTCTGCGGCGATATTCTTGCCATACCGCCCGAAGCAGTGATGCTGACTTTTACCCACACTCACGGCGGGCCACAAACCAACTGCGAAGCTGGTTTTGCCGATCACTTGAATATACCTTATATGGAAATGCTGGAAGCTGCTCTTACTGAAGAGTGCCGCCGTTTGGCAGAAAACCCGCAAGCCGTGGAGTGCAGCACATATTTTTACAGCATCGAAGTCGATGAAAATCTCAACCGCCGGGTGGTATCAAGAGATAATTATGCCGCATTCCTGCCCCACAACGCCGAATTGAGGAAACTTGCCAACGGTTTTGCCGATAAGGAGTTGGGCAGTTTGATCTTCATTCCTGCCGAAAAAGGCAAAGAGCGTTTTCCACTGTATATCATAGGCAATTATGCTGCGCACCCGCTGGCGGCACATCCGCTGGGCACCGGGGCACGGCGGATCTCGGCAGATTACCCCGCCCCTTTCCGGGAATATATAACTGAAGAAACCGGGGCGGAAGCTATGTTTGTCAGCGGAGCATGCGGCGATATGATCCCCAAAAAGGATGAGCTGGGCAGCAACGGTGCTAAAGCCATGGGCCGCAGTCTGGCAGAAGGAATCTTCCGCAGTTTGCTCGACGCCACCCGCAACCCGGAGCGGTTTCTCATGCAAACGCCTAAAGTTGGTGCCCTCTGCCGGAGTTTGACTGTTCCACTGCGGAAGAGTTACCGCAACAACCCGGACATGCTCCCCGACCGGGATCTGGGCAAAGATACCATAACTTTGGAGATCCAATGCCTTGCCATCGGCGATGTATGTTTTGCAGGAGTCCCCGGCGAATGGTGTGCGGAATTGGGTGCGGAAGTAAAGTGGCACGGAGCTTTCCGGAAAAACTTCATTGCCTTCGGAGCCACCGGATATCAGGATTACATGTGCCCGGGGAATTTTCTCCTGCAAGGGGGCTACGAAGCGAAAAAACAGCATTTTCCGCCCCGGCACTCCATAGCCATGGTGAAAACCGCTGTGGATGCCACTTACGATCTTCGGGATGAATTATACCCGCAAGCTCCCGGCGAAGAACAGGAGTATATGACAAGCAATAACCAAATCAGGCTGAAAGCGTCCCCTACCCGGTAAGCGATAAAAAGAGTTGCCCCGGAAACTGCGCCGCCTCGTTTTTGGGAAAATTGCAGAAACAAATACACTCAATGCGGCCAAACAAGTTTTTTACCGATCAAGGCTGGTTCTGCCGCCGGATTGGCACTTGCATGATATGATACAGGGTGCTGCAAAATTTCAGTTTTTGCAACACCCTGTTTTTATTTTTTGCAAGTTTACCTTGCTTGAAAACCTTGCAGCTTATTTTCCGGCAGACTTTATAACTTCGATTTGTTCAGCTACTGCATTGCGCTGTTTTTTGAGCTTGGCTATATCGGTGGTGTAATCGCCATTGCGTACAGTTACGATATCGTCGCCGATAGTCAGCAGCTTTTGGTGATCGCCGGGAAGTTTTTCCAAGATCTTGAAGTATTCAAAGTCTTCAATACCATCCCGGATATTGGTCAAACGCTGGGACGCCAGCAAAGAGCGGTCTTGGGCGGGGTAGAAAAGCACACCGTCGCCGTTGCGGCCCTCGTAGTAGGTTCCTTCGCAATTATAAATATCCCGCATCCAATCCACGCCTTCGGGAATTTTTGCGGGGAAACACTCTTCGCCGCAGTAAGTGATCCCCTGATTGTGGTGTCGTTCAAGATTTCCGGTCCGTTGCGGTGCCGCGGCATGAAGTCTGATGGTGCTGTAAAAGCCCATACCGTTACAGCCTTCTTTATAGATCAGCCATGAGAATATTCTGGGGGAGATACCCGGTTGATCCAGCATAAATCCCGGTTCGCGATATGCCGTATAAAAGGCTGCCATCTTACCGGCTTTTTTGATATGTTCAAAGTTTTTTCCGGAATTGGGCGACATGAACCATGCATCCATATATTCCGGAGAAATATCCATCAATTTGCCGATGTTGGCGATCTTCAGCCCCGGATGAGCTTTTTTGAGCGCCCCGCAGATCTTGCGGGCCTGGGCAAGGCGCTTTTTGACTTCTTTGGAATCTTTGTGCATAATTTCGTCAAAGCCGTTGACATAGACTATGCCCCATGCCCCCATTTTTTCCAGCGTGGGGCGGTATTTGCCCACCCAGTCGATGGCGGCTTGAATGTAATCATCGTCAAAGGCGTAAGGGTCACGCTCATAGCGGTTGACCAAATACCCGATACTCATATAGTTCATACCCCGTTCCAGACAGTAAGGCACATCCTCGACCGGCGGCAGAAATCTGCCGGGTTTCCGTCCGCTCTGGGGTTTGTTGATGCGGCTGTACATGCCCGTGGGGTTCAGGCGGTGGTCAAAGTAAGCATCGTAGACCTTGCGGCGAAGTACCGGATCGTCGGGCAAATAGGATAAGCTGAACCAGGTACGCATTTCGCCCCGCACCGGCAGAGAGAAATTGTAGACTTTAAGTTCGTACTCCACAGTTTGAGTTTTGGCGTTTTCGGCCTTGACAGTCAGAGTACCTTTGTAAACTCCCGGCTGCTGATTTGCGGGCACAGCTACGGTTATCATATAGGGCTGCATCCGCACCGGGAGATCGAGCTTTTGATTTTTCAGCAGAATATCCGGCCACATGCCCGTGCGGATACCTTTGTAGTTAAAGGAATTGGCACGCACCTGAACATAACCCACCGGATTGACGGTGACCGCCGAAGCCGGAATAACAGTGCCTTTGCCATTGACCAACGCCGAAGATGCCACCTCCACACTCTTCAACTCTTTACCGGGAACCACTACCAGCTGAAAACTTTCACGCTCATTACCCGCAGCGGAGATCTTTACCGGGAACGCGGTTTCAGCGGGCATTTCGTCACGCATGACTTTGTCGGAAGCATCGGCACTCAAGAGCAGAAAATCCTGTTTTTTTGCCAGTTTTTGAGCTACGGTGATCTCTCCGGCTTTTTCCAGCAAAGGTTCCAGCGAAGAGCGTTCCCCGGCAGCAAAGCGTTTTTCCAGCCGGGCAATGAGATCGTTCAAAAGTTTATTATCGGGAGCGGCAGTTTTTTTGACCGCGTCGATTTTACTGCCGTAACGCTGATAATCTTCGGCATCCAGCTGGGCTTGGGTCAACAGCTGCACATTGTCGATATAAAATGTGGTAGCCGGAGTTTTTTTGGGCGACCAGAAAAACTGTAAACTCCTGACATTGTTCAATTTGAATTTGCGGTTATTTTTAGCAAACAGCTTCAAATCAAAATCAAAGGTCTTGACCCCTTCCGGCGACATCCGCAAACCTCCCTGACTGGGGAGGTCTTTTTTGTGGGGGCGTTGGATGGTTTTGCCGTCGTACAGAAACATTACCCGGGCACGATGTCCGTCAACTCCCGGGTGGGGATTTGCCAAAGTAAAACGCAAAACCGCATATTTCCGCCAATCCCGTTCACCGGGCAAAAGCGAGATCATACCGGCAGTACCCGGCCAGGTGGCACGAAGACAATATTTGCCGCTCAAGCCCCGCTGACCATCCAACCGGGCTTTTGCCCGGTCATGAGCTACCCAGACGCCCCGGCGGTCGGCAGTTTCAAAGGTCAGACCTTTGCTCAAATCTTTGGCATCAAAGACTACCGGCCGCACTTCATAGATTTGGGGCTGATACTTTTCCGATGCATCAAGGGTAAGCTCCAGCTTGGTTGCGGGCGAAAATTTACGGACTTTATTCATACACAGTTCGTAATCTACTTCGTAGCGGCGATGAAGCAAGTCAATGATTTGCAGATTTTGTTCCAGCACAAAATCCCCGTCAGTAATTTTAGCAGAAACCTTGCCGTTATAGGTTTTGCCTCTGGCAGTTTTGGTTCGGACAATGATCGAGTTGGCTTTGACCGCCTTTTTAAACGGAGTTAAAACCACCTTTTTCACGCTTCCGTCGGCGGGAGCTGCCCCAAGTGCGGCAGCACAGCCCAGCGTAAGCATCATAAGTATAAATTTTTTCATAAAATACCTCGTTATTATTGAATATACGATTTATCAGGTAATGTACAAAATATTGCGAAACCAAAGTGCTGAACTATATCATTTTATGATTATAAAACACAAGTTATGATTTGTCAAAAATGCAAAAACTATAGCTTGCCTCCGGTGGATACAGCGTGAGGCAATGTCGAGTTTTGCAATGCACTGCCCGAGGGAGTGTACTTTTGTACTCGACCGAGGTGCAGGGTTGCAGCAAGGCTCGAGATTGCCCGCGATGTGCCACCGTACTTTGATTGCTCACAAATTTCAGGACAAATATTAATTTTATGCAAATTTTTGTACATGCAACTTATTCCTTGAAAAAATGCTCCAAAATAGTTTGGATGTGCTCATCACAGAAGCCCCAGTTGTGGTTTCCGGGATGCCCTTCAAAGCGGTAGCCGGGGTAGCTGGCGGCTTCCAACGCCGACTTCAGTTTTTCGTTGGCTTGCCACAGAGAATCTTCGGTTCCGCAGATCTGGATGATCTTGGGCAAATCTTTTTTGCTCATTGCCCGGGGAATAAGTGCAAAAAGATCGTTGCCGTCTTCTGCCAGCTCTCCGGGGGAACCGAAAATATCGTAGAATTTGCGGCTTTCGGCATATTTTTCGTTGGCAAACATTCCTTGCATATCCGCTGCGGCGGAGAGTGTACCGCAACCGGCGAAACGCTCCGGATAGGTCAATGCCAATTTCAACGCCCCATAGCCGCCCATGGAAAAACCGGCAACAAAGGTATCTTCTTTGCGTGAACTCACCGGAAAAAACTGCCGGACGATCCCCGGCAGCTCTTCAGCTATAAAAGTCCAGTAAGCCAAACCGTGTTTCATATCAGTATAAAAACTGCGGTCGCCGTCGGGCATTACCACCACCAGATCTTTGATTGCCGAGGCGTAACGCTCAATAGATGTTTGCCGCATCCACGACATGTAATCTCCGCCCAGACCGTGCAAAAGATAAAGCACTTTATACTCCCGGCGCGGTGCCGGAGTTTTGCCGTCAGCTTCATAATTTTGCGGCAGCAAAACATTGAAACAACACAACTTACCCAATACTTTAGACTGGGCATGACACTCCAAAAAAGCCATATTTTTCAAAATTCCTTATCAGTCAACAAGATCTACCCACTTTTTTAAGGATTCTTTGTTTTTAGTATTATCCTTCCAGCCGCCGACCGGCAGACTTTTGTAAGTTACAGATGTCACGCTGCCATCCATTGCCATTACATTACCGGCAGAGCCGTGCAGTTTGAGTGCGCCATCTTTGTTCAGATGGACTGAAACATCTCCGGCAATGCAGTTGCCGGGATCAGTTCCGGCACCGCCCATTCTTTCCCGCCCCATGGCACGGGGTTCAGCGGCACCATCTGGCATGTACCAGCGTTTGATCAAAGTATCGTCAATGAAAAAGCAGAAATACGAAATGTATCCGGCACTTCGAGATTCTGTATCAGAGAAACTGAAATAATAATCCATATTTCTCTCCGTTCCGGCAGTAGAATCTGCCGGACAGAGGAAATACTTTTTCAAGATTTGCTGGGTAGTTAAATTCTTTGCCGAAGCTTCCCCCATATACCCCCCGGCAATCAAGCTTAAAGCGTAATCATTTACTGTGGTTTTGACTCCATCTACTGTTTTAGTGAATGAGAGGTAATTTCCTCCAATAAAAGCAGAGTTGCGTTTATATGTCTGGCTTGGCATAAATCCATCGCTGTCATTGGTATACATGTGTACTGCCGTGCCTTGCTGTTTCAATAAACTTACGCAGTTGGAGGCTTTGGCACGCTCCCGCGCCGCCGAAAGTGCGGGCAAAAGCATCGCCGCCAGAATGGCAATGATGGCGATGACCACCAGCAGTTCGATCAGAGTAAAGCTGGACAGCTTTACCCACCCATGGGTGGAAAAGTTTGACTTGATTTCTCTCATTTTCTCTCCTTTTTTATTCTGTAAATCTTACAGATCTATGGCATTAAGCCATTTTGTCTTATCGTTCGAATATCTCTCTGTATCAACAAACCCTCCGATGGGCAGATCACTGTAATTTACAGTGCCTACACTGCCATCCATTGCCATTACATTACCGGCAGAACCGTGCAGTTTGGGTGCAGTAACTCTGTTGTACAAGATAGAGGCATCGCCCACAATACAGTTGCCGGGGTCAGTCCCGGCACCGCCCATTATTCTCCGCCCGATGGGGCGGTCACGGCCGACAGGATTATATACATCTCTGTATTTCTGGTCATCAATAAAATGGCAGAAATAAGAGAGATATCCGGCTTTCTGGGTTTCAAGTCCAAATCCGAAATAACGATCCATGCTGCCGGTGCCGCTCTGAACATGAGTACCTCCAGTGTCTCTGTCTGCCGGACAACAGAAGTACTTTTTTAAAGTTGGCTGCAAACGTTTATTCTTGATGGTAGCAGTCGGGTCATCAAGTATATACCCGCCGGTCATCAATGCCAAAGCAAAGTCATTATCCGCCACTTCCATGTAGTTTGAGCAGATACGCACCTTATTGGTCGGCATATATCCCTTAAAATCATTGGTATACATGTGGATAGCCACCCCCTGCTGTTTGAGCTGGTTTACACAGCCGGATGCCTTGGCACGCTCCCGCGCCGCCGAAAGTGCGGGCAGGAGCATCGCCGCCAGAATGGCGATAATAGCAATGACTACCAGCAGTTCGATCAGAGTAAAGCTGTGCAGCTTTACCCACCCATGGGTGGAAAAGTTTGACTTGCTTTCTCTCATTTCTCGCTCCCCTTCTTGATTATTCTGTGATTTTAACTAAAAAGTAGAAACAATCTTCCGGCAGATTTACCCGGACTTTATCATTTTCCACTGCCACGCTGCCGGTAGTTTTGCACAACGGCGTAAAGAGTTCGGCTTTTTGTGCCTTGATGTTGAACTCCAGCTCTGTGGCGGTATTTTTGGGTGCGGCGTAGTTGATGATCCGGTTGCCCCAAGGTGCATCGGGTCTGCGCAACGCTTCGATATCTTCGGCAAAACCGATGTCGAAATCTTCGGCAAAACCGTGCAGCAGCACATTGCCCGCATTATTGCGCTGCTTACGCATGAACCAGCCCGCAGCCTCGAACCGGGGCAGTTCCGGAGCAACTTCGGCAATATCCGGAGCTGAATCCGCCTGAAAACGCACCGGGTTATAGTAGATATTTTCTGCCAGTACAGTCCAGCCCGGAGCATTGTCCAAAGTCCGGGGCGTACCGGGGAACCAGTGATCCGGGAAAGCGTTTTCCCGCACCCGGGGACCGATTTTCTGCACATAATCGTATTGTTCGGTAAACTGCACTGTGTCGCTGCCGGTAGAGTCCATAACTCCGCAAGGTCCGGAGATCAGCACGATCCCGCCGCCGGCGGCAAAGGCGGCAACGGCATCGCGTTCAGCTTCCGACAACGCTGCCACGCTTGCCAGCACCAGAGCTTTGCATTTGCCGGGAGCCGGTATGTGAGTAAGTGCGCTTACATTGTAGCCCTCCCGGAAAAGTTTGATGGCTGCACTGCGGTAATCTTCCACATATTCACACATGCTGCCCCCGGAGTAACGGCGGGAAGCGTCGGAGTAATAGACCCCCACATCGGGATCGCTTTGCGAGGCAAAAAGCTCCGGATTGGCTTTTTCGAACCGGTAGCCCGTGCCGCACAATTCGCTGTCGTCGGGCAGTTTGCCCCAGTCGCTGAAACGCAAGCTCAAGCGGCCCTTGTTGGTAGAGATCCAGGTATCGGCACCCAGAAATTTACTGAATGCCCAAACCACATCTGCCGAAGCATCGGTATAGCTGTAACCGCAGCTCAACACCGGTATATTGTGTTCTTCGCCGTGAGCGATCTGATAAAGCTGCGTGGGCAATGGACCGTATGCCTTGCCGTTAAGGTCGGGCATATTTTTAGTCATTTCGATCATCAGCACATTACATGCTTCCACCATGGGAAAGCCCTGGCCGGTACCGTTGCCCGAAGAATTTACCGAACCGGAAAGACAGGTGCAGAGCCCTGCATTGGCAGGAATTACTTCTTTGACTTTCCGCAAAAAGGCTCCCGCACTTTCGTGCCGCATATCCACCCAGCGGCGCCATGCTTCGTTATCCCAGTTGCCCCAGAAGGTCAAATCATCTGCCGGGGGCAGCTCATAACCGTAATTTTCCCGGAACATCCGGCGGCAATGTTCGCAGCCGCAGCTCTTGAACCCGGCGTAGTAAAAGCCGTCGTCGCAGTTGAATCCGTCGATATTGGTTTCCGCAAACAGCGTTTTGGTGTAGTCCAAATAAGCCTCCACAAAGCCGGGGTTGTTGATGCAGAATTCCACCGTCTGGTACATGGGCAGATAGGTTACTTTGCCATCGGTTACATTACGCATGCACCAGTCGTCAAGTTTCTGACCTTTGTATTCCCAGCTCGCCCCGGCGGCAAATGTGGGGGCCGGCGAAATGTGGTGGGGGTGCCGCTTACGCAATTCCCGCAGTTCCTCCCGGGTATTATACCGCTGTGCCAGCACCGCCGAGTGGTGGTCAAAAAGTTTGATATTACGCTGGTGCAGCTCATCCGCCATTGTGGCGATCAAGTCGTGAAGCATCGTCCACACCGGCATCCAGTCCCAACGCCAGTGGGCTCCGAAAATAATTGCCATGTTGACGCCGTTTTTCGCCATGTTATCGGCTTTCCAGCGGATCTTGTCGGCAATGTCCAAATCCGGCCAGCGGAAATCATCGTAAGTAAGCCACCAACTGATTGCACGATAGCGTTCACGAAAATTATTTTGATCTGTCGACATTATAAAAACTCCTTTTTTTTATATATGTTATCTGACTTTTTTCTGCTTGCAATATTCGGTGGCGCATCGCGGGCAATCTCGTGCCTTGCTTCTGCGCCGGTTGGGGCGAGTACAAAAGTACACTCCCCAACCGTACTCGGCACAAAACACGACCTTGCCGCACGCTGCATCCACCGGCGGCTGGCGAACAATGCTTCGCCGTTGCGGCATCCAACCTGACACCGCAGCATGACCATGACCGGGCTTGTTGCTGTTGGCAAACAACAGCATATCACTTTTCCCACATGCTCCGGCGGCTGGCTTTATGCTTTCACCTTTTTCTGCCTATACCTTATACTAAAAAATTCTCTTACTTGCGGTATGGTATTTCTCCGCATATCCAATTTTGGGGCATTTCCACAAACCGCTTGATTATTTTTTGCGACGGTGCGTAAATCAGCTCCCGCAAGGCTTCGTAAGCCAATACGATCAAACTGTTGGGTTCCGGGGTTTTCAGCGTAACGCACCCCGGCATCTGCGGATTATACAACCGATCCAATCCCAGCAGCAATGTCTGCTGCGGTATGTTGAAAACTTCACTTACTTGCGAAAAAACTTCCGACGGTAATTCCGACCACAAAATAAGTGCATCCGGCTCAATACTCTCTTTCCGGCAGAATTCAAGAAATTTTGACAACTGCACATCCCGGCTGTCCCGCCAGTTCAAAAGCAGCCGGTCGCAGGGCAATATAGCTAAATTTCTGGATTTTTTCAGTTTCAGCCAATTCTTCCGTGCCATGGAGTTGAACCCCTCCACCCTGCCGGGAATAAGAAAAGCTATCTTTTCATATCCCCGCGCCACTAACATATCCACAAGTTGCGAAAGGGGGTCAAAGAGATTGAACCCGATAAAATTCAAGCGGCGGTTGAAGGGCAGCCGGTTGCAGGAAATAAAGGGTATATGTTTGCTTTCCAGATCCAGCACGATCTCTTCATTAAGCGTGCTGTTGGTAAAAATCAATCCGTCAAAGCCGCTGTGCAAATGCTGGATATCCGAAATACTGTCCAGCACACTGTCGTGATGCACCCACACCGGCTCAAAACCATCCTGCCGGATAACTTCCAGAAGCGATTCGAATCTGGAACTGACCTTGGCTTTACTTGCCCCCGGCCAACGACTCACCAGACCGATCTTGCCGCTGCGTAACTTACTGCGGTCGATCAGCAAACCGCCCCGGCGGCTTTCCATGTAGAGCAAACCGGAGTTTTCCAATGCCCGCAACGCATTGGTTACGGTACACTTGCCACAATGGTACATTGCCGCAAGCTCCGGCGTGGTCGGCATTTTATCACCAAAGACCCCGGCTCTGATTTTCCGCTCCATATCGGAGGCTATGGCAGAAAAACGCATTGTCTGCATGGCTGATTTTTCCCCAAATTACTCTTGCTGTAATCGAACTTTTTCGCAGATTATTATATATGAAAAATCACTCATTTTCAAGTGCATAGCAAAGCTTTTTGCTCTTTAAAAGCAAATGTCTGCATGATAAAAACTTTTCCCGGTTCAACCCGCCGGAGCTGCTGCTCAAAAAACGGCTCTGTTCCCAATAAGGGTCGGTACTTGAGGAGTGGGAAAAGACCTTTTTAGGAAAGGTCCTTTTCCCACTCCTCAAACTCCACCCCCTTTTTCCAAACCTTTTCCCGGCATTTATCTATTTGCAGAGCAAATAGATAAATGCCATTCAAGTTTTAAAAAAGTTCCAATACAAAAGTTGATCATAAAGATTTTTACTGACCTACCCGTATTGGGTACAA
>JAFVQX010000090.1 GCA_017504585.1 Lentisphaeria bacterium
AACAGAGAGCAAAAGAATTACATTACGCCGCGACAAGCCGCTCAAGCTCCACAATATGAAGCAGCTCCCATCTTCATTTCATTACGCCGCGGCAAGCCATTTCATTCCGATATGAAGCACTTCGCTTACGCTTCGTGTGACCTGTCATCCATAGCACTTTGTGCGACGGATGATGAGAAAATGAAAAAATGAGCATTTTTCTGTTTGCAGCTCAACTCTATTCAGCATCATGTTATTGCTGGGAAGAAGTTTTTTTTTGAGGCCTCCCTGCCTTTATTCCCCGCTTTGCGGGTAGGGCGGCAGGCTGTTTATGAAGGTTTTGCCGTAGCGTTTGGTGTTTATCCGGCTGTCCAGAATTACTATTATGCCGCTGTCTTGCCTGGAGCGGATGAGGCGGCCGGTACCCTGACGGAATTTCAGGACTGCTTCCGGCAGCGAGTAGTCAAAAAACGGATTGCCGCCCTGGAGTTTTATCCGGTCGCATCTGGCCTGGGTCAGGGGGTGGGTCGGAACGGCAAAGGGCAGTTTGGTGATTATAACGTTGCTCAAGCTTTCGCCGGGGACATCCACGCCGGTCCAGAAGCTGTCGGTGCCGAACAAGACCGAACGCACATCCCGTTTGAATTCGCTCAACAGCATACTGCGGCTCATATCGGAGCCTTGCATCAGGAGCTTGATGTTCTTGTGGAAGAGGAAACTCTCCAGCGCGTCTGCCGCTTTCCGCAGCATGGAATAACTGGTAAAAAGCACGAAAGCTTTGCCGTCACTTAAACTTATATAATACTCCAAAGCTTTGAAAAGTGCCTGTTCATATTTTTCGTCAAAGGGATCGGGCATATTTTTTGCCACATGCAGTGTTACTTTCTCCGGATCGAAGGGCGAACTCAACTGCCGGGTAATGCCCCGGGTAAAACCGGTGCGGTTGGTAAAGTAATTGAACCGTCGGTCTACGGTCAAAGTGGCACTGGTGGCGATCACCGGAAAATCCCGGGTGAAAAGTTCTTGAGCAAGGATTTCGGCAACGTTCAGCGGCGCTGTTTGCAAAATAAGCTGCCGGGAGTCTTCTTCCACCCAATACACGCTGTCGGGCAGTGTCATATTGATAAAGGCGTGGATGTAATCTATATACATATCGCATTGATTGACCAGACTCTCCAGCTCACTGCGGAAATCAACATCGGTTTGCTCCATAGCGTAATCGCCCAGCTCGCAGCGGAAATCCATCAGGGGCGATTGCAAACTGTTGGTGAAGATCCCGCCGCGGGTCACCGGGCGTATGGGATCGTCGCACTCCAGCAGATATTCCTGAAACTGCCCGAAAAACTCTTTGGCCAGACTTTTCAACTGCGTTACGCTGCTGCGCAATTCCAGAGCATTGGAGCCTTTGCGCATCAGCAACCCTCGGGCGCTGTCGGGATTGTAAAGTTTGTTGAGCATGGCGTTGAAGCCGTTGTAAGTCAAATGCAAACCCAGATGCTGGGCGGCGTTATCTTCCAAAGTATGAGCTTCGTCGATGATCACGCTGCCGTATTCAGGCAGCAGCCCGCCGCTTTCATCGCCGGACTCTATTTGCATTGCCAGATCGGTGAAAAACAATGCGTGATTGGCTACGATGATATCGGCTTTTGCCCATTCTTCGCGGGCTTTGCGGTAAAAGCACTCGCGCTGAAAACGGCATTTGGGGAAAGAACAGTTGCCCGCTTCGCAGCAGACATAGCCCCAGGACTCGTTCTGAATATGAAAATCGGCGCTGTCCCGGTTGCCGTCCCGGGTCCTTTCGCTCCAGGCGTAAATGCGGTCGATATCCCCTTCCATGCTGGGGTGGGGTATGTAATCGCTCTGGTGTTCGCCGGCTGCCAGCGATAACCGGCGCAAACACAGATAGTTGCGCCGACCTTTGGCAAGTGCGGATTTGAATTTGATATTCAACAATTTCTGCAAAAGCGGCAGATCTTTATTGACCAGCTGTTCCTGCAAACTGATGGTTTCGGTAGTGACCAGCGCCGGAGTGTTGGTCAGTTTGCTGTAAAGGATCGCCGGTACCAGATAGGCAAAACTCTTGCCCACGCCAGTGGGTGCTTCGATGGCAAGATTGCGCTTATCGATCAATGCTTGAATGGTTTCCCGTGCCATTTGCAGCTGCTGAAAACGGTATTCGTAAGGCCGTCCGCCATGTTTGGCGGCATCTTGCAGCGGACCGTTTTCGGCAAAAAACTCTTCGACTTTCTGGCGCAGAGTCTGCCAGTCCTGCGGCTGAATGGTGCCGGGTTCACCGGCGTGGAAATACTCGCCGGGCAAATCGCTTTTCATTGCCGGAGAGGCGTTATCCGACTTTTCCGGAGCTGTATGTAACTTGCCGGAAAGCTGCATGCCCTCGGGTATGTGGTTTTCGATCAGGCATGACTTCAATAATTCTGATGCCAATGGCTTAATCATTGCCGTCCAACACCCCGCGCAAGGCTGTCAGAGCTTCTTCGCCTTTTTCCAGAGCATCTTCCACGCCCCGCCGGAACTCTTCAAAGTCAAACTCTTCGCCCAGCGCCGCCGGTGCGTTCACCAGTTTCAGCGACTCATCCAGCAAGATCACCACTTCGGCGAGATTTTCGAACAATTCCGGCTGGATCGTCAGTTCATCTGCAAGTTCGGCAAGTCCGGCAAGCAGCGAACAGCGCTCCATAGTGAATTCCACGATCATACTGCGCAGTCCGGCAGTTTCTTTGTCGTATTCCCGGGGGTAATTTTCCAGCATTTCTTCAAAGCGTTCTTCCAATGCGTTGAAGAAACATGCTTCCTGCATGCCGTCAACAAATTTCAAATCGGTTTCGCCGAATGCACGGGCGTAAAAACTGTTGAAATCCAAATCGTGATTTTTGAAGTTATCCAGCAATACTGCATCCAATTCCACTAAATTGAGCATGGGGTAGAGCTTGGCAAGCATCTCTTCCAGCGAACCGGTTTCGCCGGAACCTATGGTCACATTTTCCGGCAGATCGCTGCTGTGATCGTGTCCGCAATCGCAATGCTCATGGTCGTGGCTGTGATCGTGTCCGCAATCGCAATGCTCGTGGTCGTGGCTGTGATCGTGTCCGCAACTGCACATCGCATCGTCATCTTCTGTGCGCTTGACCAGCGTGCTGATATCCTGATCGATGGCTATATCAAATACCGGGTCGGTCAGCAATATCTCATCCAACGACATCATGGGGTTTTTCAGCAGCTTGGGCGCATTTACCAATGCGCAGGCTATCTGCTCGATTATGGGCGCTCCCGGCAGGAGATTTTCCGTAACTTCGGCCAAGCTCTTTTCCATAGCTTCGCGGTATTGACTGCACTTGGTCTGATTGCGGGATTTGCCGTTTTCCAGATGAAATTCAAAAGCACCATTTTGGTAGTCAACAACTTTTACGGCAATGGCATCGCCCTCGGAAAACTGCGTTTCGCTGTAAAACTTTTTCATATCCAGCACTGCCAGCTTCAGCGTGGGGTTGGCGGAACTCCGGGCCTGGGCGATATTTTCGTCGGCTTCGGCGGCAAAAAAGTCAAAGAGTGTCTCTGCCCCCATCAGCAAATGATAATGTATGATATCTTCGGCGCTGCCGGTAAAAGTCCGGCTGCTCTGGGGTTTTTTGGCTCCGGCTTCTTTGAGTGTGACTTCCGACGGGAACAGCGCTTTGTTCATAAACGGCACAAAACGGTGGCCGGGTATCAGGATATTATTTTCGATCTCCAGAGCATCCGGCACGATCAGGAACTCTTTGCCGTTGAAAAATTCTCCGGCATTTACATATATTTTGCCGGGTTTTTCCGCCAGCAGCGCTTCGTGATTTTCAAGCTCTCTTGCGATCTGGCACACCACTTCTTCGCCGGCTTCGGCAGCGGAGGCTCTGTTGAGAATTTTGAGTATATCACCGGTGGTAATGACCTTGACTTTTTGCTCCACAAGGTCGTTGATGATATTTTCAATAACTATTGCTGATACAGCTTCTTCGCTCTTTTGCTTGATCATTTTTCAACTCCACAGCGATTTATTGATTGCGGGATGCTTCGGCGGCGATCTTCAAGGCTTTCTCGTAGAGAAATTTTTCCACAAACTCTTTAAGATCAGCTTGTTCAAACGTTTTTAACGTGTCGACGCTTACAGCGTCCGCTATGGAAAATTTGCCGACACTGGTGCGGCGCAAGGCACTCAACACGGCCCCGCAGCCCAGCTTTTTGCCCATATCGGATGCCAGCGTCCGGACATATGTGCCTTTGGAGCAATGCACCGTAAAATCACATTCGGGCAACTCAATACGCGTTGTTTTTATATCAAAAACCTCTATGGGGCGGGGTTCCCGCTCCACTTCCTTGCCTTCCCGGGCAAGTTCGTACAGCCGTTTGCCATCTTTTTTGAGTGCCGATACCATGGGTGGTATCTGCATGGATTTGCCCATAAAAGATTTGACTGTATCTTCCAGCATTTCGGCGGTAACGTGGGAGTAATCGCTTTCGCTTATTATGTTGCCGTCCATATCTTCGGTGTCAGTTTCCACACCCAGCTTGAGAGTGGCTTCGTAAACTTTATCCACCCCGCTCAAGGCGCCGCTCAAACGGGTGAATTTGCCCAGCACCAGCACCAGCAGACCGGTCGCCGCCGGGTCAAGAGTTCCGCAATGACCGACTTTGGGTATGTTGAACCGGGCGCGGACAAAGTTTACCACATCAAAACTTGTCCAGGTAGCAGGTTTATCCACCAGCAATATTGCATCCGTTGCCAGTATGGGCAGACGGTGTTTTTTGGGGTCAAATTTTCTCATCAGGCAAATTCTTTCAATTCTTCAGCGCTGAACAGGCACTTTACTTCCCGTTCAAAAAACGCCGAGGCTTCTTCAAAGGAATTAAAATTCATACTCATACCCGCCGCCATGGCGTGGCCGCCGCCGTTGAATTTGCGCGCCATGTCGATCACCGGACGTGCCGGATTTTTCGAGCGCATACTTATCCGGTAGCTGTTGCCGTTGCGGCGGCTGATTATTGCCACAACTTCAGTTCCGGCGATCGCCCGCAGCTGGTCGATCACCCCTTCGGCATTGCGCAGATCAAAGGCGTATTTATCCAGCAATTCCTGGGTCACGACCGACCATGCCACACGCTTGTTACAGGTCCAGAAGAGGTATTTATCCAGCAATTCGGCTTCGAACTGCTGCTGGGCATAGGGTTTGCTGAAATATATTTTGTTGACTACTTTATTGAGATTTGCCCCATATTCCAGCAGTCTTGCGCCTGACCGGAGCGCCGCCGGATCGGTGTTATCGAACCGGAAGCCCCCCGTGTCGGTCAAAAGCCCCATCAGAAAGAAGTTCACGCTGCTTTCCGGCAGCGGTTTGCCGAAACTTTCGCAAAGCGCAAACGCCATTTCCGCCGTTGCCGCCCGGTGATCCAGCAGATTCCACTTGCCGTAAGCCGGATTATCCGGGTGGTGGTCAATGAGCTGCAGCCGATCCGTCACGCAAGCGGGGACTCCGCCATCTTTGGCGAAACCCGCCCGCTGGGGTACAGCCGTATCCAGCAGGATCACCAGATCGTATGCGGCAATATCTTCCGGCAGCGCAGTCAGGTATTCATACTCCTGCAAACTGTAAAGCTCCGGAATACCGTCGGGCAGCAGCACCGAACAGGTTTTGTTCAAGCTCTTCAAAAACTCCGCCACACCCAGGGTGGAACCAATGGCATCGCCATCGGGTTTCAGGTGAGTGGCAAGCAGAATATTTTTTGCCTGCAGCATGCGGTTTCTTACCGGGGCAAGGAGTTCTTCACTCATTATCATCTCCGGCAGAAGTTTGTTCGCTTTCCAGCTCTTCCAGCAAAGCGAAAACCCGGTCGCCGGCAGCCACCCGGTTGTCGATACGGAAATTCAGCACCGGAGTATGCTTGAACCCCAGTGTGCGTGCCATATCACGCTGAAAATCGCAGCGGACGGCGTGGAGATTTTCCAAAACCATGCGGTTGGTTATCTTGTCGCCGCCGAATATGCTGACACTTACTGTTGCGTTGCGCAGATCCACCGAGGTCCGCACTTCGGTGACCGATACCAGTACCGAAGCGGAGGGCGAAACCGAATAGCGGGTGATAAGCGAACTCAATTCCCGCTTGATAAGTTCATTTACCCGGGTCAACCGGTCAGGAGCAGCACCCATAAAGTTTTCTCCTTACAGCGTAGCCTTTTTAAGTTCGATTTCATAAAGGTCGATCACGTCGCCTTCGATAAAGTCCACAAAGTTATCCAATCTGATACCGCATTCCAAACCGGCACGGACTTCTTTGACATCGTCCTGGAACCGGCGCAAAGACGCCACTTCGCCGTTGTAGATCAGCTGATTGTTGCGGAACACACGGGCTTTGCTGCCCACTTTGACCACGCCATCTTCCACCAGACAGCCGCAGACTTTGGGCCCTTTGTTGAGTTCAAAGATCTGCAATATCCTGGCTTTACCCAGTTCTTTTTCCCGCTTTTCGGGTTCCAGCCGGCCGGTGAGGGCGTCGGTGATATCTTCCAGCAATTCGTAGATGATGCTGTACAAGCGGATCTCCACTTTGGATTTTTCGGCTATATCGTTCACCCCGGGGTTGACCCGCACGTGGAACCCTACTACGATAGCGTCGCTGGCGGCTGCCAGGGTTACGTCGTTTTCGGTAATGGCGCCCACGCCGTTCATCACGACTTCCACCCCGATCTTTTCGCTGGGCAGCTGTTTGAGGGATTCTTCAATAGCTTCGCCGGAACCGCGCACGTCGGATTTGATGATGAGCCGCAACGACTTGTGTTCCTGCTCATTAAGCTTGCTGAACAAGTCTTCGGCGCTGCTGATGGTCTGGTTGGCAAGGTGCAAGGCACGGCTTGCCGCACGGCGCTGTTCGGCTTCCTGACGGGCGGCTTTTTCGTTGACGCAAGTAACCAGTTTGTCGGCGGCTTCGGGTACGCCCGAAAGCCCGACCACCTTTACCGGTGTGCTGGGACCGGCACTTTTGATGCGCTGACCGCGGTCGTTGATCAGAGTCTTGACTCTGCCGAACTCTTCACCGGCAAGCACCACATCGCCTACTGAAAGTGTACCATTCTGCACCAGAATACTGGCGGTGGGGCCCAGACCATTTTCCACCTGCGCTTCGATAACTGTACCCACGGCGGGGCGTTTGGGGTTGGCTTTCAAATCCAGCATTTCGGCTTCCAGCAGAATTCGTTCCAAAAGGTCGTCGATGCCTTCGCCGGTTTTGGCGGATACTTTGACCACACCCACAGTACCGCCCCAATCTTCGCAAGTAAGGTTATTCTGCTGCATGTGCAGATAGATCCGGTCGGGGTCGGCATCGGGCAGGTCGATCTTGTTGATCGCCACAATCAGCGGCACTTTGGCTGCCAGTGCGTGATTCATCGCTTCCACCGTCTGGGGCATAAAGCCGTCGTCGGCGGCTACGACCAGCACCACGATATCAGTAACGTTGGCACCGCGGGCGCGCATGCTGGTAAAAGCCGCGTGTCCGGGGGTGTCGATAAAGGTAATGGGTTTGCCGTTGAAGACCACCGTGGATGCCCCGATATGCTGGGTGATACGCCCGGACTCGCCTTCCACAACGTGAGTATTGCGCACTCTGTCCTGCAAGGAGGTCTTGCCGTGGTCAACGTGACCCATAAAAGTTACCACCGGGGGGCGTTCCGGCAAATTTTCCGGATCCGCAGGAGCGGGCATTTCGTAATCGTTGTCGGCTTCCAGTGCGGCTTTCTTTTCTGCCTGCACGATTTCCAGTTCCAGACTGAAATTTTTCAGCAATTTGCGCAGCGTATTTTCCGAAATCGGCTGGTTGATGCTCAACAATTCGCCCAGCTTCATCAATTCGCCGATCACTTCGTTGGGCTTTTTGCCAATAGCTTCGGCAACATTTTTTACAATAAAGGGTGCCGAAAGTTTTGCCACTCCATCAACCACCGCGCCGCCTGCTGCCGGAGCAGATTCGTTGCGATTTTCCTTGTTTTTGCCCGGTTTGCCGGGTTTGCCGGCACGTTCAAACTCTTCTTTGCCGCGGCTCTTCTGTTTGTTGCGCGGACGGTCATCTTTTACTGCCGGAGCGTCGTCGCCCAGGTAGAGTTCATCGAAGAGCATTTCCACCAGTTCCACCATATCTTCCGGAATTTGACTGCTGGCGGCTTTTACGCTTACACCCTGGCGGGTAAGCTCGGCAATAACTTCGTCGACTGATACTTTATAAGTTTCTGCCAAATCTTTGACTTTAAGTTTTTTCATGATCTCAAAACCTTCTGTTATTAAGCATCCAGTTCATCCAGAGCCGCTTGCAGAGTGTCGGCGTCGATCCCCGGCAAATTCATCAGCTCTCCGGCATCGGCTTCCCGCAGGTCATCGCAGGTCAGATAGCCGTTGGAAACCAGCACTTCGGCGGTGATCTTGTCGATATTTGCCGCCGCTGCCAAAGCGTTTACCGCCTGGGCGATCTTATCTTCCAGCGAAGAGGCTTTGGCGCTTTCCTCGATCTGGATATTGATGTTCCAGCCGATGAGTTTGCTGCTCAAGCGCACATTCTGCGCCCGTTTGCCGAATGCCAGTTTGCTCTGTTCCGGGGTCACATGTACCACCAGTTCGCGCTTGGCTTCGTTGACCGTTACCGACTGGATGTTTGCCGGCTGCAGCGCGTTGGCGGCATACTGCTTGATGTCGCTGCTCCACGGTACGATGTCGATACGTTCATTGCCCAGCTCTTTGGTGATTTCCTTGACCCGGGTGCCGCGCACGCCCACGCAAGCGCCGACAGGATCGATGCGCTCGTCGTTGCTTTTGACTGCCACTTTGCTGCGGCTGCCGACTTCCCGGGAGATCCCCATGATCTCCACGGTGCCGTCGTGGATCTCGCTGACTTCGCGTTCAAACAGAGCGCGGACAAAATCCGGATGACTGCGGGAAACGATCAGACTCGGCCCCGCGGCTTCGGTATCGACTTTGATCAATACGGCGTGGATGTTTTCGCCGGGCAGATACTGTTCGCCCGGAATTTTTTCCTTGCTGGTCAGGATGCCCTCGGCTTTGCCGAATGTTATGATCAGCGCCCCGGAGTCAAAACGGCGCACCGTGCCGCTGATGATCTGACCGATCCGGTCGGCAAATTCTGCGTAAACGATCTCTTTTTCCGCCTTGCGCAGCTGCTGCTGGATCGCCTGTTTGGCGCTCTGGGCGGCAATACGCCCGAAGTTGCGGGGCGTTACTTCCCAATCCACGATATCGCCGACTTTTGCATCGGGATAGCGCTCCTGGGCGCGGGCAATGATCAACTGATCCGCCGTGGGCAGATGATCCACCACTTCAAGTTTTGCCCAGGCGCGGATCTCGCCGGTTCTGGGATCTATTTTTACGGTAATATCGTTAGCCGGGTGGATGCTCTTTTTGGAGGCCGAAAGGATCGCAGCTTCCAATGCACCCACCAACTGTTCGCGGTTGATGCCCCGCTCCTGCTCGATGTACTCCAGAATGGTCAGCAGTTCATTGTTCATTTTTTTATCTCCTGTTTATTCCAAATTTATTCTCGACGAGCTGATTTCAAAAATCCTCAAAATAACAAAAAAAGCGGACCGGAACTCCGAACCCACTCTACATTCTCGCGTTTTACATTAACGCCCATGTTGTGGAAAGCAGTTTTCTGCAAATACAGCAAACCGCCTTCACTATAATATACAATAAATTGCAAAACTATCAAGGGCAAAAAACATTTTTTATTAAAGTTTTATGATTTTTTTTCACAAAATCTGCTTTTAATGCTATATTACGCCGGAAAAAACGTAATTTACCGGAGAAAATCATGGCAAACCCCACCAAAACCAATGCAATACGCTTGTTGGAAAACAGCTCCATAGCTTTTACCGCCCATGAATACGATATATCAGATGGCGAGATCGACGCCCAGTCCATCGCCCGCAAATTGGGAGTGGAGGGCGACAGAGTTTTCAAAACTCTCGTTGCCGAAAGTCCCGAAAAAGAGCATTTCGTATTTGTGGTGCCCGCCGTGGGCAGCTTGAATTTGAAAAAAGCTGCCAAGGTCGCCAAAGTCAAAAGTATTGCTATGATCAAGCAGAAAGAACTTTTGCCGCTCACCGGCTATATCCATGGCGGTTGTTCGCCCATTGGCATGAAAAAGCTTTTCCCCACCTTTATTGACGAAACGGCAATACTCTTTGAAAAAATGTTCGTTTCCGGCGGAAAAGTAGGGCTGAATCTGGAAATCAGCCCCGAAGATCTGGCAGGATTTGTCAACGCCGACTTCGCCGACCTGTGTTGAGCAAATCTGCGGGCAATCTCGTGCCTTACTGCGATGCTCACTCGGTTACATACACAAGGTATGCTCCCTCGTTGTGCGTCTTGTAAAACACGACCTTATCTTGCATATTTGCTCAACGCTTTACCCCGCAGCGGGCAATCTCGCGCCTTACTGCGATGCTCACTCGGCTTGTCGCGGCGTAGTTTTACGAAGCCGGATCACATACACAAGGTACGTACCCTTGTTGTGCGTCTTGTAAAACACGACCTTATCTTGCATATTTGCTCAACGCTTTACCCCGCAGCGGGCGATCTGATCTGTCACCGGCAAAGAGTTTGCTCCCAACTTTGTAAAAAGTCTTTTATTGTGTCAGCAGCTGACTTTATCAGGCGAACTCCCGGCGGAGTTCTTCGTAGGTGTCTGTTTCGATAGCTTTTCTTATGCGCTTGATCAGCCGCATAAAGTAGGCTATATTGTGGATCGTTACCAACTGCATACCCAGTATTTCGCCCACATTCATCAAATGGCGGATGTAGGCTTTGGTAAAGTTTTTGCAGCAGTAGCAGTCGCACCCTTCTTCCAGCGGCGTAAAATCTTTGGCGTAACGCCCCGCTTTGACCGGGATGGTCTGACCATTGCCCACAAATGCACTGCCGTGCCGCGCCAGCCGCGTGGGCATAACGCAGTCAAACATATCTATACCCCGGGCGACACCTTCCACGATCTGTTTGGGCGTGCCGACACCCATAAGGTAATGGGGTTTGTTTTCCGGCAGTTCCGGAACTGTCCAATCCAGGCACTCAAACATCATCTCTTCGGGTTCGCCCACAGAAAGGCCGCCGATGCTGTAACCGTCAAAGTCAATGGCGCCCAGTGTGCGGGCTGACTCTATACGCAGATCTTTATAGACCGAGCCTTGCACGATGCCGAACCGCAGCTGACCGGGGTTAAGCGGCTGTTCAAAGCTCATTTTCTCCCAGCGGTGAGTAATGGCAAGGGATTTTTCTGCCTGTTCGTAAGTACAGGGGAATGGTGTGCACTCGTCAAACGCCATAACTATATCGCTGTTGAGTGTACGCTGTATTTGCATGGATTCCACCGGTCCCAGAAAAAATCTTGTTCCGTCGATGTGAGAAGCAAACCTTACGCCATCTTTTTCGATCTTGCGCAAATTTGATAAACTGAACACCTGAAAACCGCCCGAGTCGGTCAATATTGGTTTGTGCCAGTTGGCAAATTCGTGCAAGCCGCCTGCCATGCGGATTATTTCCATGCCCGGACGCAAAAAAAGGTGATAGGTGTTGCCCAGAATTATTTCCGCACCCAGTTCTTCCAGTCCCCGGGGCGTCATGGCTTTGACAGTTCCGCGGGTGCCGACGGGCATGAATATCGGGGTTTCCACCACGCCGTGAGCGGTTACCAATGTACCCCGGCGCGCCCGGCAGGTGGAGGATTTTGCTTTAATGGTAAAAGACATCTTGCGGCTCCGGATTTTACTTTACAAACATGCCGTCCAGCACATTTTTGATCGTTTCGGCAGGGATCTCCAGCGCTTCGGCTACTGCTGCGGCAAAGTATGCGGTGGCGCCGGGACCTTTGCCGGTAATGACTTTGCCGTCGGCCACAAACATATCACTTTCGGGGCGTTTGTTGTCCCGCAAATATTTATAGAGATCTTCCGCCGGATACATGGTAAAGCGGCGGTTTTCCAGCAGTCCGGCTTTGTCCAGCACCATGGGGGCGGCACAAATGGCGGCGGTAACTTTGTTTTCGGCGGCAAATTCGTGGAGAATATCGATCACCCGGTCGTCGTTGTATAAGTTGAGCGAACCGGGGAGTCCGCCGGGCAGCACCACGGCATCAAACTCATTTTTATCGACTTTATCAAAAACCGCATCGGCTGTTACGGTAATGTTGTGGCTGCCGGAAACGATTTCTTTTTTCATTGCCGCCAGTACCACTTCCACGCCCATACGCCGGAGTATATCCGCAGTACCCAGCGCTTCGATCTCTTCAAAACCTTCGGCAAGCAGCAAAAGAACCTTTTTCATAAAAAAATATCCTCGTATTTGTTATTTTTCGATTTTATTGTTATATTACCAATAATATAACCCGCCTGGGGAGTTTTGCACAGATGATTAGACGGAATTTGGAATTTTTTGAAACTTTTTTGACGCTTGAGCGCGGCGCCGGGGCAAATACTGTTCTGGCGTATATCACCGATTTGCGTGGTTTTGCCGATTATTGCGGGAGTATCGGCATATATGATACAGTCGATATAACCAGAGATGTGATCATTGATTTTTTGAGTTATTTGCAGGAAGAGCGCTGCGAAGTATCCACTACTCTTGCGCGTAAACTTATTTCCATAAAATTGTTCTGCCGCTTTCTCGTGCAGGAAAAACTTATAGAGCAGGATCCCACCGAAGTTATGGAATCGCCGCGCCTGTGGAATTATCTGCCCGGATTTTTGAGCGTGGAGGAAGTTGAACGGCTGCTTACTGTATTTCCGGCGCAAAGCAAGGATCCTTTGCTGCAGCGCAACCGGGTCATTCTGGAAACGCTCTACGCATCTGGATTGCGGGTTTCGGAAGCCGCCCACTTGAAGGTGTCGGATGTGAACTTTGAAGACGCCGCTCTGCGGGTAGTGGGCAAAGGCGACAAGGTGCGGTTGGTGCCTGTCGGCAAAACGGCGCTGCAGTTATTGCGTTTTTACTTGCAGCACTCCCGCAATGAACTTTTGAACGGACGCAGCAATGTAGCTGAACTTTTTCTTTCGGTGCGGGGCAAACCTTTGAACCGGGAATGGATATGGGCGATCGTCAAGGAAGCTGCGGTCGCAGCGGGGATCGACCGGGATATTTATCCGCACATGCTGCGGCACAGTTTTGCCAGTCATCTGCTGGCAAACGGGGCGGATCTGCGGGTGATCCAGGAGATGCTGGGGCACTCGGATCTGCGCACTACCGAAATTTATACTCATGTGGAAAGCGACCGCCTGCTGGGGGTGCATAAGCACTTTCACCCCCGGGCGTAAAAAGCTGCCGGCTCTGTTCCGGAAGAGTTTGCCCGCACTTATTGGCAAATTGCTCTAACTATTCAGTTAAAAGGCTTGTTTTTTGCCGGAATAGTGCTATATTAATAACGGGTAGTGTGTGATTTACGCTTCCGGGTCGTTTGAAAACTTTTTTGCAGGTCTGATCAACAGATAAGATCGGCTTATTTTTTTGAGGAATTCGGTTCGTTATCAGCATCCGGAAAGATCCGGGGGTTGATACCGCTATTCCGCAAGAACTTTTATGCTGAAGGATCTGTCTTGCGCTTGCCCTGAAAAAGAGTTTCTGCGTGATCGTGAAAGGTTTTTCACAGGAAAACAAGTGGCTGTTCCGGCGTTTTCTCAAGATTTCTGCACTGCCGCCGGAATTTTTGCAGCAATGATTTGCAAATCAAAAACCAATAATTTATTACAGAAAGGTCATTGAAAATGGCTGAACAAAAAGTTACGTTCCTGCTTCCTGATGGTCGTCCGGTGGAGATCGCTACCGGCAAGATCGCCAACCTCGCCAATGGTGCCTGTACTGTCCGTCTGGGCGATACGGTGCTGCTGGTCGCTGCTTGCAGCGGTGCGGCTAAACCCGGTACCGACTTCCTGGCTCTGCAAGTGGATTACCGCGAAAAATACTCCGCTGCGGGCCGTTTCCCCGGCGGTTACATCAAGCGCGAAGGCCGCCCCAGCAAGAAAGAGATCCTCACCTGCCGTCTGACCGACCGTCCTTTGCGTCCGTTGTTCCCCAAAGGTTACTTCGATGAAGTTCAGGTGCAGGCTCTGGTGCTGGCAGCTGACGGGGTCAACGATCCTGACGTGCTGACCATTGTGGGTGCCTCCACTGCTTTGATGCTTTCGGATATGCCTTTTCAGGGCCCCGTTGGTGCCGTGCGTGTAGGCAAAGTCGATGGCAAACTTATTGCCAACCCCACCCGGGAAGAGATGAAACGCTCCACTTTGGAACTCATCTACGCCGGTTTGCCCGATAAAGTTATTATGATCGAAGGCGAAGCCGAATTCGTTACCGAAGAAGAAATGCGTGAAGCCATGTACTTTGCCAACGAGGCAGTCAAGGCCCAGTGCGAAGCCCAGATCGAACTTGCCAAGCTTGCCGGTAAAGCCAAGAAAGAACCCAAACTCTTTCTGGTGCCGGAAGATTTCACCAAGGCTCTCGCCAGTTTCTGTGCCGACCGCATCGATGATGTGTGCGTAGTGCCCGGTAAAGCTGAACGGTTGGAAGCTCTGGACGCTTTGCAAGCCGATGCAACCGAAGCTTTGAAACCCCAGTTTGCTGACTGGAGCGATGAAGATTTTGCTTACAATATGCGTATAGCCTACGACGATCTGGTGCGTGATACCACCCGCCGTCTGATCCTCGACAAACACTACCGTGCTGACGGCCGCGACATCGAAGATATCCGTCCCTTGTCTGCCGAAGTAGCTGTTCTGCCGGTGGTCCATGGCAGCGCTTTGTTCAGCCGCGGCGAAACCCAGGCATTGGTGGTCGCCACGCTGGGTAACGAAAAAGATGCCCAGGAAGCTGACGATTTGACCGGCCCCGGCCCGGGTCAGGTGGATCGCTTCTATCTGCACTACAACTTCCCCAATTACAGCGTGGGCGAAGTCGGCAGGATCGCCGGTCCCGGCCGTCGTGAGATCGGTCACGGAAATCTGGCGGAACGGTCGGTTTCCAAGGTCATTCCCAAAGATTTCCCCTATGTGGTGCGCTGCGTTTCTGAAATCATGTCCAGCAACGGTTCAACTTCCATGGCGTCGGTCTGCGGTGCAACTCTGGCTTTGATGGATGCCGGGGTGCCCATTACTGCTCCGGTGGCTGGTATCAGCTGCGGTCTGGTTACTGACGACAACGGCAGAGCCTTGCTTTTGACCGACATCATCGGTTCCGAAGACCACTTTGGCGATATGGACTTCAAGGTTTGCGGTACCCGCGAAGGTATCACCGGCTTCCAGCTGGATTTGAAGCTGCCGGGTATCTCCATTGATCTTTTGTGCGAAGGTATGGAACGCGACCGCGTTGCACGCCTGAAGATATTGGATGTTATCGAAAATTGCATTGCCAAACCCCGTGCCGAAATCAGCGAACGCGCTCCCCGGGTGGAAGCTCTGCAGATCAACCCCGCCAAGATCGGTGCCCTTATCGGCCCCGGCGGCAAAAACATCAAAGCCATCACCGAAGAAACCTGCTCCACTATTGATGTGGACGACGACGGCAATGTCAAGATCATGGCTGCCAACAAGGAATTGCTGGAAGCTGCCAAACAGCGCGTACTGGCTTGCACCGCCGAAGCGGAGATCGGCAAGATCTACCGGGGCAAAGTGGTCAGCATCCGTGACTTCGGAGCATTTGTGGAGATCCTGCCCGGTCAGGAAGGTCTGCTGCACATTTCCGAAATGGCAAACTACCGGGTCAATGCGGTAACCGATATTGTCAGCGAAAACGACTTTGTAACTGTCAAAGTCATCGACATCGACAACTCCGGCAAGATCCGCTTGAGCCGCAAAGCCGCTTTGGCTGAAATGGATAAATAAGCAATAGAGCTTTTGCCGTAAACTTTTACAGGGGCAGTTGCAATACCTCAAAAGGTTGCAATGCCCCTGTTTTTTTGCCCGGATACGGCAATTTAGATAAATCGGAAAGATTGTTTATCTGGCGGTAAAATTCATGCTGTAAAGGTCGCACTCTTTCATTTTTATACGGAGTTTGAATTTGCCGCCGGGGATATCGGCAAAGGTTTTGCCTTGCCAGGTGGGCTTGTATGAAATCTTATCGCCGTAAAACTCGCCGAAATCAGCAAAGGTGTAACCGGGGAGGGGCTTACCGTTTTCGTCGCAGACTTCCAGCGCAAAGCTGCCGCCGGCACTGGTGGAAAGATTGATTTCAAGTCCGCCGGAAGTACGGTGCAAGGTTTTTGTTTCAAAAGTTCCTTCCTTTGCTCCGGCAGAGAGGGATACAAAGCCATCCAGCCGCAATTTGTAATACAAACTCTTTACCGAGTGATAAAACACCAGTTCGCTTTCTGACGCCTGAAACATCCCCAAAGTTATGTAATTGCTGCGATTGAGCCAGCGGCTTGCATCCAAGCCGGGTTTGATCCACGCTGTTTTGACCGGGCGCTGGATCCCCTTGCCGTGGCGGGAAAAAATCAATACCACATCGGTTGCCGAACCACGGTTGCCGAAGTAGCGGGTCGCCGCACCGATATAATAATGGGGCGCCCGGAAATAGGGGTGCAGTCCGCTGACATAAAGGTGTTCCCCCGGCTCGTTGACTTTCAGAAACTCTATCTTGCTCCAGTTGCGGAAATCTTTGGAGGTGGTTTTGCCGAAAGAACGGACTTTTTGCAGACCGTCGGCAGTTTTCCACACTCTGGGGTACATGACATAGCACTTTTCGTATTCTGAATAAAATACAGCATTCTGCGAGTCGATAAAGTGCCCGCCATATTTTTTCGGCTCATACTTGAAAATGGGGTTTTTCGCATCATAATGTTTCCAGTTTATGCCATCGGCAGAATAAAATGCAAACAAGCCGGCGGTTTCCCGCACACCGGAAACTGCTTTGAACCGTTTATCGGGCGTGCATTGTGGATTGCAATCAAAAAAAGGCATCAGGTTGTGGGTAAATCCATTGCCGTACCAGACCGCACCCGGCGGAACGGGTTTGCCGGGAAAGAGTTTCAAGTCTTTTTCCTGCCAGTTTATGCCGTCTTTGCTGAAAGTTACGCCCAGATATTCGCCGGGATGCCCGTTGTATTTCTTGCCGGAATAAACATTGTCAGTATTCCGGTAATAGTAGCGGTACTGGGTTCCGTCGTGGAAAATCGCTCCGTAGTACCCGTTGGGCTTACCGGGAGCGGCAGTACATTCCCGGGGGGAATGCTGCACAAAAGTCAGATCTTGTTTGTTGGCGATCAGAAAATCATCGTAAAAAAGCTCCAGCTTGCCGCTGACATCGTAAACCCCATTTTCGGCAGCTCCGCAAATGATATTTACAGCAAAAAACAGTGCGGAACAGGCAACAAATAAGACTTTTTTCATAACAGGATATCCTTTTTTCGGGCTTATATGGGGTGTCGGGTTGCTGCAAATAATATAATACCACAGCAAATATTTGCAAATTATTTATTTGCGGAATTTGACTTTTCAAGAAAATCGTACTACATTTTCAGCAGTGATATGTGACATCTTTTATAATGAAAGGATCGGAAAATGAAAAAAGCTCATGTATTGAATCCTGCCCATGGGCAGGGTAAAGTGTACTTTACCCTTATAGAGCTCCTCGTAGTTATAGCAATCATTGCCATTCTGGCGGCAATGCTTCTGCCCGCTCTTTCGCAGGCAAGAAAAACTGCCCGCAGCTCCGCCTGTTTGAACAACCTCAAACAAATAGGTCTGGCGATCGGTATGTATGCCAATGATTACGACGATAATGTCTGTCCTGCCCGCTACAAATATGTGGGCAGAAATGAGACAACCAACTCCAGCTGGATGGCTCTCCTGGCTACCGGCGGGCAGGGCGAATACAATGCCCTCAATCAGAACTCGCCATACGGTCTGGTAGTCATCAAAAGTTTCAACTGTCCGGAAGCAGTTAAAAGTGAATTTTCCTACTCCAGTTACGCCGCAAACGGACGCTTGATGGCTCACCATACCGGCGATAATGACTGGCAGCGGCGGCAGTTCAAGATCTCCGGATTTTCGGATCCTGCGGCAGCCAGTCTTATTATGGACTCCAACCGCAATTCCGACTATATCATCACCTATCCTTATTATGTAAGTGTACGCCATGGCAACGAGCAGCGGGCAGTAGGCAATTTGAGCGATTGCCCCAATATGGACAGCACTTTCAACACCGCTTTTGCCGATGGCCATGCGGAAAGCCGCACCTACCGGGCATTCAATCCCAACGGAGTTTCCGGCAGTAATCCTATGGAAAAAATGCCCGACGGCAGTCCGTTGGGGACTTACACCATTGTCCCCAAACAGTAAAATTGTTATGAAAAAATTATCGACATTCATTTTAGCGTTGTTGGGTATTTACAGCTGGGCGGCTCCGGCGTGGGATCTTTCGGCAGTCAGTACCAATAAAGTCAAAGTCGGCGATCTGAAACTTAAAAACGGCAAAAATCCAATCAAAGTCCGGGCGGCATCTTTCTATCTTGCTATGGCAGACAAAACCGGGATCTTCACCATGGTCGCGGCTCCGGCGGGGGTAAATGCAAGTGATAAATACCCCACAGTATTTATCCGCACACCCTACGCCAAAGCCAATGCTGCCAAACTGGCAATGTTCTGCCAAAGTCAGGCGGCGTGGTTGAGCAAAGGTTATGCGGTGGTTTTTCAGCATTGCCGGGGCACCGGGGCAAGCGAAGGGGAGTTTTACCCCTACACCAACGAGCGCGCTGACGGGCTTGAAGCGTTGCAGATGATCCGGAAGCTGCCCTTTTACAATGGCGAAATTTTTCTGACCGGGCAGAGTTATCTTGCTACGGTGCATTATGCTTATCTGGATGCCGCACCGGAAGATGTAAAAGGCGCAGTCTTGCTGGTGCAAGGCATTGACCGCTACAACTTCAGATTTCGCAACAACATGCTGCGGGCAAGTTCGGCGGGGTGGCATTTTATCAATTTCCGGAAAAACAGTAAGATTAAAAAGAATTATTCAGAAAGTGCCTTCCGCACGCTCCCTTTGGCAAATATGACCAGAGAAGTCTTTGGCGAAAGCGTTCCATCTATTGACAATATGCTGAAAAGTGCCGATCCGGCTGCTGAATACTGGCAAACTCCGGATGGGGGCAGCACTTTTCAAAAAGCGTTGAGCAGCTTCAAGTTCCCCATATTGTTTGTGGGCGGCTTGTACGATATTTATACCGGGGAAAACTTCAATATGTGGCGGAGTTTAACACCGCAGCAGCGGAAGATTTCGGCAATGATCATGACCCCCTACGATCACTCGCCCTCCACAAGATTCCGGGCCGGACACCACCCCGTAGACTTTGAAAACGGCAGTTTGGATAAGGTGTGGAAAGATTTCCGATATGACTTTTTTGAATACTGCCGCAACCGGGAGAAAAAGCTGGAATTTATCACTCCGGGGAATATAACTTATTACAGTTTGTGGGAAAATAAGTGGTGTACCGAACCTGATCTGCCAGATGGAGCTGAAAAGCTCACCTTTTATCTGGGCAGCCGAACTTTGCAAAAGAGTTCTGCAACTGGCTCAATAAGCTATGTGTACGATCCCCTTGACCCGGCTCAATTTCCCGGCGGATGCAACTACCGTTTTGGCGGTATGGCATTGCAGAAAGAGCCGGATTTCCGCAAAGATGTGGTTTCGTTTGTGTCGGATGCCTTTGATAAACCCGTCAGAGTCCGGGGCAAGATGTCGGCAAAAATTTATGTGAAAAGCGATTGCGAAGATACCAGTTTTTTCCTGCGTTTAAGCATTGTTAAAGGCGATAAAACTTACTGTTTGCGGGATGACATCATGCCCATAAGCAAGCAGTATCCCAACTATAAACCCAATACAGTTGTGCCGCTGGATTTCAGCTTTATAGAACACGCTTTTGTCTTGGAAAAGGGCGATAAACTCCGGTTGGATATTTCCAGCGCCTGCTGGCCAACATTCCTGCCCCACACCAATTATAAAGGCGATCAATATAAACAAGCAACTGTAAAGCAAGCGAACAATACTATTATATTCGATAATTCAACTGTTACAATAAATGCTTTACCATAAGGGATTTATTAAATGCCAAAAATATTGAAAACTTTGTTTATGCTGGCGATCTCCGGCGTATTTTCCGCGGTTGCCGCCCCTGCGGAATACACCGTAAAAATGGCAAATTCGCCTATTAAGCTTGATGGCGCATTGAACGAAAAGGCGTGGGATAGTGTGCCTTTTGCCGGAGGTTTTACCACCTTTAACGGTGCAAAAGCGCCGGAAAAAACCAAATTCAAGGTTTTGCAGGATAAATTCGGGCTGTACTTTGCCTTTGTTGCCGAAGATAAAATAATCAAAAGCGAAAAACGCCTCAACGGAGCGGTCTGGTTTGACGACAGCATTGAGATATTTCTTGCGCCGGTGGCAAATTTTTCCAGCGATTTGAACATTCGGGAATATTTCCATTTTATTTTCAACCCCGACTCCTCCATATTCAACAATAAATCCGTGGGTGGAATTCTGGGCGACTGGTCAAGTTTCTGGCAGGCGGCTGCCCGCCGGGTGCCGGGCGGTTGGACGGCGGAAGTCTATCTGCCATTTTTTCCGTACAGCAGCAGCGAAGATACCAGCTGGCGGTTCAACATCGGCCGCTCCCACTATGCGCTTGATGGCAAAAAGCCCCAGCACTCGGTGTGGGCTCCGGCTGCAGGGTATCACAAGCCTGACAACTTTGCGCAGCTCAAAAATATCAAGCTTGACCGCAAATTTTATCAGCCAAGTGTAAGCAATCTATCGAGCAAAGAGCAGAAGATTTGCGGAAAAATTGAAAACACCGGCAAATGCAAACTTGATTTGGAAGTAAATTTTTATCAGCAGAAAGCTTTGAAAAAGCAGATCAAAAAAGCCAATATCACCGCTGGAACTTTCGCATTTCCTGTGGATATGGCAGCGGGCGATTGGGAAGTTGTATCCATATTGAGAAGTGGCAAAAACATTGTGGATTTCCAGAGCAAGCAGCTGACTTTCAGCGATTCCCCGGTGGAAGTCAAGGTGGTTGCTCCAGCTTACCGCAATACGGTTTTCCCGGATGATAAGCCGGTGTTTACTGCTGAAATCAAATTTGCCGACAAGCTTGAAAGTGCCAAATTTGATTTGCTGGATAACCGGGGTAAGGTCTTGCAGAGCAAAGTATTGAAAAGCTCCGGCAAGCTGAATTTCTGTTTGAAAGATCTGGCGGCAGGTACTTACAAGATCACCGGCCCCAGGCAGAATATTACGCTTAAGATCGTCAAAGCAGCGAATTATGTCAAACTGGATGCGCAAAAACGCTGTGTGGTCAACGGTAAACTCTTTTATCCCCGGGGCTTTATGGCGTGTCAGAAAAATTCGCTGCCCATCTTGCAGAAATACCACTATAATCTGGCACACTTTTATGTTCTTCACCGGCAGAGTTTGCCCGAAGTGCTTGCCATGCTTGATGATGCTCAAAAGCACGATTTGATGGTATCGCTTTCGCCGTTCTGGAAAAACCGTCTGCCCGGACTTAAAGGTCTTAAAAAAGTAAAAAAGAGCGAAATGAAAAAATTTGTGGATACCGTGAAAAAGCACCCCGCATTCTTCGGCTGGTATCTCTTTGACGAACCCCGGGGGCAGGCGTTTATCAACGAATTGGGCAAATATTATGAGCTCTTGAAAGAGTGGGATCCGGAGCACCCGGTGATCGGCGTGGATAACTCTGCGCAAAACTGTTTGGGCTTGCTCAAGCACAGCGATATACTCTCGCTGGATATGTACCCCAGCCCCAATGTAAAGGATTACCTCGATCTGTCCATTGCCAGCGTGGTCGCCAGCTGCCGGAAAGTTGCCAATGAGAAAACCTGCGGTGTTTTCTGGTACACACCACAGGCGTTCAGCCGGGAAAGCTACCCCTCGCCAGCGCACTTTGTCCGCCCCCGGGGCTTGAATATACCCGAAATCAAATCTTCGGTCTACGGCTCTATCGCTGCCGGTGCCAACGGTCAGCTGGCATTCAAGATCGGCGACCCCAATTTGCCCATTGGGTCAGCTGACCGCAACGCCGGGATCTTTACTTCCGAAGATATGAAAAAAGGCTATCTGGAAATATTGGGTAACGAGCTTAAGGCGCTGGAACCGGTTTTGCTGGGCGATGATATCCGGGTCAAAGGCAGCGGCTTGATGCGCGCCTGGCGCAGCAATAACACCGACTGGATACTGCTGGTAAATGTGGAACTCAAAGCGCAAACAGTAACCGTGGAATACCCCGAAACTCTTTACAGCTGGCAGGATAGCCGTGTTTTTAACGGTAAAGTAAAAAACATAAAACTCAAACCCTACGAAGTTTTATGGCTGACAGGCAATAAAGTAAATAGGTAATTTCAAAACTTCTCAAAAGTCGTCAAAAGGCACAACCTTTGCACAGAACAAGGAGTGTTTTCGGCGGTTACCTTTCCACCGTCGCATAAAGCTATGGTGGACAAGTCAGGTAGCCACCTCAAACTACCTTATCCTGTGCTGTGGTTTTGCTCTTTGCCTTTGTTTTGACTGACTTTTGAAATCACCTCTATACAACAACAATAAAAATTATTGCAGGTAAAACGTTGTATCTCTTTTATATAAAAT
>JAFVQX010000091.1 GCA_017504585.1 Lentisphaeria bacterium
AAATTCCGGTAAAGAGCAAAAGGTATCAGCTCCAAATTCTGCACTTTATCCGTAAGTTTGAGCACCGGCAGGCGGCGCTGCTGATCCTGCTGGAATTTTACCAGCGATTCGGCGGTAAACTCTTTGGGTATGGCATCGGCTGCCTGCTTTTCAAACCGGGCAAAGTCTTTATCCAGCTGAACGAGATAAGCATTATTTTTATCTTTTGCCAGAGCCTTGTTGAGCCATTCGCGGGGAGTTTTCAAGCGGAAACTCAAATAGCAGTTGACAATGGCATCATCCCAGAATCCGGCACCTTTAAGCAGATTTTCCATTTCAGCATAAAAGCTGCCCAGTTCAACTGCCGCAGCAGGAGATACCAGCTGACAGAACTTTTTGATCAGAGCATCCGGATCAATGGCAGTGTCAAACATCACTGCGCTGTGGATGTAGTTATTGAGTGCGCTGAATGTGTAAGGTATCTTGCCGCTGCCTTCGGCACGGATCAAACCTTCGGTGTGCCCCTGCAATTTTTTGAAGTGTTCCGCAATGCGGTGCGGGTTGACAATGGGGTAATCTTTCATCCCCGGAGGACGGGGGTAGCAGTGCAGTACAACGTGGGCGGCTCCGGCAGCTTTCCACGCTTCGGCACGCTTCTGTACGGAGTAATAATCCGGCGCATTGTAGTGACCGGTCAGGAGAGCTATAACAGTATTGTCGGGCAGTTTTTCGCTTTGGGGCGGATTTTTGTAGGAATTGCCCTTGGTCTGGATGTGAAAGACCAGGTCGGGGTGGCTCTTTTGCAGTTCACGTCCGATTTTTGAGTAGAAAGCGTAGACTGTTTCGCTGCTGTCATTAGCGGCTTTCGCCAGTTTGCCGACGGTGGAATTTCTGCAATTATCGCAGGAACAGCTCCGCACCGGAGCATCGCTGAAAAAGCGGATAACTTTGATGGCGGGCTTTTGCTTTATAACCTGCTTTACATCTGCCACCACCTGCGCCAGCACTGCCGGGTTGGAAGTGCAGGGGAAGTGGCGCGGATAAATGGCATTGATGCGTTTGCCGTTGTGCAAAGCAAACATTTCGGGCTTATCTTTGAAACGTTTGTTCCATTTGTTGAGGAATGTGTAGTAGTAGTCTCGGACGCTCCACTCCGGCACCATTCCCAGACGGCGGCGGTAAAAAAGCATCATATCGTCGGCTTTGACATTTTTTGCCGCACTCTGAAAACCGCGCACTTCGTAAGAGGGCTTGGGGGCATCTGCTGAACCAGTGAACTTCACTTCCGGATCAGCGGCATATTTACTGCCGTTGGCACCGGGCAGGAAAAAGTCTGCGTGCAGATATTTTTGAGCAAAGTATTCCACGGCAATAAGCGTTCCGCAGCTGTGGCGCGAGGTAAACGCCGAACCGTTGGCTGTATCATAACCATAGAAAAGAAAATCATTATTGCGCCGCTTGATACCGAATTTGCCGGGCAGTTCCAATGCCGGAACCACCTGACTGAATGCCGCTTTTTTCGCTTCATCGCTCAAACCCACAAAAAAGCGGATCTTCTGCGGCACCGCTCCATTGAGTTTGACGGGGGCGGTGAAAGTTTTTTCCAGATGCAGTTTCAACTCTTCCGCCGCTGTTTTTTCAATGGCGGAGAGCTTTTCTCCAGTAACGATCACCCAGTTGTGCTGCGCGGCAAACTCTACGGCGGCGGCACTCAATGCCGCACTGAAAGCTGCCATTGCGATCAAAAATTTTTTCATACGTTTTTCTACCTTATATTTATATTAACCGATTGATTCAAAAATAAGTTCCGGGCGTTCACCGGCAGGTGTGGCTGATAATATTTCCCGGGTAGTCACTCCGGTCATAACCAACGCCCCCTGCAAACCGGCATTCCGCGCTCCGGCTATATCCGCAAAAAGTGCATCGCCCAGCATCAGAACCTGTTGGGGCTGTAAATCACTCAAACCAAACGTCTGCCGGAGATGCTTCAAAGCACAGTCAAAAATAGGCTTGTGGGGTTTGCCCAGATAAACCAGTTCGATTTCTATTTGCATTTCTTTGAGCAATCCGGCAATGAACCGTGCCTGCGCTCCGGCACCGATACCCATTCTGCCGGAAGTGCCGTAGGGCCAATAGCTGTCGGGATTGGGAACGATGAGTTTGCGTTCCGGGTGGCGGATAAAATAATTCATTACCGCCTGAAAAGTATCGTGCCAGTCAAATTTGCCCTCTCCGGCAATGACCAGGCTGCAATCATCCAGTTCGCTCAAATCCCGGCAGGGGATCAAACCTGCCGCTTCGGCAAAGCAGGGTTCACCGGATTCACCCATAATAAAAACTTTGGCACCTTGCAGATCGTTTATGACTGCATAATCGGTAATAGCGTGACTGCACGAAATTATCTTTTGCGGGTCAACTGTGATCCCGGCTTTGGCAATGAGTGACGCTTTTTGAGCCGGAGAGTGGTGACTGTCATTGGTCAAAAAGAAATAAGGAGTATGGCTTTTATCAAGAAAATTTAAGGTTTCCTGCGCTCCGGGCAGAGGATTTCTGCCCGAAACCACAGTGCCGTCCACATCAAAAAGCACCGCGCGCAAGCCGGATTTTCCGTCGGAAATATTTGATTGCCAATATTCTTTGAAAGTCATACTGCAAACCCCAAAAACAATATAAAAAGTAATATAAACGCCCTGCTGAAAAAAATCAATTTTTTTGCTGAAAATAAATATTGCAAAAAGTTTGAAAAAAATTTGCATTTTGCGCATTGTGGTGGAACATTAGCACTGTGCAGCGGTTCATAATCAACAGGAAAGGGAGCCGCGGGTACGGAAAAAAGCAAAGTTTTCAGAAAAGGAGAAGCTATGCAGATCATCATCAATGGCCGTCACTTTGAAGTCACCGAACTGATCAGAAGCAACACCGAAGCGCAGGTCGAAGCATTGTTCACCTACTATCCT
>JAFVQX010000092.1 GCA_017504585.1 Lentisphaeria bacterium
ACATAACAAACTCATAGTTGCAACTAACATTATTCAATGTCATCAAATGCTCGCATTTGATTAATGACTTTGTCATCTTTAAGCTAAAGCTATTTCGGCTACATACCGGCTCAGCCGGTGGTTTTTTTCGCGAAAGCAATATAAAAATACTCTGGCAAAAAAATTGCCAGAGTATCAGTATAATCAATTACCTATCCGTATTGAGAACAGAGCCTTTTATTTTAAGCTTACACCAAAATAACAAAAGTATGTTTATTGAACATACGAGTTCAGAATATATTGGCAACTGATGATTTTTTCAAGCAGATTGTTTTCGCCGAACATATAATGATTACTGGCTTCAAAACCGATACGGGAATCCTTCTGCTGGCATTTTATCATGAGTTTTGCCAGTTCGATTTCGTTTTCTATGAGATTTGGCATTTCTGCCGGATTGCCGCAGTGCCGGTCACGGCGATTATAAAACGCTGTCTGATTGGCGGAGCTCTGCAATATACACCAGGCACTTTCTGCTATGTTGTACAACTCTGCAAATGATGAATTGTCGGCAAGTTTAGATGAAATGCCTTGCAATATTTTCAAGCCTTGCTGCCACTTTTCTGCCATTTGCATAAAAACTCTTTCAAGGATTTTCGGCGGATAATGCCAGTTGCCCGTCCATGTTTTCAGATCGTCAAAACAGAATCCCACCATAGTTGCCTGCCGATTGCCGGGTGCAGCATAAAGCAAATTGGCACAACCGAAATTCTGAGGGCCCCGGTAGATAAGAAATGTGTTATCAAACGGAAATTTGGAAAACCCCTCCGAAAAACATGAACAGGCTTTTTCTATGCTCGAAGCATGTTTTTCAGAGATATTTCTGCACCATGCACTTACACTCTGTTGCGTAAGCGGCAGATTTCCGCCCGGCGCTCCGCCCAAAGTCCAGCTCAACATAAAATCTCTTATACCGCATTGTTCCAGATTGGTCAAATGCTGTTTTGCCAGCTGCGGAACCGGTATGTAGGGCAGACAGCTCAACTCCCAAGTGGCATTAAGCTGGATCTTGGCGATAATTTTTCTACCTTGTTTTTTAGCATAATTCCACAAACGCGGAGCTACCGGACCGGGACCGGGGTGGGCTATGGAGTAATCAATAATATTGCCTTTTATACCGCAGCAATCAGTTTCCAGCTCTGTTTCGCTAACGCACATAAGTTCGATTTCTCCGGGCAGTTTATCCAATATCTGCAAATCCCACGGCTTTTGCCATCCCCAGGACCATGCGATCAGCCGGGCATTGCTGCCAGCAGATTTTATACCGTCCCAAAGTGCCTGATGGACTTTAACAATATTTTCGACCGGATTTTCCAGTTTGGAACATACCGGACAGCCATCCGCTTTGAAGTGCGAATAACAATGCGTAAGGTTTTCGCTCATAGAAATAGTGAAAAACCCGCCGATGCCCGGTACTGCACTGCAAAGGTCGTGTATACCTTTGCATAACGCTGAATATACCTGTTCGTTGTTTATACAAAGTGCCCGTCTGCCGCTGCCGTCGCGGTGTTCCGGGCCACACCAGCCGGGGTGGCGGTCGGCGATTTCCCGGGGCAAAGCACGCGGTTCATTGAGATAACCGAAAAATTTGATATTGTATCTGGCAAGCTTTTCCACAAGTTTACGCAAGGTCTGCTGCCGGAGCTGCCAGTTTTCGGAATAATCTTCATCTCCTGTCCATGGCGTAAGGCTTGAAAGCAGTATCGGATACCAAACCGCATTGATACCGCTTGCCTGATATTGTGCGAGCAAACCTTCCGGAAACGGATCGGCGGTACCTGGCAGCAATACATCGCCAAAAGGAGCACAATAGCTGTAGATCAAACGCAGTTCTTCGGAATTACCGCCAAGTGCTTCAAGCTTTTGTGCTGCAGGATTTTCCAACTCATTTATAAAATCGAATTCATATCCGGCGGCCTTGCTGGCAGTCAGCGGTGCAATGAGTTCTGCAATCCGGGCGGTTTTCTGTAAGGAATCTTCAGAGAGTTCACTCCAATATACATCCGGACAGTGAGGTTTGAAACTGCCCATCTTGTGAAACATAAAGTCTTCTTCAGTCAATATCCGGTAAAGTTTGCTGCTGTCGACATCAAGAAGTTCAATAAGCTGGCGGTAATTGAGTATGTGCCAGTTATCACGGATGATCGTCAAATAACCGCGCTGCATCCAGCGGTTGCACTGTTCAGCCGAATACTCCCGCAAGCCAAGCCGGGCAGCCTCCAGCAATATCTGCTGCGGAGTTGTCTGCAAAACCCAAGAAATACGCTCAACCGGCACCCGGTTCCAGTTGCGGAATATAACAAATTGAAAGCGTTCCGGGAAATGCTCCATACTCCAGAAGGTTTCCTGCCCGCCTTCCGGCGGCAAATTATACATATTGCTCATAAAAACACCTCAAACCCATTTACTGTTTTTCACCGGCTGAACCCATGCACATTGTTGTTTCGGGAAAAAAGCATTCTGCATTTTTGCCGGAGCGTCAGAGTAAACAACAGCCCTGACATACAAGTCTTCAGTCTGCATAGTGTAACTGCCGGATGTGCCATTTACGCTTTTCACCACTCTACCGATATCGTCAGCAATCAGCGGGCGGCGACGGTTGCGTTTTTCCACTTTTGCCGGAAAATCAGCATAGGCTATGATTCGATCAAAGTTTTTGCCGGTGGCAATAAAGTCAATACGGTAATCAATATTATCTTCGGGCAATACTTTTACTGACAAAGTATTGCTTTCCCGGTCAAAATTTATATCTTCGAGCAAAACTCCGCAAGTAGAGTAAAAATTGCCATTTGCCAGTGCCTTATTTATGTTTTCCGGAGTAAGATTATCCGGGATATTGACCATTACCCACGCAGTATTGCATCCGCAAGGTTGATAGAGCCGTTCCGGATTATAGTAATGAGCATCGTCACTGGCGGTGCCGTAAATTACATCATACCCCTTGGCAAGGCGGTGTGCCAACACAAAGTCCCAAAATTTTTCCTGCGTATAGATCCATCCGTCTAACATGGCGGCAGTACCGGAGTTGCATATTTCAAACAGCTTCAGCTCCGGCATATTTATCAACAACTCCGGCGGGACATCCCACACCTGCCAGAACGGGTGATTTATCATAATCAAAGCCTGCGGCTGGGCTGCTGCCATTACCTGTCGGGTCAAAGCTTCCGCACTGCCCGCAGTCGGAGGAGCAACCGTTGCGGTCTGATTCAATAAATTTATGTGCAAATGATATTTTTTCTCTGAATTTTCACCGTAATCACTGTCGATGATCGTTACTTCTTCTCCCGGAATCAGGGTAAATTCATTCGGAGAATCAAATGTCTGCTGCAGTTCTTCAAATGTTTTCAACCGTACATACTTGCGGAATCCGACACTTTTTTCTTCCAGCATGCCCGGCAAGGCTGATACAGTACGCTCATATTCTGCCTGACACAGGCTTGATGGCCATGGTCCTTCATCCGGCATGACCGGCAGCCAGATTTGTTTATCACTCTGAAAAACATTATGATCGGCTATACACACAAAGTTGTAGCCCAATTCCCGGTAAGTATGTAATATCATTTCCGGCAAAGCCCTACCGTCAGACCATAAACTGTGGCAGTGCAGTGCTCCTTTTCGCCAATCTTTCATAAATATCGCTCTCAATAAACTTCTATTTCGCTTAAAAATCTATCTGCATAAGCCCCCGGAACAGGTTTACTGCCGGTTCGGTTAAATTCAATGCGGATTATTTTGCTATGCACCGGAGCAAATGTTATTTCCATAGATTTTTTACCGGCTGCATTAAATTCAGTTACTGTCTTTCCCACAATCACTTTACCGGCTGCAAGCGTTGCACCGGGAGAATAAAGTTTTACTTTGCTGATTTTTTGTTCGGCTGGCAGTTCCAATTCGATCCACGGAGTTTGGTCCTTTTTAAGCGGAGTCCACATAAAATCAGCCCACTGTGGTTCGGTAAGACCATCCAGCAGAAAATAGAGAGTTCCCAAATCCTTCGTAGTATAATTGGGCTTTTCTGACGAAACTTTTATGCGGGTAAAGTTTGCCGGGATTTTGCCTTTTTTCATATCCCGGTAATCCGCTTCATAAAGTTCGCCGGTGCCTACCAGATTGCCGGGCTTTTTCCGGTTCTTTTTCAGCTCGGCAATGCGTTTTTCAACTTCCGCAACGGAAGGTACTTTACCCGCCAGAATCTGATCGCTGATAAATATTTTTGATTCTTTAGGCTGCAAAGTCAGCTGGGCTTTACCTTGGGCAATATCCAGCGTGCTGTTGCCGCCTGCTTCGTAGAGTTTATGCTTGTTTATATGCTTAAAAGTCAAAGCAAGTTTTTTAGATTGTTGTGATGTATTCACTGCAATCAGGCAGAATTTACCATTGTATTTTTTTACCGCAATCTGTACAGAATCATCTTCACGAGCCATTTTTACGCCGTCAGCCAGCGAATTTTCCAGCAGATAATCTTTCAAAAGCTGCAGTGTCTGCCCCAGTTCCACATGGCCGATAACCACATTGCTGTCGAACTGACCACGGTAGAAAGTGTACATACTGAAACCTTTGGCATTATGTACCAACGCCTGCAGAAACTGCATACGCTGATCCCGGTAATCCGGAGCAATGCCCCGCAGTTTACCATCAGCACTGCGGTATGGCCACATAGTCATTTGCGTACACAGCCACGACGGACGGAATTGAGTTGCCGTTTTCATCCATTCCGAAGGGGCAGTGCGTTTTTTGGTGGTCGAATCGTCTTCAAAGTATTGCGGATAACAATCCGGCATCAGCACATCGCCGCCTTTGTAAAATCGTTTTATACCGTCCAAACCGTAATTGAGCATAAAACCGGGATGATACGGGTCAACTTCGCGGATTATTTCCAACGCCTGTTCATAAAACAGCGGACTGCTGTTTTTGCCTTCCGGTTCATCTGCCATATAATAGGCAAAAAAACCTTCACATTGGCTGACTGCTTTGGCAAATGTCCGGAGTTTTTCTTTCTGCTTTTCATTCATACCGCCTTTGAGTTCGCTGTAAGCAAAAAGTTTGACCTTATCCCATGCTTTGCCGGTAAGCTCCTGGGTAAAATAACATGCAGTTCTCTGACCTTTGGCAAAATTTTCGGCAATTACTTTTTTTGCATGTTCTATATCAGCAAAACGGGTATGTAGGGTCAGGACATTCAACGATTTATCCGGCTGGTACGGTTGGGTCCCGCACCAGCCGAAAGGAAGAGTCTTCACGCCGTCAATGTAGGTTATGCCCTGTTTATCCAGCCAGACTTCACCTTTCTGATACGGCAGTTTGCGTATGCGTTCTTTGCGGGTAAGTTTTTTACCGTCAGTAATCGAAAGAATATACTCGCCATCGGCAAGTTTGCTCATATCAAAACTGCGGATGGTTGAGCCGACTTGGGCAGTAAAAGCTTGTTTCAAATCGACATTTTTTCCCCGCAGAACAGCTTTCAGAGAGATCGGCTTACCCAACTCGTTTTTTACGGTAAAAGTCAGTTTTTTATCCGGCATGGTAGCAAAAATGATATTGCGGTATGCCGGATTGTTTATTTCAAGTTTCAAAGGATTGTAAACCAATTCTACCGGAAATGAACCGGTCGCAAGCAGCACCGGAGTAAAAGAGTTACTGTAAATATCGTAAGTGAACTGATAAACTCCATCCTGCATACCTTCCAGCTCAGCAAAGATTTTCCGGTGGGTTTTTGCGGTCAGAGGTTCAACTATTCCGGAAGTGAAAGTATTCTTATTGCTGCTTAAAGTATAAACAGTGCGAATCATATCGGCTGCAGAATTTTCCGCTTTCAGCAAAGCTGTGAACTGCATTTTGCCGCTTGCAGGATAGGCAATGTTGATATTTTCAACTTTGATGTTGTAAAAAGCCGGATTGAAGTCTTTGACCGCAAGTTTCACAAATTCCAGCGGGCGGTGCATGGCGCGGCTTGGGAGTTTTGCGAAAGTCGTTGTAACAAGTTTTTTACCGGCGCGGCGGTGGCGGACGATGTTGAAACGGAAATTTTCCGCCTTGCTGTTACTGTTGATCATAGCAGCAAGCGGTATTTGCACACAAGCAGTCCAGGAAGATGGTTTCTTTTCGGTTTTAACAGAAAAACCGCTGTTCCACTCCGGGTAAAGATTGTAAATGTTGCGGTTGGTGTTGTCGTCGGTCATTTTCAGATCGCAGGTCTGTCCGGCGGAGTCAAACAGAAATTTATAAAAATTGATCTGGTCGGCATCGGTTGCCACCGAAATTTCTATTGAATCATTACGCCAGATGTCGCCGCTGTCGGCAGGCATTTTATCAAGCAATATTTTACTCATTTCAGGCTCAAGAGCTTCGATGGAAAAATAGAGCGTGCCATTTTTGGCAAAGTATTTGAAACGGGTCTGCACATCAGCAGTTTTACCGTCTTTAAGATTGGTAAAATTGCCCTGCCAGGGGAGCTTATTAAAAACCGCTGCAGCGGTTTCTCCGGCAGCGGCTTTGGCGGGTTCTTCTATAGTGAAACTCACTTTTGAGTAGCTGTACGGATATTTCTTTTTGGGGTCTTTGACATTTTTGGCGTCTTTATGCACATGCATTACCTGTAAATCCACCGTGTAAGAGCCTGCGGGCCAGCCTGCGCTGGAAAAGCTCAACTCCACCGGAGCACCATCACCCTTGTTCTTTGGGAAATAAAACCAGGTTTGAGCCTTCGGATGTTTGAGTTTGCCCTTAACAATATAGTGTACATTATATTTGTTGACCTCGGCACCGGTCTTTTCGGCAAACTTTGCGGGCAAGCCTTTGCCTTGCATATAAATACGGTAATAGAGAGTGTTGTACTCTTCGGGATAAGTCGGGATTACTTCAAAAGTTATATCTTCGCCCGGCTTGAAAACGCTCTTTTTCTGAATCACTTTAAGACCGAAAGTATTGCTCTTCACCGGAGCTTTTTTTGCCGCCACCGATGCAGCTTTTTCGTTGCTGTTTACCGTAAAAACAACTGGTGCGTAGCTGTAAATATACTGCTTTTTCTTATCTTTGAGTATTGCCGGATTTTTATGCACATGCAAGAGCTGCAAAGTAAAGTTATATTTTCCGGCAGGCCAGTTGGTTGTATCAAATTCCAGCTGATAAGCACCGGTTTTGACCGGTTTGCGCGGAAAACTGAAAGTAGCTTTCAGCTTGGGGTGTTTGAGTTTGCCGGTGTTAAGAAAGTTGACACCATATTTATCAACATGAGTTTTAGCTTTTTCAGCAAAATTTTCCGGCAAATCTTTAGTTTTAGCATAAACCTTCCAGTAAAGCGGTTTATAATCCGCCGGGAAAGTAGGCTCGGCAATAAGCTTGACCGTTTCGCCGGGGTTGACTTCGTTATTCTGAACAGCAATTTTCAGCTCAAAACCTTTTTCGGCGGCAGCAAGCCATGAAAATATCAAGGCAGAAAATACAGTAGCAATAATTTTTTTCATCGTTTTATTCTCCTGCAATTACGGTTGTTCATAGGCATCGGTCTGCGGATTGTAGTAATAACTTACTTTGCCGGTATTGGTCGGACCGTAATACGAGTAAATATTCTTGAACTCATTTACACTGTTGGCTGCCACATGACCATCGGCAAAGAGCATATTGCACATCTTGTTGTGCTGCAAACTGGGCCTGCCGTAAGGTTCGGAGCTGTTATTGCGTTGGAGCATGGCATAGAACGGCAGTTTTTTGTTTTTGCTGTATCCGTCGCCCATGACAAACATATTGCTGGGATTTACATCGGCATTGACCGGATCAAGCATAAAGCCGTAAGGTTCCGCCGAAACATAAATCGCCGAATATGAGTAAAAACGGTTGTCGGATTGAGTTGCATCCAACGGAAATGAAGGGCAGTAAACCACTTTTGAGTGTTCATCCAGCAAGCCGCAGTTGATAAGTTTGCTTGACCACAGCATCTTGCCGCTGGCATCGCCGTTCAAATCTCCGGTGGAACTGCTGGCACTGTAAAAGAACGGAATTCCGGAGATGGCACCATATTGAGCGATCGCTACACCGATATCTTTAAGATTGCCGATACAGTTGGTCGCCCGTGCCCGCTCCCGGGCTGCTGACAATGCCGGTAAAAGCATTGCCGCAAGAATTGCTATAATAGCAATCACTACCAGAAGCTCGATCAATGTAAAGCGTTGTTTTTCTGTAATCATAAAAGATTCTCCTTAATAGTTGCGGGTAGTAAAATTATTAAGTAAACCACTCACTTTTTTGTTTTTAGTTTGTTATTACATATTAAATATAAAGGATTTTGCCATATTTTCAAGTGCTGAATTTTTTTTGTTTAAAAAAAGTTGCACCACTCACTTTTCTGTGCTATATTTTAAGAAATGTGTTTATACAGAAACTTTCAGCGGAGTTTTTTATGGGAAAAGCAGAATTGGTTGCAGAAGAATTGCGTTGCGGAATAATTAACGGCAAATATCCTTGCGGCAGTAAATTTCCGTCAGAATATGAACTGGCATTGCTTTTTGATATAAACAGCAAAACCGCCAACAAAGCTGTATCTTTATTGGCAGCTGAAGGTCTTCTGGAACGCGGTGGTCGAGGGCAAGGAACCCGGGTGCGAAAAAAGATATGCGGTCTTCTGAATACCTCACCGGTCGTATTCATCGGTTCAATAAATAATGAATATTACGCCCGGGTGCTGAATGGTATTCAGGAGCGGGCGTTAAGTGAAAATATTCCGACAATATACCTCTCTCCCCGGCCGGAAGAGCTGCACAAACTCATCGAACAGCTTACTGATGCACCGGTGAGCGGCCTCATCACCCACGGTTACGGAAAAATCCAATGCGGTAATGTACCGGTTATCTACATAGACAAACTGCCGGACAATGACTCATGCCATATCGTTACCGGCAGTAATTATCAGGCGGGCTGCGAAGCAGTTAATGTGTTATATGAATTGGGGCACCGCCGTATAGCAGGATTTTTTTGCGAACGCTTGATGCCCGGCAGAATGAATGGCGTGATCGATACTCTGAACAGCAAAGGCATAAAAGATGATGAAAAATTCATTTGCTGCAGCAGAAACTTCAACAGTTACGATGCCGGAATATTTTTGAAAAACATGCAGCAGCGCCGCTGTGATTTTACTGCAGTAATTGCCGGCAGTGATGGTATGCTGATACATTTAATGCGTTTACTTGAAGCTCAAGATCACCCATGGAAGAACAGCTTGGCTATGATAGGTTTTGGCAATCTGCACGAAGCTGAGCATTTATGTAATATGGCAAGTTTTGATCAGCACCCGGAACGTTTGGGGATCAGGGCATTTGAAAAACTTATGGAATTAAAAGAATCTCCAGAATCAAACAGCATAATTTATGAAGAAATCCCCATGGAGCTGGTACGTATCGGCAATTTACCCAAATGCGTTCAAGCCTGATACTTGAATTGATATCAGCTTCTGATGTGCAAGGTTGCTGCTGGCTTTAGCTGTCCTCTTACGAATTTACCGTACTCAAACTGAAATGTTTAAGGCAATTTTAGCCACGCTTTATATTGGATTATTTATTTTGACAGGTAATGGTTTAGTAATTGCATTTAAATCATCAATGTGAGCAAAAGAAGATATATCGCCTACATCGAATTCATAGGCAGTTTCTGTTTCAGGAATTAACTCTGTTGTCTGTTTTGAATTACTTAATAAAAAACGCCATTCTTCTTGGTGGGCATATCGCAAGTCCTTTCTGAAAAAAGCATCTATCGGATCTTTACTCCAACAAAAATTTTCAGGTGTACTTTCATACATAACATCCCCATATTTCCAAAATAATTTTTTACTTTCAGCATAATTTTTTAAACGTTCAGAAAAAAATTTTGTATCTATAAAAATTAC
>JAFVQX010000093.1 GCA_017504585.1 Lentisphaeria bacterium
GCAAAGATAATGTAACTTATTACCCTGCCGCCGCTCCTATGATCAAGCTGGAACCCGGCGAAAAAAATCAGAGCGATTTTATCCGGCAGTTTTATCTGGAAGAAAACGACCGCGATATTTTTGCCTATCCCTTTGAACTGGCGGTCAATGCCAATGCCCGTTATGTGATGCTGCGTGTATTTCCCGATGGCGGCAATCTTTATTGCGATGAATGGGCAATCATCAAAGCAGAAAATCCTGCCGCCGCCACCGATGATGTTTACAAAAAGCTGGGCGAAATCCGTCTGACTGACGGTCTGGAAATCAAGCCGGCTGAATTCGGCACTTTTTACATTGCCGACAACATTCCTGCCCCCAACTATATGATGTTCAGCGATCTGCGGAAGAAAAAATCCAAATCCGCCGTTAAAATGGTTATGGAACTTCCAGCCGGGATCAAGTGTCTGAATGGTGATGCCAAGTGCGAAAATATCAAACTCGGCAATCAGGATTATGTGCGTTTTACCTTCGACCTGCCGGACAACCCCGAAAAGTGGCCAAGATTTTTTGAACACGCCCCCTTCTTCCTGCAAGCTGCCAAAGGTATGAAAGTTACCGGCAAGGCCTATTTCTATGCCCTGATCAACGGCAAACCCTCCCACCGCAGCGCACAGGATATTGAAATCATCACGCTGCCGGAATCCGATCAGTGGTTCCGCGGTCTGACCGTTATCAGCCGTATGGGGCAGCCGGGGGAACACGTTTGGCCGGGATACTTTGAAAACCTCAAAAAACTCGGTTTCTCTTCCGTGCAGACCTATCCATATATGATGCAGCGCAGCGGCAAAGACCTGTTCAGCGATAATTACAAAGCAAATATTGAGAAAGCACGCAAACTGGGCTACAAGATCATTTTCGGCTACAACGGTCTGCTGGATATGTATACTTACAGCAAGCACAAAAAGGAAAGCTACTGTCAGGGCGTTGAACGCCCCAAAAATCCCTGCCCAACTTACCGCGGCATTGCTTATCAGGAAGAGCTGGCTAAAATCCGCCGTGCCGTGACACTTTTAAAGCCTGACTGCATACAGTGGGATATTGAACATTGGGGCCGCGCGCTGCCTTACTGGAAAGATTGCACCCGCTGCCGGGAAGCGTTCAGGAAGTCCGGCAAAAATTGGGAGGATTTCTGGGATGATGTCAGCGTGGAACTCAACGCCGAGCTCAACGCGGCAGTTGCCGATGGTGCCAAAGCTGCCAATATACCGATGCCCAAACTCTATAACTACAACCGCCACAGTCTGCACACCATCTACCACGGCTTTGAAAAATGGGCGTTGAACAAAAAGTTTGTGGATGGCGGTCAGCCCAGTCTGTACGTTGCCGGCAACGAAACTATTGTGCATAACTCGATCAAAAACAACTTTGCCAATGAACCGGACAAAAGCAAACGCACGCTGATGCCGCTCCTGACTCCCGGTACTTATGGAGCTTACGAGCCCTACCACCTGGAACAGATGATCTACGAAGCAATGCTCAACGGCAGCGGCGGATTTTTCTACTACCCCTGGCGCGGTTTCATCAGTCCGATCTACTTCTACTATCACGCCAGGGCAATGAAAAACATCATTGAGCACCAGAAGCTGATCTTTGAAGGCACCATCTACACCCCGGAAATCAGCAGCAAAAATATGCTGGCTTCGGGCGTGAAAAGTGCCGATGAAGCACTGATTCTGGTGGGCAACTACCTCGGAATGGATAAAACCACCAGTGTAACGCTGCCTTTTGCCAATGCCGAAATCACGGACGTGCAGACCAAAGAAAAAGTTTCTGCTGCGAAACTGAAAAATCTGCCGGTGGTTAACAGAAAGGTAAGACTGCTCTACATCAAGCGCAAGTAAAGCAATACTGTCTGAAAAAAGGATGGGGCTGTTGGAAAACTTTAACGTTTTGCGGCAGCCCCGAATTTTATTCTTCAAGTATAAATTACGGCAGCATTTAGCACGAATAATATTGCTCAAATCAATTCATTGAGCAATACAAAAAAAGTCCAGCGATGCGCGGACAAACTTGTTTTTGCCAGCATTATGGAATATTCCGCGCAGCCACGGGGGGATTGCTTCCCCCCCGAACCCCCGTCGCTCATTTGGCCGCAACATCCAGCGCGAGATGCCTGGCGTTCCTTACATTAAAGCGGGCGCATACGCGCCCTTACACGATTTTACGGCAAGCCGTAAAATCGCCCTCAAACGCCGGGTGGCTTCGCTCATCTCCGACAAGGCTTCGCGGAACCTTTCCGCTCGGTTTGCCGGAATGTATCCGGCAAACTCTCCTCCCATCCGTTCGCGGCCCTGACCGGGCTTCGCGGCTGCGCCGCGGGGCTGTTGGCTGGCAACATTATGCCTTAGAGTTTTGCAACACCCCCAGAAAAAGTTTTTCCAGCTGTTCCAAATTTGTTATTTGGCAAACTTCTGCTGGAAAAAGCTGATGGTTTTTTCCATACCTTCGGCAAAGGTGTGTTTGGGTTTGAAACCGGTGGAGGCAAGTTTATCCACGCCAGCCATTGAGTGTTTGACGTCGCCGGGGCGTTCATCCAGATGGATCACTTTGCTCTTGGAGTTGGTCACTTTAACGATCTCTTTGACCAGATCGTTGATGGTGATCTTGCTGCCGTAAGCGATGTTGAAAACGCCGGTAAAATCATTCATCGCCATAAAGACGTTGGCTTCCACAATATCTTTTACATAAATAAAGTCGCGGGTCTGTTCGCCGTCGCCGAAAATGGTGATATCTTCGTTGGTTACTGCCTTGGCAGTAAAAATCGGAATCGCCGCCGCGTAGGCACTTTTGGGGTCCTGACGGGGACCGAAAACGTTGAAGTAGCGCAGACAGGCAGTCTGCAAACGGCCTTCGCGGGTGAACATATTGCAGTAATATTCGCCGTCCAGTTTGGTAATGGCGTAGGGGCTTTTGGGTTCAGGGATCATCGTTTCCAGCTTGGGCA
>JAFVQX010000094.1 GCA_017504585.1 Lentisphaeria bacterium
CCACTCTTTGATTTCCGATTTGTATGCTTCAATATCCTGATTGCCAGCCAAAGCGGCAATGCGGTCGCCAAAGTTGGCTTCCAATTCCTCTTGAGTATAGCCGAACATCTCTGCATACCGGGCATCCATCGTTATATCGGTAAGGTTATTCAAATCCGAAAAGAGCGATACATGGCTGAACTTGCTGACGCCGGTAACAAAGAGAAACCGTTCTTTGGCATTGCGGTCTTTCAAAACACTGTAAAAACCTTTCAGACACTTTTGAATATCTGCAATATTGGGATTGGAAATGTTATCCAGTATGGGCTTATCGTATTCATCTACCAGAATGACAACTTGAGTATCAGCTGAAAGTTTGTCTATCAAATCGCCGAAACAAAGCCCCGGAGTACTGCCGGATATTTGCAACGCATATTCTTGAGCAATTCTTTGTATTTTAGACATCAAATACCCGGGCAGCTCTTTGATGGCATCGGCAATTACATTATAGTCGCCAAAACTCAAATGTATGACTGGATAGGGCTTCCAGTCATAGGGCTTATCATAAATGGCAAGACCTTTGAAAAGTTCTTTTTTGCCTTCAAAGACCGCTTTCAGAGTGGAAACGGTCAAAGACTTACCAAAGCGGCGGGGACGCGAGAGAAAATACATCTCTTTGGCAGGTCTTATCAGTTGCCAGATGTATTCAGTTTTGTCCACATACAGGAAATCACCCTGGATCAGATCCTCAAAATTGTAAACGCTGCTGGTAATATCTTTCATTGTTATATGCTCCTCAATGAGTAATATACACTGTATAAAACAATTTTTCAATTCGGTAATCCAAGAAAACTCCGAAATCTCTGGATGCTTTATCCTTATCAGACACAGTTTATATTGGACATTGTGCGATTTTTTAATAAAATCATTGTAATAATACAGCTCTGTGCAAGCAATTACAGGCGGGGGATTCTTCTGTTTATTCCGTGTTTAGAATTGCAATTCTGTTGTTTCAAAAAACTTGCACTCTTTATTTTCGTAATGTACTCTGCCGGGCTTAAAAATACCTCTCCATAAAAGAGTAGACTTCATAAAGTTATATTCAGCTTTTGAGGCGCTTTATTGAAGTCAGCCTTGTTTTATTTCTACGCCTTCTTCGGGGGCGAAGGGGGCTATGGCAAGATCGTATTGCAGCATTTTTTCGGCGTAAATTTGTTGGATGCGGGTGGTTGTCAGGGCATTGAAATACATGTAATAATTGGGTGCGCCCTTTTCCCGGATGTATTTGGGGGCAAGCTTCTCTTGACGCATACGTTCGCCCCGGTCGCGCACTCTTCGGGCCATGGCGGCGGCAGCGGCTTGATTTCCGGCATCTTCCAACTCAAAGAGCCAGGTCAGTTCGGCGGTAAATCTTATGCGGTCGGCGGTGTAGGCAAAACGCATTTTTTCGCAGGCAATACGTTTATCCAGCATGGCATCGCCGGTATCATCCGGAATTGTTTCGAGCATCGTTTCGGTTTCATCCAATATTTTCAAAACCGTTGCCAGCGATATGGCGCTGCCGTTGTCGCGGTTTGCTTCAAAATGCCCCGGGTAATAGAATTCGTGGGGCTTGCCGGCGGCGGCGTTGCGCCATTGCACAAGGAGCATGAATTTGACGGTGTTGCTGTTGTCGGATCGCATTTCGCCGGTGCCCTGATAGTGCAGCAGGGCTTTGGATACGGCGGCGATCCGGCGCAGACCATCATATATTTTTATAAATTTATCTGCCAGAAAGCCGAACCTTTTATGCAGAAACTTTTCTGCACTGAATTTTTCGTTCATCGCCGCTGCCGCGTAGGCGCAGTTGGTTAAACTCTGCTGCGCCCACAGCGCGGTGGATACATGCATATAAGCTATGGCATCGCCTCCGGCAGTTTTGTAGCAGTCCAGATCGTGGTCCATAAATTGATCCATGGGCAATCCCACCGAGGCAAAAGCTGATACGTTGTAATATTCACAAACCATCAAACGGAATCTGCCTTGAGCGATCCATGCTTCAAAAAACTCTTTCAGCTGACGGTTGCCCGCGCACTCGGGATCGTCGATAGAGTGGCTGTAACAGCGTTCGATGGGAAAAAACTCGATCAGGATATGTTCGTAATCAAAGTCTTCTGCCAGTGGAACATCCGGCGGCACCAGCGTTTCATGATATGCCGAAACGATCAGGGTCACAGGTTTGGGCAATGCCTGATTTATACGCTTTACGCAGTAATCGGCAAGCTGAAGCAGCCGGGCGGAGGCGTTGCCCGATTTACGGCAATTTTCGCAACTGCACCAATGACCGTTATCAAAGGGCGCCATGGTCAAGGCTGATGCTCCGTAAAGTCTGCCACCCGGCTGCAAGTCGGCAATGATATTGTTGACCAGAACTTCGCGGGCTTGGGGATTGGACGTGCAGATGTTCCACTCGTTGCCCGGAACCATGGCGGCAATGCGCTCGCTGCCGTGCAGTGCGTAGAACTCCGGGTGGTCGGCAAAGTAGCGTTCCGGCGGCAGATAATCTTTGAAGATCAAGTGGGTGCCGCTGGGGGGATTGGAGCGTAAGATCATGCCAAGTTTGCGGCAAAGCTCCGGATGGTTGGTATTGTTTGTCCAGTAATTCAGGCCGTGGCGCGCCATCCACAAAAGGAAAGCTTCGCTGTCGCGTTTTTCAACCGCAAAAAATCCCCGCAGGGCAAAGCGCGGTATTTGGGTAATATCCAGCTCGGGCAGGGCGATGACCTCTTGCGGTATAAATGTATCGAATTCATCGGGCGAGAAGAACTCTATGCCCAGCTCTCTTAAAAAACGATATGCGCCGTAGAGCATTCCGCGTTCACCGGAAGCGGCAATAATATACTCTTTTTTGCCGGAAATCCGGAAGCTGTCGCCGGAGAGTTGAGCATCAATGATAAACGATACAGAAAATTCTCCGGCAAATTTCAGCAATCCGAGAAATTTTTCCAGTTCCTGAATGGCAAAATTCAGCGTTTCTCCAGCATTCAGCGGCTTTTTAAGCAAAAACTTTACAGCGTCATTCATAGAAAACCTCATTTTTTTTTACAAGGTAATCTATTGCCCAAAAGTAAAGTTTGCAAGTTTTCCGGCATAAAAAATCAAAAATTCTTATGGCGAAAAATTACTGATTTATTATAATGTCTGCTGCTGGAGTTATTGCCCGATAACTTCGTCCAAACTCCAGATTGAGTTTACCTCATCGTAACGGTTCACCCATTTGCCGTTGGTAAAATCGGGGAACGCTACGGGCATGGAACCCATTGCCACGGATTGCTCGGAAAGTGCCGTTACGCTCATCCAGGCGGCTATATCGTATACGTCGATGGGGGTTTGGGTTTTGTTTCTTACGGCATCAAAAAAAGCTTTCAATGCCAGAGAATCCATGCCGCCATGACCGCCGATTACCGGATTATTTTTCCAGATGGGGTGTTCGTATTTTTCGTAATAATCTTCCACCTTGTCCCAGTTATGGGTCAAGTAGGGATTTCCGGCGGCGTCGATCTCTTCTTTGGTTTCGCTTATGCCTTCAATAAAAATCCCGTCGCGCTCTTCCAGCCACAAACCTCTGGTGCCCTGTACCCGGCAATCCCGGCTGTATGGGCGGGGCAGCGATACGCTGTGGGTCATGGTGATAGTTTCGCCATTGGCACACTTGATAACGGTAGTGATCACATCGCCCTGATTGTAATGGATACGCCCCCTGCCGGTAGCTTCGGCATCGGCGGCAAAGCCCACACCTTTGCTGGCGGTGGAGGTCAAGGTAAGAAAGCGGTTGCCCCGGTTGATGCGCAATATCTTGGCAATAGGCCCAAGTCCGTGGGTGGGGTAGAGTTCCCCATTGCGGCAGAGGTTGTGTTTTTCCCGTTCGGTGCGTCCGGCATCGGCACTGGAAAGCTCGTAACGTATGTCGTGCTCGTAACCGCATGAGCAATGCACCAGTTCGCCGAACAACCCCTGACGCGCCAAATTCATGGCAAGGAGTTCGTTTCTGCCATAGCA
>JAFVQX010000095.1 GCA_017504585.1 Lentisphaeria bacterium
AGTCGGGGCTCTACACTACTGCCAAGCAAGGGCGGGTGAAACTCGCCCGAGCGTAAGAAGCGGAGCGAAGCGACCGCCGCGCCGCGAGCGAAGCAAGCGGCGGCGGCAACGCCGCCGGTCTACCATAACGTATTCAGACGTGCGGCAAGCGTAGCGAGTCCGCATGCCGGGCATCGCCCGGTCGCCCATACTACAGCCAGCCTTCAAAAAACGTCCGCCAGCCGTTTTTGCGAAGTATTGCGAGCAAATTTCGAGTTTTGCAATGAGCAGACAAAGGAACATACCCACGTATGTGACTGCAGGATGCGAAGCGGCAAGGCTCGAAATTTGCCGCAAGACGAAGCAAAAAAAAATGGAGCCAGCTGCCGGAGTCGAACCGGCGACCTGGTGATTACAAGTCAACTGCTCTACCAACTGAGCTAAGCTGGCACCTTAATTAAAGATGATGCTATACAATACAGCAAAAAGTGAAATTTGCAAACAATCAGTTAAAAATTTCTTGATTTAGTTGCATAAAAAATGTTTTCATGAATTCGTTGAGATCGTCGGCATATTTTTTGGCAGGCGCAGTGAACATTAGATCAGGGAGCTTGGAAAGCTTGACTAAATATTCGCGATAAGCGGTGTCGTGGCGACTGTAAGGGGCATTGGATAAGGCTTCCTCGGCGGAGTTGTGTAATTTGGCACCGGCTTGAGCGGCAAACATGAAAGCGCGAGCAATGCCGACAGCGCCCAAACTGTCAAGTTTGTCTGCGTCATAAAGGATCATGGCTTCGATGGAAGATGGTTTGCTATCGGAGCGGAAGCGATGCTCGGCAATGGCTTGCGCGACGCGATCGGCGATGATTGGGGATGAGTGTTCAAGCAGGAAATCGCGGGCGATCACAGCCCCGGCCGCGGCGTGATCGATACTGCCCTGACTTTGGAATTCCTGCGGCCGGGCAATATCGTGAAGCAAAGCGGCAAGATGCACGATATTGCGGTCGGCTTCAGGTATTTGCGAACAAAGCTTGAGGGCGTGATTTACGACGCGGCAGGTGTGATCAAAGTCGTGACCGTCGGCAAGATGAGTACAAAGTTTATTTTTTATGAAAATCTCTGACAATTCAATAAGTTTATCCACTTGCAATAACTCCGTTTTATGTTATGTTATAAGATAGCGTGGAAAAAATTAAAAACAAATCGGAAAAGATAAAAAAGATGTTTATAGATGTTGACGGCACCCCGACTGCAGCGGGTAGAGTATTTTGTATAGGGTGCAATTACGCCGAACACGTTCGGGAATTGCACGGTTTTGAAGAAATCCCGCCGGTGATCTTTATGAAGCCGGCGGAGTCGCTGGTGCCGGCGGGCGAAAAAATCTCTCCGCCAAAAGGTTACACCGGACAATTCGATTATGAGACCGAACTGGTTTTTATGATCGGCAAAGCCGGTAAAGCGATGAACGAAGAAGAAGCCGGAAGCTTTGTGGGTGCGATCGGGATCGGCTGCGATCTGACGCTGCGTACATTGCAGAAAGAACTGCGCGGCAAGGCGCTGCCGTGGGAGTGCAGTAAAGCGTTTGAAAACTCCGCACCGCTGGGGGCGCTGCATAAATTTGATCCGGCAAAAGATAAACTTGACGGTTTGAAATTCGTCGGAGCGATCAATGGCGAGATCCGCCAGGAGGGCAACAGCAAAGACATGATCTACCCGATAAAACGCCTGATCGTGGAGTTGTCCAAATACTGGGAATTGCGCCCCGGGGATTTGATTTTCAGCGGCACACCGCAAGGCGTGGGCGCATTGAAAGACGGTGATGAGATAGTATTGACAGATCATAGAAACAACAGTTACAGTTGGAGGGTAGATTATGTGCAGTAATTGCGGGGATGAGAAAGCAGTAAAAACAACAGCCGCTGTGGAGGAACGTCCGGATTGGGATCACTACTTTATGGGGATAGCCGAAGTTGCCGCCAGCCGCAGCAACTGCAGCCGCCGCCATGTGGCAGCCGTGCTGGTGCGGGATAAACGCATTATCTCCACAGGGTACAATGGTACTCCGCGCGGGATCAAAAATTGCAACGAGGGCGGCTGCCCGCGCTGCAACAGCAATGTGCCATCCGGCGAAGGTTTGACCGAATGCCTGTGCTGCCATGCCGAAGAAAACAGCATCGTTCAGGCCGCCTACCATGGCATCGCCGTAGCGGGGGCAACGATCTACACAACTTACAGCCCCTGTTTGCTTTGCTCCAAAATGATCATCAACGCCGGCATTGTGGAAGTAGTCTACAAGCAGCGTTACAGCATCGACTCCACTTCCATGCGGCTTCTTGCCGAAGCCGGAGTAAAAGTGCGGGCATTAGAAGATTAAGCGAGGTTGTGAAATATGCCGGCAGGATCAAAAGAGTTGGATTTTTTCCGTAAAGTTATCGCCGAAAGCTTCGGCTATATGCTGGAGCGGAGCAAAAATTCGGTTTTCATCAATACCAAATTTGATGTTATCGATGGCAGCGATTATACCCACGCGGATGCTCCGGAAGCAAAATTCCGCAGCGATGCAGTAGTTTACAGCTGGATCCAGGGTCGCGGTGCCGAGTCGCTGGCAGGACACCTGCGCGCAGGCTTCGGCGAAAAAGCTGCTGTACTTGAACTGCTGAAAAACGTGGTGGAAAATATGGAGAAAGTGCGCCAACAGAATGCGGGCAGAATGTTTTTCATGTTTTCTTCCGATGGCAAATTCCTGAACGGCGATTTGAGCGTGCGCCAGACCGCGGTCGAAGGCAAAGCCAATTACAGCGATCTATTTTACAGCAAAGGGTTGGTGGCAGCAGCAGATGCGCTTGACGATAAAGAGCTTATGCAGACAGCATTGACATATTTGCGTCAGACGCTCGATGCCATATTGAATTTGGAATTTGTTACCGACCAACAGGCATTTGACCCCAAAAATCCGGTAACCGCCGTTCCGGGCAAGATATTGCAGGGGCCGTTTATGATCGCATTGGGGGGTATAGCGTTTGCGGCAGAACTGACCCGCGATGAAGTCTTTCTGGATTACGGCAAAAAGTTTATTGAGCGCTTGCTTGCCTTGCACACACTTTACGAAGATGACGCGGTAAAATTCTTTGAAGCAATTACGCCGGAAAATACACCTTATATCGACCGCAACGGTCAGTTGTGCGACCCGGGCCATGCGCTGGAATTTGTGGGGCTTTCCATGAAATTCCTGCTGGTTATGGAAAAATTCAACCGTGCCGCCGACCGGGATTTTCTGGAAAAATGCCGCCGGATCTATAAGAATTTCTTTGCATGGCATTACTCCATCGGCCGCCAGCTGCCCGCAGGCGGAATCATAAAATCTTACGATTTGTTGAGCAACAAAGTGATCAATTCGGATATGCCGTGGTGGAGCTTGCCGTAAACCATCCGGGCGGCTGTCCTGCTGGAAAAATTCTGCAATGTGGACAATACCCAAGTCATCAGCGAATGTACCAACGCGTTCAAAGATTACTTTGTCAATCCTGCCTGCCACTATTTTGCTTATCAAACTTGCGACAGCAGCGGCAAAGCGGTGCGGGTGATCCCGGCAGTACCCGATCTCGACCCGGGCTATCACACCAATTTAAGCTTGATCGATGTGCTGAAAAACAGCTGAAAAAACGCATCAGCTCATAACTTTGGCAACAAGCTCCGGATGCTGATGCCGGAACCATGTCAACTGCCGCCGGGCATATTGCCAGGTGGCGGTAACGATGAGTTTTTCCAGAGTTGCAAGATCAAATTCGCCCTGCAAGTAACGGTCGATAAGTTTGTAGCCCAGCGCCTGATGCGCCGTGGGGCTTTCCAGTAATCCCGCGGCAATGGCGCAACGGGCTTCTTCGATCCAGCCGGTTTTCAGCATTACAGCGGTACGTTGGGCGATACGCTGCTGCAATATGCTCCGGTCATGCTCCAGCCGGACGGCATCAAGGAGCTTGAAACGCAACGCGGGTTTGTATTCGCTCTGCAAAGCCAATATTGATTTGCCGGTCAGTAATCTGATTTCCAAAGCCCGGATGAGCCGGCGGCGGTTGTTGGTGAATTTTTCCACCACAGCTTTATCGCCCAACTCAATCAAACGCGCCTGCAGTTTGGCAAGTTCAGATGGATCGTCGTACTCCATATCCAGACGCTTTTTCAAAACATCGTCGCCGGGGAGTTGATCCAAGCCGTATAAAAGACTTTTCAGATAGAGTCCGGTACCGCCGCACAAAACCGGTACCCGGTTGCGCGAGGCGATCTCGCGGATGGCTTTTTCGGCCATTTCCACAAAAGTATAGACTTCGGCGCGCTGGCTGAATTCATATATGCCCACCAGATGATGAGGTACTCTTGCCAGATCATGGGCATCGGGCTGGGCGGTACCAATGGGTATTGCCCGGTAAAGCTGCATGGAGTCTATGGAAACGATTTCGCCATTGCACTGCTCGGCGACTTCCAGCGCCAGAGCGCTCTTGCCGCTGGCGGTGGGTCCGGCAATGACTTTGATCGCAATTTCGGAGAGATCAGACAGCATTGGCGTTATCTTTGTTTTCAGTTTCCGGCGCCGGACGCAGCAAAACCGAAAGCATGTAAATAAATATGCCGACGCAAATGGCACAATCGGCAATATTGAACGCCGGCCAATGGTGATTTTTTATGTAGCAGTCCAGAAAATCCACCACTTCGCCCCGCCAGATACGGTCAATGGAGTTGCCCGCCACACCGGACAAAACCGTCAGAATGGCAATATAACGCTCGCGGTAACCGTCGCAGAGTTTGCGCAAAAAAAATATTGCCGACAACATGACCGCCACCCCGATAACGAAAAGTATGATACCGTAGCCGTGGAACATGCCCCACGCCGCACCTTTGTTGGTGACAAACGTCAGCGAAAAAAATCCTTTGACGATCTCGATGGATTCGCCCAAACGCATGCGTTGTTCCACCATAAGTTTGGTTATCTGATCGACTATCAGCAGAAAAAACGCTATCCCCGACGCCAGCGTCAGCAGCCGCACTTCCTCCCGGGAACGCGGCTCAATCTTCCGGTGTTTGGCCATGTTGTTCAAAAGATCCCCTGTTTATTGATCTGCGGCTCAACGCAAACGGTTGCCGCCGCTCTTTTCGCGGATGGATTTGCACTTGGTGCAGTAAACTGCGTAGGGACGCACTTCCAGACGTGCCGGCGGGATCGGTTCGCCGCAGTCCTGACAAATACCGTAATTTTTGTTTTCCACCAGACGTTTGATGGCTTCTTCGATAAGTTCCAGAACGTCGCCTTCTTCGCTCATCAGCTGCAGACCCATTTCGTGCCGGCTGCTGTCGGAACCCATATCTGCCATGTGAGTAGTCACGCCCCGTTTGTCGGCATTGCTGCAATCGAGAGCATCTTCGGCATAAGAGCGTACGCGGCCCATAACGGCATCGCGGGCAGCCATCAGATTGTCGTAGTGTTTTTTCTGCTCTGGAGTCAGTTTGGCAGTAATACTTTTGATTTTCGGTGCTCTGGGCATTTTTTATTATTCCTTTCCCCTTAATTTTCAATACATAAACATCACATCTCTATAAGATAGCACAATATTGGATTTTTTCAAGGTCGTTAATCTTGCATTTCACGACTTTGCGTATTAAATTAAGACAATTTACCGAAAACGAGGTTCCATTTTGGCAATAGATCTGCACATTCACAGTACGGCGTCGGACGGCACCGTACCGCCGGGTGAACTGCCGGCGATGGCGGCGGCAGCCGGATTGTCGGCGATAGCGCTGACCGATCACGACACCACTGCCGGCTTGGGAGATTTTCTGGCATGTCAGAAGGATTTTCCCGGCGTGGAACTGATTACCGGGGTGGAGCTGTCCAGCCGCATCGGCGCCCGCGAAATACATATCGTGGGATTGTTTATCGATCAGAAAAACCGGGTTTTGCAGGAGTATCTGCACGCTATGCGCGAAGAACGCATCACCCGCGCCCGCGCCATGCAGAGCAAACTTGCCGCTCTCGGGTATGTCGTTACCGACGAAGATCTTGCTGCGGTCGGTATGCAGGAGGATGTCCCGGGGCGGCCGCACTTTGCAATGGTTTTGGCAGAAAAATACAATTTTCCTGATACAAAGAGCGTTTTTGACCAGTTGCTCAAACAAGGCGGTGCCGGATTTGTGCCCCGCGCGCTGCCGCCGCCGGAAGAAGCGGTCAAAGTTATCAAGCAAGCCGGTGGAGCAGCGATCTGGGCGCATCCTTTTCACTCAAGACGCAACGAAAACAACTTTATTGCCCGCACCATAAGAGAGTTGAAAATCGCCGGACTTGACGGTTTGGAAGCCTATTACTCCGAATACACCCCCACCAAAACCGCCACTGCCTTACGCATGGCAAAAGAATACAATATTGTCTGTTCCGGCGGCTCGGACTTTCACGGTGCAGTCCATCCCCAGACCCGCATGGGCAGCGGCAGGGGCGGATTGAATGTGCCGGATGAACTGCTGGCCGCGCTCAAAAAAGCCGTCGAACCTAAAGTAGTGCTGTTATAAAGTGCCAGGGGGAAAGCGGAGGGCAGAAAAGACAAGGTCGGGAATTTTGAGGCGGCTGCCCGCAGGTTAACTGCCGAAAAATTACGGACTTTGGGCTTTTGCAAGCACCGCAAAGACAAGTCCTGACTTCCGGCAGCCGCATCCTGAAAGGCATTTATACGAGAAAAACGCAAAAAAAACAGTTTTTTGATTGCATATTTTATATAATAGAGCTATTTTAATATTTGTGGCGTTTTATCGTACTGCCGCATTTTTAAATTGCAAAATGAAACAAAAAAATTAAAATATAAAAAATGGAGAACACTGAATGGCTATTTCCAAGCTCAACACCGTCTTTGCCAAACACCACCGGATCATTTTCGGGGTGTTTTCGGTAATCATCATCATTGCATTTACTGACTTCCTGACTCCCGGCACGGGTATTGTGGATGCGTTCCGCGGCACCGGCAGAGGCAGCGCCGTCGGCGAGATCTTCGGCAAAAAAGTTTCTTACGCCGAATTGAGTGAACAGATCCGGCTGGATATGCTCGCTATGCAGGTATTCATGAATATACCGGTCAACCAGGCCATGCGTGAACAGCTGGAAAATCAGAGTTTTTACAACCTTGCCAACCTCGCCGCCGCCAAACAGGCCAAAATCACCGTTTCCGATGAAGAAGTGGGCCGCTTTCTGCGCAACAGTTTCCGCGGCGAAAACGGTAAATTCAATGCCGAAGCCTACCGCAACTTTGTGAACAACTACCTTGCCAACGAAGGTTTCAACGAAGAAGACCTCAACAACGCCGCCCGGCAATACCTGACTCTTGCCAAATTCCAGAGCGCCCAGGCAGCGGCAGTTACCGTTACCCCCGACGAAGTCAAACTTTTTTACAATATGATCAACGAAGAGTTTGAAGTCCTTTCCGGCAACTTCAAAGCCGCCGATTACGAAAAGTCGGTCAAAATCACCGATAAAGCCCTGAACGATTATTTTAACGCCAACCGCGCCAAGTACATCATCCCCGCCAGAATTCAGGCGCTGGTGGTGGAATTCCCTTACAGCAAATACCGTTCACAGGCGATCAAAAATGTCAAAGATGCCCAGATAAAAGCGTTCTATGAACAGAACAAACAGCTTTTCAGCACGGTCAAAGACGGAAAAGTGGAAACTCCGGAGTTTGACAAAGTGAAAAATCAGGTACGTTCTTCGGCGATCGCTGCCGCCGCCAGAGAGATGGCGGTCAACGCCGCCCAGCAGTTTGGCGTTACAGCTTACGAAAGCGTGGGCAATGTGCCAGCCGAACAGCGTTTGAACACATTCAAAAAACAGTTGGCTGCCGCCAAGCTCACCGCTCAAGATACCGGCGTATTTTCTGCGGACAGCAAAGTTGCGGGCAAAATCAAAGAAGCCGAGCTGGTCAGCGAACTTGCCGGAGTCTTTGCCGATGTACCCATTTCCAACGCCATTCCCGGCAAAACCGCTGCTTACGTCGGTTATGTTACCAAGCTGATCCCCAGCCGCAATGCTGAACTCAAAGAGGTCAAGGCACAGGTAACTGCCGACTTTATCAAGGCCGAAGCACTGCGTATCGCCCGCGAACGCGCCGCCGAAGTCATTGCCAAGCTCAACGCGCTGCCGGCTGACAACCGCGTGGCCCGCGCCAAGGCGATCAAGGAACCCAAATTTGCCGCAATCAAAAAATTCTCCCTGATGAGCGGCTCCCCCGAACTGGGCTTTGCCGGCGGCGCGGTCGCCAATCTGCAGCCCGGCGAAATCGCCGAACCGGTACAGACACCCACCGGCACCCAGGTAATGATGCTGGTCAGCCGCAAGGTTCCCGCCAAAGCCTACACCGCAGATCCGGCAATGGAAGGCATGTTTATGAACTACAAGCGCTCCATGGCGCAGATGGAATACAGCAACTATCTCTCCAAGCATTGCAAAAAATATGCCCAGAGTGCCGAAGCCCAGGCGGTTGCCGAATAATCTGACAAACATACGATAAAGATTTATAAAATGAGTTCCCCGGCACAACCTATAACTTTTCAGGCATTGGCGCTGGGGCGTCATTTGACCATCGAGTATTACGACTGCGATCCCCGGATACTGGCAGACTCCAAGCTGATGCAGGAGATTTTTGTGAACTCGGCAAAAATCAGCGGAGCGACTGTTCTGGAATCCAGTTTTCATGATTTTGAACCGCAGGGCGTCAGCGGTATCGTGGTGATCTGCGAATCCCACTTTGCGGTACACGCCTGGCCGGAACACGACTACGCGGCAGTAGATATTTTTACTTGCGGCGATCAGATCGACTTCGACCTTGCGGCCAATACTCTCCGCGACCGGCTCAAATCCCGCTCCATGGTCATCAGCAACACCTTGAGCCGTGGTCTTATCGGTCAGGACGGCAATGTTTTGCACGAAAAATCCTCCGGCAAAAGCGCCGAAGGCGTCTTGAGCTGGCAAAAACGTTACGAAAGTCTGGACGCATGGGGGATGCTGGCAAGTATCGATGTTTACGATTGCCCGGTGGAAAATCTTACGCCAGGCAATATTTGCAGCGTACTTAACGAGTTGAACCAGGTGCTGCACACCGAACCGCGCAGCACCAACTGCTGTGCCGATTTCCACGATCCCGAACGGGGCAAGGGGCTGCGTTTTACCCGGATACTGGATGCAGGCACCATTACCGGCAGATACAGTCTGGATCGCAAAGCGTTATACTGCGATCTCTTTTTGAGCCGTTTCTTTGATCCGCGGGAAATTTCGGAAACACTCATCAACGCCATGAACGGCAGCTATTACCGACTGCAAGTGGCTATGCGCCAATAATATACAGAAAGATGCAAAACCAAATGGATGACAGCGAAAAACTCAAGCGTTATGTAAGCGAAATCGATCAGGGTTTCGGCAATACCATTGAAATAACCCGCACGCTGTGCAATATCAAAAGCCGCTATCAGCGCATCAAAATATATGAAACCGCCGAGCTGGGCAGAATGTTGATGCTCGACGGCATTGTGCAGTTGACCGAATTCGATGAATTTGCCTATCAGGAAATGATGGTACATCCGGCAATGATGGTACACCCCAATCCGGAAAAGGTGCTGATCATCGGCGGCGGCGACGGCGGCGTGGCGCGGGAAGTGGCAAAACACTCTTGCGTAAAACACATCGATCAATGCGAAATCGACGGTCAGGTCGTGGAGTTGTGCAAAAAGTACATACCCTCCACCGCATGCGGTTTTGACGATCGCAGAATGCACCTGACCATTGGCGACGGGCTGGAATTTGTCCGCCGGCACAAAAACGAATACGATGTGATCATTGTGGACTCCACCGACCCCATCGGGCCCGGCGAAGTGCTTTTCGGCAGAGAATTTTATCAATCAGTGCATGATGCGCTTAAAGATGACGGAGTGGTGGCTTCGCAGTCGGAATCCATATTCCTTTACGCCGATATAGTCAAACGGCTTTACGGCTTTACCCGAGAGCTTTTCCGGTACAACGGTTACGCTTTTATTGCTGTGCCCACCTACCCGGCAGGTTCCATCGGGGTCTGCGTGGCATCCAAAGCCAATCCGGTAAAAAAACCGCTGCGCAAGATGAGTCCGGAACTGGCAAAGAGTATGAAATACTATACTCCCCAGATCCACCGTTCCAGCTTCGTACTGCCGGCATTCACCAAGCCGTGGTTCAAGTAAAGGTTAATAAAGAGTCCCGGTATGATCCGACAACAAAAAAAGAGGCTGTTGCAAAACTGTTTTGTGGGGAAGAAACCTTTTTGAAAAAAGGTTCTCTTCCCCACC
>JAFVQX010000096.1 GCA_017504585.1 Lentisphaeria bacterium
GTATGTGACTGAGCGAGCATCGCAGCAAGGCCGCAAGATTTGCCGCAAAACCCACGCTGTAACGCTTAAAAGTGCGCGCAAAGGTTGTGGTTTTGCAAGACGCACAGCGAAGGAGCATACCCACGTATGTGACTGAGCGAGCATCGCAGCAAGGCCGCAAGATTTGCCGCAAAACCCACGCTGTAACGCTTAAAAGTGCGTGCAAAGGTTGTGGTTTTGCAAGACGCACAGCGAAGGAGCATACCCACGTATGTGACTGAGCGAGCATCGCAGCAAGGCCACAAGATTTGCCGCAATTTTAAGCGTTACTCTTGTAAGAGGTTGCGGCCGGTAAATCTTGGTTCACTGGTTACGTTGATCGCCAGTTTGCGCAAGGCGTTTTCGTCCCCTGCCGGCGGAATATGGCTCAAATGCATCTCGCAGCCCTTGAGTTTGGTCAGCTCTTCCAACGCCAGCTTGGCGGCGGGGTTGCTGGGACTGCTCACCGAAAGCGCGGTCAAAGTTTCCGAAAGGTCAAGGCTGATACCTTTGTTGTGATAAACTTCCTGTTTCAAACTGGCAACCGCCTTGATGACCTCGGGAGAAAGTAAAGTAAGATTATCCGGCAAATTCGCCAACAGCTTGATTGCGTTCAAGATACAACTGGATGCCGCATGGAGCAATGTGGAGTTGCGCCCGGTAACGATCCTGCCGTCGGCAAGCTCAAGGGCGGCGCCGCAAAAGATGTTGTCAAAGCCCTTGCCGGGAGTTTTTTCGGCGCTTGCCATGGCCTCGCGGGCGGGAGAAACGACTTTGCGGTCAGTTTCGGTAATGCCCAGATCGTCCATTAAAAGCTTGATGCGCTCGATGGGGGCTTTGTCGGCAGCGCCGGTGGCGTAGTCGCACATGGCGCGGAAATAGCGCCGGATGACTTCCTGTGCCGAAGCCTGCTGACAAATTTCGTCATCAGAAATAGCAAATCCCACCCGGTTCACCCCCATATCGGTGGGCGAATGGTAGAGGTGCTCCGGCGCCATGATCCGCGAACAGATCCGGTGCACCACCGGGAAAATTTCCAAATCGCGGTTATAATTGATCGCCGGGGTGTGGTAGTGTTCCAAGTGGAAACTGTCGACCATATTCACATCGCCGATGTCGGCGGTGGCGGCTTCGTAAGCAATGTTTACCGGGTGTTTCAAAGGCAAATTCCACACCGGGAAAGTTTCAAATTTAGCGTATCCGGCGCGGATGCCTTTCTGGAAATCGTGATAGACTTGCGATAAACACGTTGCCATCTTGCCGGAGCTGGCACCGGGCCCGGTAACGACCACAATGGGTTTATCGGTTTCGATATAAGTGTTGGAGCCGTAACCCTTGCTGGAAACAATGGTATCCAGCTCGGTGGGGTATCCGGCAATGGGTTTATGCAAATATACCTTGATGCCACGGCGGGAGAGCCGGTTGATAAATCCGCGCACTGCCGGCTGATTCTGATAGCGGGTAACGACCACTGCTTTGACCGTAAGATCCCAATCGCCCAATACGTCGATAGTGCGCATAACGTCGGCGTCGTAGGATATACCGTAATCGGCGCGCATCTTGCGCTGTTCGATATCGCCGGAATAAATGCAGATGACGATATCGATCTTGTCTTTCATGCGCTGGAGGAGCTTGATCTTGGTGTCGGGGTCAAAACCGGGGAGCACGCGGGCGGCGTGATGGTCGCCCATAAGTTTGCCGCCGAATTCCAAGTAGAGTTTGTCGTCAAATTTCTCGGCGCGGTCAAGGATCGCCGCGGCCTGTTCTTCCAGATATTTTTCGCTGTCAAATCCGCATTTCATCGTTAAATCCCAAACTTTTTAACATTGAACAATACTGGGGTATAAATATAACCGGAAAAGCTCTTTTTTGCAAATGCCTTTTCCGAAAAATCCGGATATTTTTTTATGTATGATAACTAAATAGCAAATAAAAGATTTATTAAATTTGCAAAACTTCTCCGGCATGGTATATTAAACATAGCCGTGGAGCAGTTTTCTGCGCCGTGGCAGGGGTGCTGCTGATGATCGTCAGCGGCTGAGATCATACCCTTAAAACCTGATCCGGATAATGCCGGCGTAGGAAGTTACGGAAGAACTCGGCTGTTCTCTCTTGCGGGCTGATAAATTTCATAATCTCCTATCTGACAAGCAACTTGTTTATTTTTTTCGGCAAGAGAGAAAGTGTTTTTATTATGAGTGGAGTTATTGAAAATGTCATCTCCAACGCCATTGTCCAAAGCTTCAGCAAAAAATTCAGCGACCATCTGGTGCTGGATGCCGCTATTGTCGGCGGCGGCCCGTCTGCCATGGTTGCGGCACGTTACCTTGCCGAAGCAGGCAAAAAAGTAGCGGTTTTTGAGCGCAAACTCGCCCCCGGCGGCGGCACCTGGGGCGGCGGTATGCTTTTTAATGAAGTGGTGGTGCAGGATTCGGCATTGCACATTCTGGATAAGTTCAACATCCGCCACACTCCCATTGCCGACGCGGACGGCTATCACACGCTGGACTCCGTGGAAATGGCTTCGGCGCTGATTTACGGTGCCGTACATGCCGGAGCAAAGATCTTTAACAGCATGAGCGTGGAAGATATCGTTTTCAAAGCCGGCAAAGTCAATGGTCTGGTCATCAACTGGACCCCGGTGGAACGGCTGGGTATGCACGTTGACCCGCTGACTGTAATTGCTGATGCCGTGATCGACGGCACCGGTCACCCCAGCGAAATAATCAAAATGGCAACCGACAAAGCCATGATCGCCATCGACACCCCCTCCGGCAAGATCGAGGGCGAGCGCCCCATGTGGGTGGACAGCGGCGAAGCCAGCACTGTGGAAAACACCAAAGAGTACTTCCCCGGCTTGTTTGCCTGCGGCATGAGCGCCAACAACTGTTCCGGTGGTTACCGCATGGGACCGATCTTCGGCGGCATGCTGCTCTCGGGCAAAAAAGCTGCCGAACTGGTGATCGATTTTTTGAATAAATAGGTTCACCGATATCGCCCCCAAATGGCGAAGGAGCAAGAAGAAACTGTCCCCAAATTCAAGGGCTGAAAATATTCAGGCGGTTACCTGTTTTGTTCTCCATAGCAATTCTGCTGCGGAGAAAAGGTAACCGCCTGATTTTTACCGTGCCTGTACTTGGGCAAGCTGCCTCAAGACAAGCGTGGATTTTCAGTCAAGTTTGCAATCTTTCAAACTCATGAACTTCTTGCTCAAAAGTTCGCAGCCGTCTTTGGTGATGATACAGCCGCGTTCCCAACGCAGACCGTAACCGTTGCCGGTAAAGAAGGTGTCGATCTGGTAGGTCATGTTTTCCTGCAATTTGTACTTGCTGGTGGTTTCGATCCAGGGACTTTCAGTTTCCATGATGCCCAGACCGTGTACCGGACCGTAGAGCATGTAATCTTTCCAGCCTTCGGCACAGCCCCAGTCATAGTATTTCTGGGCGATGCTGGAGGCTTCCACGCCCGCCTTCATCAGTTCAAAGGTGTACTTGTGGGCACGCAGACCGAATTCCACCAGAGCCATCTGTTCCTTGGGCAGCTTGCCGAAGTAGACCGGAATACCGATGGAGCTGGAGTAGCCGCCGACACGGGCACCGATGTTGAGCTGGATGATTTCGTTCTTCTTGAGTTTGGCACCGGTAGGACGGCTGATACCATTGCTGGTACGGTCGCCGCCGAAGCAGTACAAGCTGTGGCCTTCGTATTCACCGCCGTTGGCGTAGATTTCCCGCTGGGCAATACCGATAGCCTGAAATTCGGTCATACCGGGCTTGAGTTCGTTAAGCATGGCGGCAACCGCTTTTTCGGCAACCTTGAATGCCTTGCGGTGGCAGTTGAGTTCGTTTTCGCTCTTGATCCAACGCAGTTCACGGAACACATCGTCAGCAACCACCACTTCCACGCCGGGGAGCTGATTGGCAACTGCATCCAGAGTGGGTTTGGTCATGACCGCAGTACCCACCAGACCCAGTTTCTTGAGCTTTTTGCTGCCCATAGCCATCTTGACAACTTCCGGATAGGTCGCCAGATCGATGCCGGGGTAGTCCGGTTCAGCGGATTCACGATAGTTGAGCATCAATGCAACTTTATCCAAAACGCTGCGGCCCACAGCATACTTGTAGCTTTCGGGCCCGATCAGCAGCACGGCGTCGCCTTCGGCGGGCACAAAGACACCGGCCTGTTCAAAGGTCGGCCAATATTCAGAAAGATAACGCACGTTGGCGAAGTCTGATTCAGTACCATGCACCAGACAGGCATCCAAACCGGCGGCCTTGATGTTGGCCTGAAATTTGGCAATGCGTTCAAAATACTCGTTTTTCGGAATGACGTAAGCCATTGTTTAATCCTCCAACTTTTTTATCACATTAGTTATATTTACCCCGAGAACCGTTCCCGGAACAAGTTTTTCTCTGACACAACCGCCCACTGCTTCCAGCTCCATAAAGCCGGAGGGGTCGTTGTAAATGCTGTAACGGACAGCACCGGCGGGCTTGACCTCCACCGGAGCGTCGGCTATATCCACAGCCTCCAAGCCATCACAAAGAGCTGCGGATGTGCGGCTGATGACCAGTTTTTTATCCGGCACGATCAGCTCCACAAATCTGCTTTCTTCGGGCAGTGCCAGCTGGATACGGTTGACTTTATCGTGAACCATTTCAGTTACATCGCCTTTTACGGTCAGCAAATCTTTGCTGGGTGCGTACAGATCCCGCACTTCGCCTTTTACCGAACCGAAGCGGGCAATGGTTTTATCGTCCACATAAAATTGGGACAAACTCCAGGGTGCCAGCAAAAATTCGCTGCGGCTCAACTCCCGGCTGCCGATGTATTCGATAGCATCGTACTGCTCAATGGTCGTAGTGCCGTCCGCAGCTTCTTTTACTGTGGATTTACGGATAAAGCGGCAGGGTATGCCCAAAAGCTGATTGTTGACCAGATCTATTTCGGCAGCAATGGTAAAGCTGTCGCCGGTCTGCTCAATAACTTCGTATTGAGCACCGGACATGGCTGCCGGGACCCGCCACGAACCAGTGCTGTATTCGTAACCGAAACAGGTACCTTCGGGTGCGGGCCACAAGCCGTCGCCGCCGGGATTGAAAAATCCGTTTTTGCTGTTGGAGATATTCTCCGCAGCTTCCGGCCGGAACAAGCTGGTCATTTCGCCGTTATGAGCATAAAAGAGTCTGCCTTCCATGCTCAAAGCCGCCACCACTGCCGAGTTGCCGGCAGTGATCATAATGGGGCGGCGGCCGTTGGCTTTACAAATATTAAAAACTTTTTCAATACTCATCGCTCAAAGCTCCGGCAGTTTTGTAAACGCCGCCGGCGGCGGTCAGAGCAGTCAGGAGTTTATCCATTTCTTTAACTGCCACATCGCCGCAGTTGAGGGTGATAAAGCTGTGGGGCTTGACTTCGGCTTCGCCGTAATCCAGCACGCCGGTGGGCATTTCGTAGTATTCCCACGGATGCAGATAGAAGCAGAGTACCGGACGCACGCCCTTGGATTCCACATAATCTATGTAGCTCCAGACTTTCTTCATAAGAGCGTCAGCTCCTTCGGTACGGAACAAGGGCCACTGGTCACGGTCGCGGTTGTAGGGGTCGTTGCTTTCCATAACCAAATCGCAGAAGTTGGGGATCTCCACGATCTTCATATCGCCTTCATGGGTCCAGTCGTTCTTATCGGGGTGATAAGGTTTATACATGGTGCGGTAGAAGTACAAGGGCAGCGTGGCATCGGCCTTGTAGCCCAGATCTTCCAACACATTCACAACTTTGGTGCTGCCCCAAAGCCGGGGACAGCGGAAGCTGGTGGGGTCCACGCCGCTGGCTTCTTTCACCAGACGGGTGGCTTCGCGGATACGGCCTTCCACTTCAAAGGGAAAGACCGGCCAGTTGTTGGGCAGCGGGAAGATCGCATCGCCCAGAGTTTCGTGCACCAGCGAGTGGCAGCCGGTTTCGTGCATACCGTTGTCGGCATCACGCACCATTTCCACAATATTTTTGTTGTTGCTTGCCGCATGACCGGTCCAGAAAAAGGTGCTGGGAGCCTTGTGCTTGCTCAAAAGTTCCAGCAAACGGGGAGTACCTTTCTGTACGCCGTTGTAGTAATCAGTAAAGCTGCCGACGTCGGTTTCCATATCAAAACCGAACACCACATCAAATCTGCCTTCCATAATAGAATCTCCTTATAATGTTAAAAGTAACATTGGCAATTAGTAATGAATATACTCTCACAACGAAAATTTTGCAAACTCAAAGTGCAGTTTTTGCCATAAAAAAAATGATTTTTTTGCAAAATTTGAACAGTTTGCACGCTTGTTATTTACAGCTCAAAAGTTTCCCACGAATTGCCGACAGGTTCGACCGTGGGTTTGATTTCTCCGGTGCAGCCGGATAAATCCACATTATCAAGCTTCAGATTTTTTACATAACGGCAAACCAGAGGCGTTTCATCAGCCACGGTGCCGGTAATGTTGCTGAAAGATATATCGCTGAAAAGTGCCCCGGCATGGCCCTGCACTAAAACCGGTTGTCGGGAATTTATGCGGAAGTTATTGAAGCTTAAACGGCTTATCCCTCTTATATTGATACCTTCAGTACAATGCAAATAGACCGCAAAACCATTGGCTGTAATATCAAAATTATCAAAAGATATATCGCTGATGCTGGCGTAACCGGTGCAGTTTTTCCGCAGATAGCGTTCCGGGTGCTGGCTCAAGATCGCCGTACCTCTGCCGTTAAAGGTAATATTGCTGAAACGGCAATGGCGGATGGTATCGTCGCTGGGACAGCCGATCCTGATGCCCTGACAGGGACTGTTGAGTATCGAGTTGCTTACGGTAACATTTTCGCAAACAAACTCATCACTGCTGTTCCGGCGGATGGCACGCAGCACCAGACAATCGTCGCCGGTTTTGAAAAAGCTGTCGCTGACCGTTACATTGCAGCAGCAGTCTATATCAAAACCATCGTTGTTCATCATCCGCTGATCGCCTTCGATGCGGATCTTTGATACATGCACATTCCGGCAGTTGCTCATCCACATGCTCCACCCGGCGGAATCAATAAGGTTGATGCCTTCCACCGTAACATTTTTACACCCGAAAAACTGGATCAACCGTGGCCGGGGCGTAGCCGGACGGCGGTAAAAGCTGCCTTCCGGCACATTGCGGTCGTAAAAGAGCGGGCCCTGTCCATTGAGCTCGCCATTGCCGGTCAGGGCGATATTTTCGGCTTCACAGGCTACCAGCAAAGCTTTGCGGCAATTTTCCGGAGTCACCGGATAATCGGGGTGAAAAAAGTCATCGTACAAATTGCAGTCGGCATAGCCCTGAATGACCGCCCCCGCTGGCACATGCAATTCCACATTACTTTTCAGATAAAGGGTCCCGGAGGGGTAAATTCCGCTTTCCAGAGCGACCACTCCGCCGCCATGGGTAAAGACTTCATCAATCGCTTGCTGAATAGCTTTACCGGATTTTTCTTTTACAACAATATTCATCTTTATTTTATATGTTTAAGTGCTTCTTTGCGCAGTTCAGTACCGGAGAGTTTGCCGATTTTGCTGCACAAACTCTTGTAGGCTTGGGGATTTTCTTTTTTGAGCAAGGTCAAAAGTTCGTACAGCTCCACCCCTTCCCGGATGCCTTCGGCACGCTTGGAGGGGTGCCACGCTCCGGCGGCATCATCGTAGAAAATAGCGTAACTCTGCCCGCCAACAGGCATCCAGCGGGGGGATCTGTCGTAGAAGCACCAGTAGGAAAAGCCTTTAACATCTTCTTGGCGGAAAAAGGCAAAGTTATCCCGCATTTTATCCGCCGGATAGTTGCGGTTCTGCACATGGTATGCCCAAATCTCCTTGCCGGAATCTTTGAGCATTTTCATTTTCTCCGGAGTCATTTCCGCTATTTCCGGAGCCACAATATCCACAGCGTCCAAAAAGTCCGGAATATTCTTTACCGAAATACCGTGGTTGAAGTTGTTGTAGATCCGCAGATTTTTGTCGATTTTCTTAATAACCTTTGCCGCTTTTTTCATATATTCAATGCGGCTGTCCTGGGGTTCGTCGATCAATGCCAGAGCAAAATCTTTGTAAGTTATGCCCCGCTTTGCCAATCCGGCAGTCAAATTCCGCAGCCAGATGGACAAACGCCGTTCCCACTCCGGCGAAAACAAGGCTATGGGTTTGCCCTTATTGGTGCCCAGCGACTCGGTCACATGGGCAATACTGTGTATAGGCATGGAAAAAAACAGCCGATGGGGTTTGGGCGTCATCGACAATATAACATCCAGCTTGCCCCAGTTCATCTTGGAGCCGATGAATTTGCCTTTTTCGTCAAAGTAAGGCAGCGGTGCGCAGAACTGATAAGGCATGGCGCCGTTGTTGTGCATATCAAAACGGAGTTTCCGGGCCTCCTCCAGCTTATGTTCAAAGCCGAAACGGTAGGGGTAAGCGTAAGAAAAGACCGTCATTGCCTGCTGTTCTTGAGGATAAAACGTCGCTTTGGGGCGGCACTCAAGTTTGATATTATTTCCGTCAATGGAGATCACACCGGATTTGGCAAATTTAAGTTGGGTCTTAAAGTAGATCTGCCGGGTCATGCCGCCGGGGATTTTTATGGAGCAAACATGGTTATTATCAAACTTCAAAGGCAGCAGAGCATCGTCCACCATGGTTCGCCGGTCAGTTTCCACATGCGTTACCATATAAGCGGTTATTTCCAGATTTTCCGGCACTTTGATCTTGACAAGTTTGCTTGCCGCCGCTGGGTTGGTGATATTCAAGGCAAAGGCTTCCACCTCGTTTTTCAAACCATTAAGCGTAATAACTTCCGGGGCGGATTTTTCCGGCATCACATAAGCCGACTGCAGCTTCAAGGGGTCAGCGACCGGCGAAACTATGACTTCACTGGTATTGAATTTTTTCTGCAAAGCCTTGCTGAAAACTCTGCCCAACTCCCGCTGGGGGGCAAAAAAGGGCATACCCAGCCGGGGATCCCGCACGGTGGGGGTAAATTTATCAGTCGCAGCAGAAATTTTTGCCAGATCGTTTTTCAGCTCCGGAGCGATTTTTTCAATGTGTTTTATATCCTGCCGGATAAGTTTTCTTGCCCGGTCGGCTTCCCGGTTGAGTTTTTCGTTGGCGGTAAATTCCACGATCTCAATATCGTCGAACCAGATGGTTCCGGCAGCGTGGCGGAAGTAGAGCGTTACGCCCAGCTTGCTGTTTCCGCCGCTGGAAAACACATTGCTTTCATACAAAGTCCAGCCGAAAGACCAGGGCGAAGGAATATTTTTCCGGGCTTGCTCCAACCCCGGACCAAACTGGATCATGGGGCGGTTGAGTTTGCCCTCCGGGCCGATAAACATGCGCGCCCCACCCTTTTTGGTGGTGCTGATATTCTGACCTTTTGCCCAGAAACGAGCCACATATTTAGTGCCGGGTTTGCATGGCACATCCAACTGCTGGATACGGGTGTAGTGGTTTTCGCCGGTGTGAGTTATCACCACCGATTGGCCGCCGCTTTTGCTGTTGGTATTATCCAGCTGAATTTTGACTTGGGGCGATAATTTTTTGGGATATATCTCCCACCCGGCAGCAAAACCGGAGGCATCTTTTTCGATCAAATCGCCGTTTTGCAGGATATTTCCGCCGGAAAGGCAAGTGCAGGTTCCGGCAAAAGCCAACAGCAAAAGTATTTTTCTATTCATAAAAGTTACTTGACCTCAACAAGTTCCACATCGTCCACCCAGATCGTACCTTGAGTGAAATGCAAATAAATAGTCAAACCGACTTTGGTATTTTTGCGGCTGTTGAATGTGGTTTTAAATTCCGTCCAGTCAAAGCTCCATGGATCCACCGCTTTCATCTTGGCGCGTTCAATGCCGGGGCCCGCAATAGCAATGGTTTTGTTGACAATGCCGTCAGCACCTACAAAAATACGGGCGCTGCCGCACTTTTTGCTGTGTTCAAGATTCATGCCTTTGATATAGGCTCTGATCATGTATTTAGTGTTGGGTTTTACCGGTATATTCAGCTGGTCGATACGGGTGTAATATTTTTTGGCGGGGTTGGTTATCGCCACACTCTGATCGTCGTTGTGACCGGTGTTTTTATCAATTTCCACCTTGACTCCGGGAGCCATTTTTGCGGGCCAAGTCGTCCAGTTTGCCGGTTTTCCATCGGCAGTTACTTGAGAAAAATCACCATTCTTGATGAGATTTTCAGCCCCGAATACCATTGCCGACAACGCCAGCAAACCCAAAACAAAAAACTTTTTCATAAATAAAATACCTTTCTTTAATCAAACACAATTTATCAAAGGAATGTTTCTTCATAAGTGCGTTCATCCGGAAACATTTTTGTATTGCCTGGATATTGTACATACTCTGTATGTCCATCAAAAAACACCACATTGCTGCCGGTTTCTCCGCTATGCGGGGCAAACATTTTTTTTCTGGTGGCATCTTTGTATGTTTTTGATGCGACTGTATGATTTGACGCAACGCCGAAACGGCGATATTCGTGAAAATAATCAATAGCATAAAGCATTCCGGATGCGTCATGAATACGGTGAATGACCAACTGGTTGTGGCGTTTATCGTTAGCCTTTGAACCTTTCAAAAAATAGATGGTAGCAACCCCGTAAGATGCTTCGGGCTTTTCATTTTTTCCGTTGCGGCCCACTGCATCGCTGGGACAGAGAAATGCCTTTTTATCGCCAATATATTCCAGAAGATTGGTATCCCAGGCATTCCATGTTTCAAAGGGATAAGTGGAACCTTTTTCTTTGTATCTTGAAGCATAGCTGACCCCTTCGATATGCCCATCGTAATTATCAGCATACAAAAGCAAACCAATACCATGCTGCTTGAGATTACCTTTGCAGTTAGACTGTTTAGCTGACTCCCGGGCTGCCGAAAGTGCGGGCAGGAGCATTGCTGCCAGAATGGCGATAATGGCGATCACTACGAGGAGTTCTATCAGGGTGAAGCAGTATTGCTTCACCCTCCAGCTGGAGGGAACAGAGGTTTTCCGGATCTTTTTCATCTTTTTTCTCCTTTTAAAAATCAGTTGGAACAAATAATTTTTGTTAAAAAATAACATAAATTCCTTATTTTTTAAGTATTCAGTTACGCTTATATCCTCCCAATTTTACATTTCAGGTTCTATTGCTTTTACACTATTGGTTTTTATCAATTCAAATCCGATTTTTCCATTGACCGGCTTTCCGGTCAGATAATCGACTGCCGCCCTGCCCCGCTCGTTCAGTTTCAGATCGCAGGAAAATACGGCAGGCTCGTTGAAAACGGTTCCGCCGCTGCTGGCAAACTCTGCAACTGTAATATCTTCCGGAATTTTCAAGCCGAGAGCTTTCAATGCCTCCACCACCGAAAAAGCGTACACGGCATCGTAACAGAATATCGCCGTGGGCTGATTGCTTTGGAGATACTCATTCAACGCCGCTTTTATTGCCTCCGGTTCCGGCGGCACTGCGATAAACAAATCAGCGTTGCGGTCGGTGAGGAAGCGGTATTCCTGTTCGCTTAACAGATGCAGATTTCTGCTGCCGTCCGGGCCGATAAAGGCAATTTTCCGGTGCCCCAGCTTATTCAGATACCGCAGCAGAGCGTACATCGCCGGACGGATGGGAGAGTCGAAAGTCTTGAAAACATTCAAAAATATGTCGCTATCCCACGGAAACGGCAGCAGAACCGGGATTTTCAACGATCGGAAAAAGTCCAGCTCCGGCTCGTTGCCGATAAAGCCGTGGAAAGGCAGGATTATTCCGGTAATACCTTCCCGGGAAATAAATTCAGCAGCTTTCCCCATGCTTACACATTTGCGGAAAAACTCATAATCCATCCGCTGCACTTCCACACTTTTTTCCGCCGCTTGTGCCAATACACCCGAGCAAATCTCCAAACTGGAAGTACGGAACACATCCTTGCTTGCCAGCAGCAGGAGTTTATGCTTTATATGCACCTCTTCTTTGCGGAAAATAACTTCATCAGCCGGAGCATCTTCCCCTTGATAGATCACAAAAGTCCCCTGCCCCCGCACCCGCCGGATAAACTTTTCTGCCTCCAGCCGCTGCAGGGCAGCACGCAAAGTCACTCTGCCCACATGCAGCTCTCTGGCCAGCATTTCTTCCACCGGCAGGCGTATTCCGCCGGCAAGTTCGCCCGTTACGATCTTTTGCCGCAGCAGAAAATATATCTGTTCATTTTTAAAGGCAGCAGTCACAGTTCAAGTTCCATGTTGGTTCTATTTTTCAAGTTTTGTCCTTGTTCTATTATAATACATTTGCAAATATTTGTCAAGGCTGTTAAATAAAAAATTATGATTTTTTCGTTGCTGATTTGTTGTTTTATTGCAGTTGAAGTGCTATATTTCCATTATGAAGAAGAATATTTCAATCAACGATATAGCCACTGCGTGCAATGTCAGCGCCATGACCGTCAGCCGTGCCTTGCGGGAAAGTTCCAAGGTGCGGCAGGCCACCCGCGATCTGATTCTGGCAAAAGCCGAAGAGTTGGGATATTTCAAAGTATCCCGGCTGGGGCGGCCGGAGGTACGCAAAAGCACCGATCCGGCTAAAGTCCGGCTGATTTTAGGCGGTTCCGGCAGTACAGTATCCATCTTCCACAGCCGCTTGGTGAACACTATCCAACGCACCCTTATCAAGCACAACTGCGAGTGTGTGTTGTTCAGCAGCGACGCAAGTTATCAGAGTTTTCTTATTCTGCTGGAAGCATTAAAACGCCAGAGTGCCGATGCCACTATCATTATTGGAGATTTTCCGGAAGGGCAGCTCAAAACACTCCTGATGACCTGCCCCGGAGCCATATTGCTGGATAATCCGGGGATCGAGGAGTTTGACGCAACTTTCAGCAGTTTCAACTTCGACAACTTTGCGGGGTGTTCGGATATGCTGGAGCATTTGTTAGCTTCCGGCAGACGCAAGATCGTATTGCTCAACGGCAGCAAAGAACACTTTTTTTCGCAGGCTATGGAAAAGGCCTACCGGCAGAAACTTGCGCAATACCATATAAAAGTAAATAAAGAAATGATACTGAATGCCGATTTTACCGCACCCGGTGCAGCAGAAGTCATGCAGAAATTCATGCAGAAAAATATTGAATTCGATGCCGTGTTCAGCAACGACGAAATGGCTCTGGGGGTCTACCGCACGCTGTTGAGCTGCAATATATCCATACCCCAGCAGGTCGCTCTTGCCGGATGCGACAATCTGCCGCTGGGGCAGATGCTCTACCCGGCATTGAGTACGGTGGATCTGGATTACGGCTTGCTGGCAGACCATGCCATAAAGTTTATTCTGGAAAACCACGAAGTCTTTGCGCCTCAACGGATATTGATCAAACCCAAACTGCTGATCCGGGAAAGCACGCTGTAAATCATGACAAATCAGGCAACGATCTCCATAGCACTTGCGGCATACAACGGCCAAAAGTATATAGCTCAACAGCTGGAAAGTCTGCTCAAGCAAACCCGGTTGCCGGACGAAATAGTTATTTGTGACGATTCAGCCGATGATTTGACTTATCAGGCACTCGAACCATTTTTAAGCAGCGGAAAAATCAAATACATAAAAAATCCCCAGCCGCTGGGCGTAGTAAAAAACTTTGAAAAAGCAATCAATAATTGCACTGGCGAATACATATTTTTGTGCGATCAAGACGATGTATGGCTGCCGGAAAAAGTGGAAATATTGGCAAATATGCTGGATAAAACTCCCAACCTTGACGGAGTTTTCTGCAACAGTTTTCTGGTCGATGAAAACCTTATAAAGCTTAATAAAACTTTGTGGGGTATCCGCAAATTCACGCCTCAAATGCAAAAAACTCTTGCCGCCGGCGATGCGTTGAAAGTTTTTTGCCGCCGGGTCACTTGTTCCAGCCATAATACAGCATTCAAACGCCGCGCGTTGGAGTATATTCTGCCATTTCCGGAGCTGGAACCCTTTTACCCGGATACCTGGATAGCTTTCTCCATAGCTTTGAACGGAAGCTGGGAAGCAATAAACCAATGCCTGACTTTGTACCGGATGCACAACAGCAACCGCTCAAACCCGCTGGGCAATGCGCTTAAATCCGCCATAAAAGCCAGAGAAAATTCAGCCGCCCGCCGTAATTACCTGCTGGCACAAGAGCTGCTGAAGCGGAAAAAGTCTGCCAAACAAGCCGATATCCGGCTCCTTGAAAAATTTGCCCTGCACCACAAAAACCGCAGCGAGTACAGTTTTAATGTCATATCCCGTACTGCACAGGCAGTACGGGAAGTGTGCACACTTCGCTATTGGCGATATTCCAACGGGCTGCGCACCGCCATAGCCGACGTGCTGCTGAAAAACCGCTGAACCGCAAACTGAAAACATCCTGCAAATAAAAAAAAGCCATATTCTGCCATCAGAAAAACTGCTTCAGCTCCGTCAAAAAATATTTTTTTCAAAAAAAAAGCGTTATAAAGTTGCAATAACCTGAAAAACTGCTATATTAAAAAGCACAAACTTAAGGGCGATTAGCTCAGCTGGCTAGAGCGCTGCTTTCACACGGCAGAGGTCGAGGGTTCGAGTCCCCCACCGCCCACCATCCTTCGCTAAAGCTACGGATGGCAGGCCGTCAGGAATGCCATACGTAGATTTTTTTTTTGCGCAAGCAAAAAC
>JAFVQX010000097.1 GCA_017504585.1 Lentisphaeria bacterium
AAGGGGAAAAAACCTGTTGAGGAAAGGTTCTTTTCCCCTTCCCCGGACCCCATCCCCTTTTTCCAAACCTTTTATTGGCATTTTTCATTTTTTCAAAATGAAAAATGCCCTTAAAGTTTGGTAAAAGTTATACTTATTACGGCACCAAACGGTAAGGCACGGGTTTTATCTATCATTATCTCCCGTTTTTTACCGTTTGTTACCGTTAATTACCGTTATTTTTTGAAAGATACACTATGGAAAACGCTATTATTATTGAAAATGCTTCCGTCTATATGGACGAAAATCTTGTGCTTAAAAATATCAGCTGGACTCTGGAAAAGGGTGCGCGCTGTTTTCTTATGGGAGCCAATGGTGCCGGCAAGACCACATTGGTCAAACTTCTGATGGGTTTTGCGTGGCCGGTTTACGGAGCGCGGGTGGAAATTCTGGGCAATGTTTACGGCAAGTGCAATTTGCAGGAAGTGCGCAAAAAGATCGGCTGGGTCAGCCCCTTTATGCAGCACTGGACCAGCGAAGACAGCAAAGCTTTGCATGTGGTGCTTTCGGGCTTGGATGGTTCGCTGGGCCTGTTCCGGGATGTGACCAAAGAGGAAGTCGACCGCGCCATGAAAATATTGACCGAACTCAATGCCGCCCACCTTGCTGAACGCAGCTGGTACGCTTTGAGTTCCGGCGAACAAGTCAAATTCCTCATCGCCCGTGCTTTGATCACCAGCCCGGAACTTTTGATCCTTGACGAACCCAGCGTTTACATGGATCTGGCGGGGCGCGAATATCTTTTGAGCGAAATCGAACGCTTTGCCAACAGCCGCCCCGACCTGACATTGATTTTCATTACCCAGCGTATCGAAGAGATCATGCCGGTATTCCGCTACGGTATGGCGCTCAAAGGTGGCAAGATCTTCAAATCCGGCAGTACCGAAGAAGTTCTGACCGAAGAAAACCTTGAACAGATCTTCAATATTCCGGTCAAACTGCTGCGCAGCGACAACGGCCGCTTCTGGCCGGTGGTGGGTATCCGGTAAAACTCCGATCCGGGTTGTTTTACGCCAGGATCGACCTTGAAAAACTGTTCTGACCGGCTAAATAGCTCAATGCCCAAACCAGTGCATCCAGCCGGTCGGGGCTTTTGCTGCTGTCCGGGCGGTAACAGCACATCTCTTCTTCCAGTTCCCGGAAATATCCGATGTGATGCACCTTGTGCTGTTCGTAAAGAGCGGCAACAGGTTCGGCGCGCAAATATTTGCCCCGGGTGGCGCGAACCGCTTTGAACGGCAGATCACACGCGGCAGTGCGCAGAGCCATTTCTATTAGATCGCCCCCCTGATTGACTTCGCCGATAACCCGGTCGGCGTGCCATTTGCGGTAAGTTCGCTCCACTTGCTGCGCCCATTTGAGGGGCGAAGCTTGCAAACTTGCGTCTTCCAGCACAAAAAATTCGCCATTTCCATCTCGGGCAGCGGCTACGATGCCGGTAAAGTCCGAACTGCCGCTGGCGGTGACTGCCGGATCGACCCCGATCGCCACTTGCTGAAAATCGGGCAAATTGCCGTGCCAGCGGCCGCGATCGATCATGCTGTTTGACCATAAACCGCTGCCGGAGTCATCCAGCCACGCGCCTTCCAGAAAACGCTTCTGCTGACGCAAACTCAAATTGCCCAGCGTATCTTCGATGTAACCGGTCGGGAGATTTGCCCGGTTGTCGGCGGGATTCATAAGCATACAGGCGTAATTTTCCGGATGGGGCAAAATCAGGTTGCTTTCCGGCTCGATTTTTTCCACAAAAAGTTTGTAGCTCCAGTGAGATTTGCCCGAGGGGTTGCAATCGTAGTAGGCGCGGTTGATCAGCGGTGTTTTCTGCGCCAGCCGGGTCAGGGCGGTGCTGATGCCCGAATAAGGAATTTCGGAACATTCGTTAAAATAAATGGTGGCGAATTCTCTGCCCAGAATACGGTCGGCACGTTCATCGGCATCCAACCCGCCCAGCCAGATCTCGGAACGGTTGGGCAGCACAAAAAAGTTGTCGCTTTTTATGTAGTCGGCTTTCAAGCCGGGGAAAGCGGTACTTACTACCTTGGGCAAGGTGTCGAATCCCACAGCATACCGGGCGCCGTTGCCGTGAAAACGCAATATGGCGTGGCGGCTGCCGGGGGCTTTCAGCGCCCTGACCAGCAAGGCGTAAACCAGAATAAAAGTTTTGCCGGAACGGCTGCCGCCATAAAGCAGGATATGCCGGGCAGGGCCCTGCAGCAATTTGATCGCCTGCTGCTGGGCGGAAGTTTTTTCAAAATTTTTCATAAACAGTATAAAAATCCATTTCTATAATCGGTTTTTTTTGTCAATATAATTGTAAAAAATGTCAACAAAGATTATATTATGTCGTGAGATATTGTTTTATATTCAGAATTTTAAGATAAAGAAAGGTTTTTGTTATGAGCAAGATCTGTGTACCGCATATCTTTACGTCAGAATCGGTGTCCGAAGGGCATCCGGATAAAGTTTGCGATCAGATATCCGATGCCATATTGGATGCCTGTTTGCAGGACGACCCCGACAGCCGGGTGGCTTGCGAAACTCTTGCCACGACGGATTTGATCGTTATTTCCGGCGAAATCACCACCAAAAGCAAAGTCAACTGGCAGGATATCGCACTCGATGTCGTGCGCAAGATCGGCTATGTGGATGGCGATGTGGGGTTTTCTGCCGATAATGCCAAAGTCATGGTGGCGATCCATAAGCAGTCGCCGGATATCTCCCAGGGGGTGACTGCCGGAGAAGGCATGTTTACCGAACAGGGTGCCGGCGATCAGGGCATGATGTTCGGCTACGCCAGCAACGAAACTCCGGAGCTGATGCCCGCAACCATTCACTACGCTCACCGGATCGTGGAAGAACTTGCCCGCAGACGGCACAGCGAACCGGCCAAATACGGTTATTTGCGCCCCGACAGCAAGAGTCAGGTTTCCATAGCTTACGAAAACGGCAAGCCCGCGGCGGTGGAAACGGTGGTGGTTTCTCACCAGCACACGCCGGATATGGTGCGAGCCGATCTGGAAGCATTGGTCAAAGAAGTGGTTGAACAGGTCATTCCCGCAGAGTTGCGTACCCGGGAAATCAAATACTTTGTGAATCCCACCGGCAAATTCGAAGTGGGCGGCCCCCACGGCGACACCGGCTTGACCGGCAGAAAGATCATTGTTGATACCTACGGCGGCGTGGGTTCTCACGGCGGCGGTGCATTTTCCGGCAAAGACCCCAGCAAGGTCGACCGCTCGGCGGCATATATGTGCCGCTATATTGCCAAAAACATTGTGGCAGCCGGTTTGGCGGACAAGTGCGAGATCCAGGTGGCATACGCTATCGGCGTAGCCGAACCCTTGAGCATCAACGCTGCGACCTACGGCACCGGTAAGCTGGCCGATGACCAGTTGGAAAAAGTTGTGCGCGCAGTCTTTGACCTGCGTCCGGCAGCGATCATCGAAACATTGCAGCTCAAATATCCGGCCAAAAACGGCTGGAGTTATCAGGATACCGCAGCTTACGGTCACTTCGGCAGAAGCGCTTTTCCGTGGGAAAAAACCGACAAAATCGCCGAATTGCAGGCCGCGGCAAAGAAGTTCTGCTGAATCATGAAAGCAGATTTTTCGGTAATCGGGGTGGGTTCACCCATAGTTGACCTGATCGCCCGGGTGGACGATGATTTCTTGAAGAATGTTTCCGGCGAAAAGGGCGGCATGGTCATGATCGACAATGCCGAACTGGAGCGCCTTTTGTCCTTGCTTGGCGATGCCAGGGTCAACCGTTCTCCCGGCGGTTCGGCGGGCAATACACTTTTTGACCTTGCCAAATTCGGGGTGAAGACCGCTCTGCTGGGTACTACCGGCAGAGATCAGGCGGGGGAGTTTTACCGCGCCCGGCTGCTTGCTGCCGGAGGATCGGTACACGCTCTGCGTTACAGCGAAAAATCCCCCACCGGGCACTGCATCTGTCTGGTCACGCCCGATGCCGAGCGCACTATGCGTCCGGCGTTGGCGGCGGCGCTGGAGTTTGATCCGGCAAGAGTGACCGAAAAGGATTTTGCCGGCTATACTCTGGCGCATCTGGAAGGGTATCTTTTGGCACACAGCGAAGAAAAACTCCGTTATCTTATGCAAGAAGCGAAAAATGCCAACTGCATGATAAGTTTGGATCTGGCAAGTTTTGAGGTGGTCAAAGCCTTCCGCCCGGTGATCTTCAAACTGCTGGAAGAATTTGTGGATGTGGTCTTTGCCAACAGCGACGAAGCCGACGCGCTGCTGGGCGATATTGCTCCGGAAGAACAGCTTGCGGAGCTTAAAAAGCTCTGTTCTGTGGCGGTGGTCAAGCTGGGGGAAAAAGGTGCGTGGGCAGATTGCGGCTCCGGGGCTGTATTTATTCCTGCCAACAAGGTCCATGCGGTGGATACCACTGCTGCGGGCGACTCTTTTGCCGCCGGATTTCTCTACGGCTTGCTGGCAAAAAAAGATACAGCTTACTGCGGTAAACTCGGTGCTGCGCTGGCGGCAGAAACAGTACAGGTCTTTGGCGCATCGCTGCCGGAAACCGCATGGGAAAAACTTAAAAAATTGATTTGATGGGGGCCTTTTATGGCATTTACAACAGAATATTTTATCGTCAATATAATACTTTTTATTATTGGTGTGGCAATTCTGGTCAAAGGCAGCGACTGGTTTGTGGATGCTGCCGCGGCATTGGCGCGGAGTTTCGGCGTGCCGGAACTGGTGATCGGGCTTACATTGGTGAGCATCGGCACAAGTCTGCCGGAATTGGCGTCCAGCTTGTGCGCTTCGTTTTATGGCGAGAGCAATTTTGTTATCGGCAATATAGTGGGCAGCAACACGGCAAATATCGCTTTGATTTTAGGTGCCGGATTGTTGCTGGGCGGAGCGATCTCTTTCAAGCGTCAGGTGGTCTGGCGGGATATGATCTTTCTGCTGGCGCTGGGTGTATTTTTGATGCTGTGGTATCATTTCGGCGCAGATATGCCCGCCGGGGTCAAGGGCTTTGGTAGGGTCGGCGGGGCGATACTCCTGGTGCTGTGCGCTGTTTACAGCTATGTACTCTGCAAAAAGAGCGATGATGCCGAAGAATCCGACGCGCCGGTAATGAGCCGCAGCAAGGCATCCGGTTTGATCGTATTGTCTTTGATCATGATAACGCTGGGCGCCAAACTCATGGTGGATACGGTGGTGTGGTCGGCGGCAAAAATGGGCGTAGATCCCCTGATGATCTCGCTGACGGTAGTGGCGGTAGGCACCAGTCTGCCGGAATTGGCAGTAACGATCTCCGGGGTGCTGAAAAAGCGCGAAGATATAGCTTTGGGCAACATCATCGGCAGCGGTATATACAATATCGTGCTGATCATCGGCTGCTGTGCGGCAGTCAGCCCCCTGACCGGTAACGGAAAGGGCAGTTTCAGCGCCATGATGATCATGAATGCAGTGGCATTGCTGCTCTTTTTGTTCATGCTGCCGGCAAAGAAACTTTACCGCTGGCAGGGATTTATTTTTATGGCGCTTTATGCCGGTTTTGTGGCATGGAGCATACTCTGCGTAAAGTAACGTGACTCTGCACCGCATGCGCCCGGCTTCGTTACACTACGCCGTGGCAAGCGGGCGATACGGTTGATGGCGGCAGAACGGAGTATAACGGTAAATAACGGTAAATAACGGGTTTATCGTGCCGCCAGCCAGCGCGATAGTGTGCGTGGCGGCTCATGCCGCAAAACCGTGGCGGTATTGTGCGTGGGCGGCAAAAATTACCCGGCGTATAGCTCGCAGGAGCGGAGCGTCAACCGGCTGCAGCGGGCTTTGCCCGCTTCCCAATACTTCTCAAACCCTCCCAAATCTTCCCAATTCTATCGCGCGGGCTCGCAGGTGTGTGCCTTACGACGTTATATCGTAAGCCACAATAAGAATCTGCCGCCCTTTCAGGGCTGATCGGTTGGGGGAGGTGCGTTACCCGGGGCAGGGTGGACTTTCAGCCCACCCGCACCCGGGCTGTA
>JAFVQX010000098.1 GCA_017504585.1 Lentisphaeria bacterium
ACGTGACCATCCACATAGCCCAGCGTGGCACGTTTGCCGTGAGCAAAATTGATCCGGTAATCCATTGACGGGTGGCTGACCCGCCAGTCAAATACCTGGATCGTTTCGCCGGATGTCCAGCCATCCATATCCTTAGGACATTTGCGTACAGCGTCGGTTATGAATGAAAGCTTGGTAGGATCTTCAGCTTTATCCGGCAGAATATAAGTAAGTGTAGCGGTTCCGTTGGTGGCAGTGTTGAGAACTCCGGTCGGATAAGAGGCCGCTTCGGCAGTAACACCATAGATATACGAACGGTGGACCCAGCCGCGGCGTCCCAGCACCGGACAGGTCAGAAAGTTCAATTCGTTCCGGTTCTTGTAGTCAGTATGGGGATTTTTGAAATCCATAAAACCTTCCATAAAGGAATAGTAATAGTGATAATCGGAACCGATCTTGTATTGCAGCGGGAATAAACCGGCATAGGTACTGGAATACATAGTCAAGCCCAGTGCCACCTGTTTGATATTGGCAGTACAGGCGGCCGCTTTAGCCCGTTCCCGCGCCGACGACAGGGCGGGCAGCAGCATAGCTGCCAATATGGCAATGATAGCGATTACAACCAACAGTTCAATCAAGGTAAATTTTTTACTTCTCATAAATTGCCCCCTTTGATTTGATTACCGGAAAAGTTTTTTATGTACTTTGAATACGATTTTTTTGATCGGCTGACTGGTGCCGTCGGTATTAAAACTGGTTATATGTGCTTCGTCGGGAAAATAGATGGCAAAGCGTTCCGGAGTCAGGGTAAGTTTAAGATCATCCGCAGCTTCGGAGTAAAAAAGCTGATAGTCGGCTTTTTCATCATATTCCGTTTTGGCGGTCAAACCTTCCGGGCGGCGGCAGAAGTTCACTTCGCTGCCGACAAGCAAAGTTTGAATATCGGCGTGAACCTGGTGGGTTTCCCACACGGAATCTTTGTAATCGGCAGTGGTTTTGCTGTCAAAAACCGAAATGCGCAAACCATCTACACCCGAATCGTGACTGCCGCAAGGGGTGTCCGGCGTGGCCTTTTTGACAAAATCGTAAATCGCCCGGGCTGCTTCGGGCAGCAGCGCAGAGTAGTTAAGAAAGTTTTCCCATTTATCGTACAACATAATATTTTTACCTCCACAGGGTTATTTTTCTGCAACAATATGACGTATATCAAGATAGGGCATCACAAAACGGGCAAAGCGCAATACTTCGCTGCGGTTGGCGGCTGCTTTGGCAAAGCCCTGACCGCCGCCGTTGAAGGGGCGCATACCGTCGGCACCGTCAGAAGCAAAGCGGGCGAAAATACCGAACAGCATATTGTGCGACATACTTTTGCGCCGTATCTTAACCAGACCTTTTTCCTCTTCCGGCGTGGGATCGCTGCCGGTAATGGTGCATTCCACCCGGGGAAAGACTGCCACTTTGCGGGGCGATTTTTTTGCCATTGCCATAAAGGGTTTGAGGTCAAAGTATTTGTCGTAGCCGATATTGTAAATACCCGGCGAAATCATATCCACCAAGCCAGCCTGCATAATTTTTTCCACATCCAGACCGTGCTGCAAATATGCCGCGTGGTCAAAGTTGATCGCCAGCTTGATCGCGGGATCAACTGCATCAATGGCACTGCGGACTTCTTTGAGATAATCGAACATAATGTCCTGCATTATTTTCTGGTATTTTTCATTGCCGAAATCCTGCGGCGAAAATTTGCCGTGCCGTTTGATATATTCATCTATCAGCGGTTTATCGTAACCGAAAAAGGGCGGATGGCGCAGAAATTCTATGCAGAGATAATCCGGCTTGACATCGGCAATCTCTTTGACCAATCCCAGATAAAAATCCCGCACTTCACGGTAAGCATAACTGGGCTGGCGTTTTATTCCGCCATCAGGGTAACGCTGAAAAAACTGCGGATTGTCCAGAAAAAACTGCGAATTAAGTGAATCGCTTTTCTTCTCATAAAAAGGATTGGCACGCAAAGTTATTGAATAGGGCAAATTGAGCTTGCGGGTAACTTCGCGCTGATAGGTCAATGGATTGATCCCGCTGTCGTGCAGGGCTTTGATGCGTTCCGCCGCCAGACGGTCGCCGTTGCGCCAGAATTTGATGTTGCGCTGCTGACCGATGATGGTCGCCACTTTGCTGGGGTAATTCACTGCCGTAGTGCCTACGCAGAAATCGTAGCAGAAGACCCGGTTCTGCGGATAAAACTGTATGCGCTCCGCCAGATGCTCTTTGGTGACTGCCCGGGCGTAAAAATCACTGTAACCATCACTGTGCAGGATCACAGCGGGTTTGATTTCATCCGGAGCATTGTAAAGAGCCAGATCTGCATCGCTGACCGGCAGGAGCTTAATATTGCCGACTGTTGCCCCGGCTTGGAGCGCAGTAAAAGTTATCTTGTCGCCGGCTTTGAATTCACCGGCCATACAAAATTCTTCACCGGTAAGATCAGGACGTTTGTCAAAGGGGTGCCACACGCTCAACGCAACATTTTTTTCGGTTCCGGGAGCGTTCAATCTGAAACTGCCCTCTCCGCGCAGCGTGGCGATCAAAGCAAATTTACCGGCAGCAGGCACGGTGTACTGCAAGGCAGCATTCGGGGCGGCGGCGGAATAAAGGGTAATGATTTCGCCGCCCGCCGGAAAGGTTTTGGGGGTGAATTTGTCCGCCCCGGATACTGCCTGCAAAACTACTGCACCCGGCTGGGCAATGAACTCGCCGGAATAAGCAAGAGCTGTATCAATGTTTGCTTCGCGGAGAGTCAATACCACGGTTTGAGTCCCCGACGAGCCTGCCGGCAGCTGGAACTCCACAATATTATCCTGTCCGTCTGCCAATTCGGAAAAATCCTTCTGCCAAAGGATTTTTTCCGAACCTTGCAGCCGCAAAACTGCCTTCCCGGCAGTTTTGCTGATGTTGGCAATATTGATGATGGCTTTGACCGTGCCGGTGGCAGAAAGCGGCAGAAAAAACTTTTTCAGTACCGCCTGCTGCGCCGGAATGAATTTGATATTGCTTTTGATGCTCTCGGTACCGGTAACATACAAATTACCTTTGAGCAGCACCGGGTCGATGCGGAAATATTTGCCGTAGAACTTGCCGCTCCAAATTACGCGGGTACAGTAAAGTTTGGCATTTTTCACCTGCT
>JAFVQX010000099.1 GCA_017504585.1 Lentisphaeria bacterium
ATTCTCCCATACACTCTCATACTTTCCCATAATCTATCGCGCGGCAAGCAGGCGTGTGCCTTACGACAATACATCGTATGCCGCATTCCGCCGCATACGCGGGCAGTACGGTTGATGGCGGCTGAACGGAGTATAACGGTAAATAACGGTAAATAACGGGTTTATCGTGCCGCCAAGCCAGCGCAACATTGTGTGTGGCGGCTGTCAGACAGGTCGGACAGGTCGGACAGGTCGGACAGGCATTGCCGCCTTACTGTTGCAACATTGTGCGTAAGCAGCGGGCATTACCCGGCGCGTTTTTCGCCGGAGCGGAGCGTCTACCGGCTGCAGCGGGCATTACCCGGCGCGTATCTCGCCGGAGCGGAGCGTCTACCGGCTGCAGCGGGCTTTGCCCGCTTCCCAATACTTCCCAAACCCTCCCAAATCTTCCCAATTCTATCGCGCGACAAGCAGGCGTTCGCCTTACGACAATACATCGTATGCCGCTATGCCCGCGTCCGTTAATTACCGTTATCTACCGTTATTTTCCGTTCAACATCGCGCGTCAAGCCGGGCGGTTCGCCGCAACCGGTCTACACTATCGCAGTAAGCAAAATTGTGCGCAAAGGTTGGGATTTTGGCAATCCACCCTTGAGGGAGCATACTTTTGTATGTGACCGAATGGGTGGTGCAGCCAAGGTCCCAAGATTTGCCGCAATTTTGCTTACTTAAACAAAAAGTTGATCAAAGCTTCGTACTGTTCGTGCATGATGCCGCCGGTAAAGATCACATTTCTGGCGTTGTCCGGGATCATCAATTCTTTGTATGGGTTGCTGGTAGCATAAATGACCGGCTTGCCCTGATTTATGAGTTTTTCCACAAAATCCCGGGTGGCCTTGCCGGGACAGCTGCGGTCGTAGTCGCCCAGCATCAGGACTTTGTCGGCCATGGGCAGCAGTTCGTTGATATATCTCCAGGCACGATCTTCCTTGTGGGGATTGAATTCCACATAGGTATAGTTTTCGGTGTACTTCTGCAGAAATTCGTTGATAAAGCCCGGATAGTTCCAGAACTGGTTGCGGCGGGTGTGGTTATCGGTAAGGTGTTCGATCACCAGCAGCTTGCAGTTTTTGTCCAGCGGCCAGAGGTTGTCTTCGTTACGCATGACATGCAGAACTTTTTCGGCAGCTTCGCAACTGACTGCCTGGGCGGCGGGATCGGCAACTATGGCGTTGGTTTGAGTGTCGTCAGTAAGGTTGCCGTTTTCAAACATGCCGAATTTGGCTTTGAGTTTCCAGATACGCTTCAAGCTGGCGTCGATCATCTCCTCGGGGATTCGTCCGGATTTGACGGCGTTGACGATGGCTTCGTGGACTTTGGTGCGGAGAGCGTTTTCGGCTTTCATCAAAAGCAAATCGCCGCCGGCGAGGGTGTTGAGAATACACGCTTCGGTCAGCGAATACTTGTTGATAAGTCCGCCCATGGTCAGGGAGTCGGTGGTGATAACGCCGTCAAAGCCCAGTTCGCCACGCAGATAATCGTTGATGATTTTAGGCGAGCAAGTGGCAATATCGCCGGAGTCATCCAATGCCGGATAGACCGTGTGGGCAAGCATGATGGAAGGTACGATACCTTCGGCGATCAAGGTGCGGTATGGCGAAGTATGCACCGCTTCCAGATCTTTGAGTGCCAGATCCACCGACGGCACGCTGAAGTGGGCATCCTGCATGGAGTCGCCCCGGCCGGGGAAGTGCTTCATGCTGGTCACCAGCCCGGAAGCGGTACAGCCTTTGATCAAGGCACGGCTGCCGGCGGTAACGATTGCCGGATCAGCACCGAAACTGCGGGTGGAGATCTCCGGATTTTCGGGGTTCACATTTACATCGGATACGGGAGAGTGGATCCAGTCGATACCCAGAGCTTTAAGCTGTTTGGCCATAGCTTTGTAGAGCCGTTCCACCAGATCAAAGTCGCCAAGTCTGCCCAAACTCATGGCGTTGGGCGGGCTGATAAGGTAAGGCGCCGGAAAGTTGTTGGTAGCTCCTTCAAAGTCGGCAACCGTGTGCATGGGCAGACCGTTGCGTTCGATACAGCGTTTTTTGTAGATATTGAGCTGACGGGCAAACAGGTCGCCGGGGATGATGGGGGAGGGTATATCCACATCCAGAGTTTTTTCGCCCCACTCCAGGGGCAGATCCAGACTTTTGGGGTCGGCAGCCGGGTCGGCAGCATCTTTGGAAATGGAATTCAGCCGGTAACGGGCATCGGCTTTGCGGGCGCCATTTTGCGTGACCCGCAACCCGCCCAGACCGTACTGGTCGATAAAACGCAGAAGGGAGTTGTCGATAATACTTCCGGTCCAGCCGAAAACCATTTTCTGGGCAACTTTTTCTTCGATGGAAAGTTGCGAGAGCATTTTGTCAAAATCCAGCTTGCAGCTCATAAGATATTTCTCCTTGTCGAGTTTTGATAAAAAGAGTATTCAAAACGAATATACACCCGGGAAAAGTGATTTTCAAGTTGCTGTACTCAAATTACCGAAAATAAAATGGTATTATGCAGGGAGGTTTTTTGTTTTATCTTGCGGATCTTGCAGTTATGGCGATCGCGGCGTGGAAATTCTGTGCAATGCCCCCCCGTTGATACGGGAAAAACATTATGAAACAAATCAAATTTTTTGCCGCTTGTTTTCTGCTGCGGTGTCTGCTGTTCTGCGCCGGTGCTGCCGAACAGCCTGAATATATCTTTGACTTTTTGTTTTATTGGGGGTGATTGCCGGATCGGCGGCGCTGACGGGGCGAAATACCGGTCAGGCGTTTGTAGTAGCGCGAAAAGGTATACACATTGTTGAATTTAAGTTGTTCGGCAATGGTGGACAGGGAAAAATCTGTAAATTCCAGATAGCGGTCGATCTGGTAGAGTATTGCCTGATCGATCAATTTTTTTACGGTGAATTCTTCCGGCGAAAGCGCATATTCTTTCAGAGCTTTGGAAAATTGATAATTGAGCTGGGGGGCACTCATATTGAGCCTTTCGGCACAGCACTCCACATTGATCGCTGCCCCGGAAAAGAGAACTGTATCGCGGATCTTTTTGAAAATTTCCGGCTCATTGCTCCGTTGCCGCCCGCTTTTCAGTACAAAGCGTTTCATGCACAACCCCAAAACCCCTTCCACGATTTCCCGGTTGTCGTTGGTTATGGGCATGGCGTGGCGGGCATCTTCGCTGTGGCAGAAGTTGAGGCTTTTTATGCACCACAAGTTGAAATCGCAATTCAAGATCAGTGCCGGTTCAGCCGGAGCTTGGGACGACTCAAATTTGAGCGAGTAAAATTTGTTGTTTTCATCCGGATAGATCACATAATGCCCCGTGCCCGGCGGCAGCAAAAGCATGTCACCGGTTTGCAGCACAAATTTGCCGTGATCGGTCTGCATGAAAAAGTGACCGCTTTCGCAGACTTCCAGCTGGCAATAGGGGTGATACTCAAACTGGCGCCTGCCGCTTTTGCTGGCGCTCCCCCACGATCTGCCCCAATACAGCAATTTTACATTCATAGCAACTTTTATGAAAATGGTAAATTTTTTATGATTTTTGCCATTGAATATAGCATAAAATAGTGATATATTCAAATAAATCAACTGAAAAAAAGGGTTATATATGCTGAAAAAAATTCTGTTTTTAAGTACTTTTGCTTCTTTATTGCTGACTGCACAAGAAAAGGATATTGCCGGACGCTCCTGGGATAAACTATCTTATGACGGCAAAACTCTCACCGCCGAAGAGCTTGCCCGCCCTTTGAGCAGAAAAGAGCTGCTCCGCCGTGCCGATAAGCAGCTGACTCTTTGCATGATCGGCGACAGCGTGACCTGGGCGCAGGCAGGAGATTATTTCCGCAAAGAGCTTTTGCTGCTGATACCCGATCTGGCGTTTGAGGGCACGCACACGGCGGCTTTGGGCTATTCTCATGCCGGAGAAGGGGGCGACTCCAGCTACGGGGTGCTGAAGCGGCTCAACGATAAAAACCGTATTCCTGATGCACCTTACTACCACTTGCTTATTGGTGTAAACGATGCCAGTGCTGCCAAAGTTGACAGCAAAAGCCCCGCAGTAGCCGCTGCTGCCGTTGAACGCATAGCCCGGATCGTCAATGGCTTGCTTGCCCGCCCGACCACACGCAAAGTGTTCCTCGGCTCCATCCTGCCCAGCCCTTTCGGCAAAAATGGCGAATCCACCGTGCGGGAGCGTACCGGCTCGTTGATAAATGCCATGCTGCGGAAGGATCTCAAAAAACTTTTCCCCAATGGCAATGTGGTCTGGATCGAATACGAAAAACCTCTGCGGCAGGAGCTTGCTGTTTGGAAAAAGCGAGAAAATCTCATTGGCGCACACCCCACCGCCAAGGGTTACAAATGGATCGCCGGGATCGCTGCTCCGGTAATGAAAAAGCACATGGTTCCGGAAAAAGGTGCTGCTGAAGGTACTGTGGGGGTAAAGGTGGTGAATCTCTGGCAGAAAAAGCAATCAGAAAGTCTGCCGCTGATCCCCGGCTGGTACACCCTTTCCATGACGCCGGAAAAGACGGGCAAAATAACTTTTACGCTCTATTCAGTTACCCGAAAAGTCAAATCCCAATTCAAAAAGAGCTATACGATCAATGCTCAAGCCGGCAAGCGGATAACGGTCAACTTTATGACCGGGTATCAGAATTACGGCTACACATTGGCACCTTTCAAACTGGAGTTCACGCAAGGCGCCGCAACAGATATTATGATCGAAAAGACCCGGCCGCTGCAAAAAGCCTCCCGCTACGGCGAAGGAACTTTTGTGGACAGTGTTTCCCCCGTTGCCCCCGGCGAAAGATTGGTCAGAGCACTGTAAGCACCAAACCGGATAAAATCAGCAAAGTTCCAACGATCTTCGGGGCGCTGCACTTTTCTTTAAGAATAATTATTCCCCCCAGCAAGCCGAAGATCAAACCCAGCTGCCGGAAGACTTGCACATAAGATACATTTGTTACATAATTCATTGAAAGCAAAACTGTTACATAAGTAAGCGACGCGCACGCCCCCGCCGCCAGAGCCATCCATTGTTTCTGGCGGAAAATGTTCTTGAGATTGACAAATTCGCCTTTGAGCAGGAGCGTGGTGATCAAAAGCGTAGTCGTAAGACAAATGCCCCGGGTGGAGTAGTAGGATAAACTGATGATCGGTTTGCCGGTGTCGGTGTAGATTTGCCGCAATACCCCTTGAGCCTGACTGTCAAAAATCGTGTAGCCGGTGGTGCCGCAAGCCACGATGATGATAAAGAACATGCGGCTGTTCAGGTAATCGCTCCACTTGAAACTTCCGAAATCCTTCATCGGCATTATCAAACAGCCGATAAACACCACCACCATACCCAGCAAAGCTACGGGCGTGAGAGGAGCCCCCCACCCCGCAAGGCTGGTAACTGCCGCCGTAAAGAGCAAAGGCAAACTGCGCATCATGGGGTAAGCGGTACTCATTTCCATAGTGCGGTAAGCCCGAACCAGCCCCAGACAATAGACCACATCGCTTAAAACCGATCCGGCGATATAGATGTAGAAAATCATGGGCAAACGCCACATTGCCAGTGGCGTCCAGAACTGCACATGGCACCAGAGCGTTGCCGCAACGGCACAAATAACAGTATAAAACGCCACGCTCATAGCCGAGCGTTTGGCAATCAAGTTCCACGAAGCGTGCAAACACGCCGAAAAAACGATCAATAAAAATGCGGCAAGCGACATTTGATAACTCCCGAAAAAAACAGCTTGAAAAACCCTATATCCATAGCTTCATAATATAGCACAAACAGGAATTTTTTCAAGCTGTTGTTCTGCTGCCCCGGTCGTGGAGGGGGATAAATATCTTCAGTTTCTGCTGACCAGATAGCGGAAGGCTTTGCCATCTATTGGCAGCTGGAGTTTCCCATCCTTTACGGCGATACTGCTTTGAGCAAGAGTATTGCCTTTGCGGTCAAGACTTAAAACTTTGGCTTGGCCGCTAAAGGGTACTTGCATGGTAACTGTTTCCGCTTTTTTGAAGGGTGCGGGGGTAAGCTCCAGAGTTTCGCCTTTTTTCCGCAAAGTGTAGTCGTATTGAGCAGAAATTTCTGCAATATCCGGATTTCCGGCAATGTAAATAAGATTGCCTTCTTTCATCAGATCCGAGCGTTTGCCCGCCTTGTTCAAAGCTGAATAAGTTTCCACTTTGCCGGGGAGATAAGCAGCAAAACCTTCCGGCGGCAGGATATACTTTTTGCCGTGCAAAGTTACTTCAAAGTTTTCTTTGTCGTTAAGATTTGCCGCAACGGCCAAGCCGTTTTCGTAAACGATTTTTACCTGATTGCAGCTCAAGGTATCCGCGGCGATGGCATCTTCCAGCTTACCTAATTTGCCGTTGACATTGTAGAAAATGTCTTTGATGGGCGTAAGGGCATAATACTTCTGTGCCGGCTGGATAAGGAAGTAGCTGCGGATAAAGTAGTCCGGCAGCGGGTTCAATGGTGCGCCGTGATAGTTGCCGAAAATATGGGCAATATTGCCGTAAATATGTTCGTAGGCAAGGAGTTTGTACGACCACTTTTGCGGGGTTCCGCCTTTGGCACCCTTGTAATTGATCCAGCCCAGCTCAAACCCGCAGTCGTTGTTCATGGTGTGGAGCTTACGCAAGTTGAAGTCGGGTATCACATCCATATACATCCGCTGGGGCTGGGCGTAGCTGTCGCACAAACCGGCGTAAAAGAGCTGGGTCTTGCCTTCGGAAATAGCGGGGCCGAAATCGGCTTCTTCCACCAGCAGACTTTCTGCCAGAGCCCGGTATGGTGCCGAAAGCTTGCCTGCCTCGGGGGTACGGGCATCGTAATCGGTGTAACGCCAGAAGGGCGGACAGGTGATCTGGTCGATATACGCACAGTTGGGAGCAAACTTTTTCTTGTAGATGGCATTGAATTTTTTCTGCAATATCACCTGACGGGTGACTTTGGTCTGCTTGGCGTTGCCGGAGCTGTAAATCCAGTTGCCATTGGGATCAAGATTAAGCATATCCAAATCCCACGCATCCCGTGCCAGCGGGCTCAACACCATGGGGTCGGTGTAGATGCCGACACGGTAATCAAGTTTTTTCATCTTGCTGAAAAACTCTGCCATTTTAGCATCACCGCCGATTTGAGGCTCAACAAAATCTTTTATAAAACCGGAGGGTGAACCGCTGCGGCGGGGGTAGTACATTCTGCTGACATTGCCGTGCATGCGGACAAAGAGATTTTCCATGCCGTAATCTTTGGCTTCCTGCCACTGGGCAAATTCTTCGTCAAAGTAACTCATGTAGGGCAAGCGGCAATACCACATACGGGTCGCCCAGACGGCTTCTGCGGTATCTTTAAGATATTTGCGTTTGGGGTTGGGTATATTGGGCAGCACCGAAGCCACATTTTCGTTGACCGTTACCATGATCCGGTCGCGGGAGGCGTTGCGCTCTCCGTCAGTTTTGGGCCAGTAGAAACTGCCGCCATTGATGATGGAAGCGCTGCGTACAACTTTGTGCGGATCGCTCTTATCGTTGGGGTCGGCTACCCAGCGGTGGTCGGATGTAACTAAATTAAGTACATATTTTCCGCCGGGGGTACTGCTGGAATCGCCGAACAAGCCGGAGGCATCGCTGTTGTACCAGTCAACAAATTGCGAGATGTAGATATTGTTTTTGGTGTCGGCAAAAATACCGGGCGGGTTGCTGCGGTGTGCCCAGCGGCCGATATTCAGATAAGGTACTACGATAACTTTGCCGGAAATGCCGGTAATGGCACCGAATTTGAATTCGCCCACCATCTTGGAGGAACTGCGTATATCGGCAATCAGAGTATTGTCGATAACTTCCAATATCCAGGTGGAAGAATAGACATCTTTGCCGATGGTGTAAAGCCAGTACAAGGTAAGTTTATTGCCTTTCTGCACAAAGTTCTTGAGTTTGGCTTTGATTTGTTTGCTGTTGGGAGCCAGCAGGCTTTCGGGCTTGACCGGGTATTGATTGTCCAACGCCCAATACAAACCGCCGCCATCCATGGGCTTGAAGGTTTGGTTTTTATATGTGCAAACTATATCGCCCAAGGTACCGGTGGCGGGCAATATATCAAAGACCAGCTTTTTGCCGGAAGGGTTAACGCTCTCAAACTTCCAGCCTTTGGCGGTTTTGCTCAAAGTAACCTTGCCCTTTTCGGAAGCTGTGGGCAGAATGGTTTCCGGCCGGGTGGGAATACCTAATTCCTTAAAGCTCATAAGTCTGGCATCAGTAAGCTTGCCCTGTGGGCGTTTATATACATGCAAACTGTCAAAGTAGGTTACCCGTTTGGTTTCGTTAAAGCCGGTAAAGGTTATGGAAACGATTTCGGCGGGAGCTTTGACCATGGGGTTTATGGGGTTCATATGGATACCCCAGCCGGTTTCCAGCATACCACCCATGTTGCCGCTGTCGCAGAGTTCACCATTGCTGTTGCGGTACTGTATGCTGTAACGCAAGGCGGGGCGGGGCATACCATAGGCTGTGGCACAACGCCAGATGGCAATGGAGTCAAAATCTTCGGTGATTTTTATGGGGGCAGGGGGAGTCAGCACCACTTTAGCCGTGGGGGTGGGAAATTCACCCTTGCAAAATTCGGTACGCAACACATAATCGCTCCAGAGCGGTTCTTCCTTGCTGCGGGTGATGGTGGGTTTGACTGCTCCGGAAGTGTAGCTCATTTTCCAACCGGTAAGGTCGTCAAAGTTTATAATTGACTTGATATATTCAGTTCTGCCCACCAGATGGCGGTTGGGGGGATAGGCAACTTTATCCACATTTTTATTATCCAGCTTTACTGTGACCATAGAGCCGATTTTTTCGGGCAGAATATCGTTGGCTTTAACAGTTATCTTGCCGATAACTCCGGCAAAGTTGCCGCCGATCGTCATATCAGCTTCGCCTTGCATGGGTTTGGCTGAAATCACTTTGCCGGTGGCTTGATTATCCACATACAAAGCGCCTTGCGTACCGTTCATGGCAAAGGTTATGGTGCTGGTGGTGTTGGCAGCAAGGACTTTTTCCGCTTTAAGCGTTTTGTTGTTGTAAGCAGCGATCACCGAACCATCTGCAGTGGTGCTGATCTTGAGTTTGCCCCAAGTAATAAGATCACTGTCGGCAAGTTTTTCCGGCTTGACCATGAAACTCAACAATGTGTTGGCAGCAACATTTTTGACCGTAACGTTTTTACCGGCAGAGAATTTGTAAAAATTGCCCGTTACCCGGCGGTCTTCATTTACGATAAGAGCTTTATCCGCCGGCAGCGGCAGATTGTTTTGCAGTTTCTGATAGTTTGCCTTGATTTCTGCTGCACTCAAGGCGCGTTTGGCAATACGCACCACGGCGATCTTGCCTTTGAAATCATGTTTTGACCACCCCATGGAATTGCCGATATAGAGGGGGGTGTTGGGTTTGTAGCCGGGTATACTGTTGCCTTTATTGGTACGCATGACTTTGCCGTCCCGGTACATAACAAGTTTATCTTTAGTGCCGGTCAAGGCGTAATAGTGGTATTTGTTGAGTTCCAAAGCGGTGTAAACTCTGCCTCCGGCATTTTTGCCTTGGGTATTGATCACATAGCTGTCAAAATCTTTAGCACTGAAGAATTTGGGATAGCCGAAAATTCCCCGCATAAGAACAGCGTACCCGCCATTGGGTATTTCGGGCAGGGCGTAAACTTCCAGCGTAAAACCCTCTTTGCCCCAATCCGGTACATTGTTTATGGCAACGCGTTTTTTGGCAGGGAACTGCCACGCATTGTCCGGGGCGGGAGCTTTTTCTACGCCGGAGAGAGTAAGTTCATTTACTTTATTGCAGGAGCTGGCAGTTGCAGCAAATTCCCGCCGATCCTGATTGAAAATCAGACTTTTTTCCACCGCCAGCGGCTTATTGGCTTGCAGCAAAGCGTAGTTGGCTTGGACTTCGGCTTTGCTCAACGCCCGGTTGTGGAGCCGCACCATGGCGATCTCGCCCTGAAAATTTTTTGCCCAGCCCAGAGAGTGACCGATGTTCAAAGTGTTTTTTGCATTGTAAACCGGAATGCCCGGAACTTTGTTGACCCGCATGACTTTGCCGTCCCGGTAGGCAATGCTCTGAACCTTGTCGCCGGTAAGAACATAGTAGTGATAATTATTGGGCACAAGTTTGGTGTAGACCCGTCCGGCGGCATTCTTTTTGCCGGATTCGGGCGTAATCAGGTAGCAGTCGATATTTTTATCTTTGCGGATATTGGGGTAGCCGAAACTGCCCCGCATAAGTACGGCGTAACCGGCATCGTCAGCGGCGGGTTTTGCCCAGACTTCCAGAGAAAACCCCTCTTTTCCCCAGTCGGGGATATTTTTTAAACTGACACCTTTTTTTGCCGGAAAACTCCACGGCGCAGCCAATAAACTCATTGTCGACAAAGTGATTGCCGCAATGACTGAATAACGGAACAATTTCATTTTATTAAAGAACTCCTTATACTTGTAAATTAAAGGGCATCAAAAAAGTCAAAGTCTTTGGCTTGCCAGCTTGTATCACGGGCAGTGGTGCGGAAACTTTTCAAAGACCCGCTCTTGACTTCGCCGCCGATTTTCAGAACATTTATTGCATCCGGGTGGTTATCCGGTACAGCGGTACTGACCTTGAAGGGATAAACATCAAAGACAATGGCGTTATTGGGTTCATGGGCAAGTGTCCAACGATGATATTTTTCTTCCAGAGAAACATACCGGTTGATGTTGTACCAATAGCTGGTATCAATATTGCCCCCGTTTATTACATAGTTGGTGTTGTCCGAAGGGCACTGGTAGTAGGGTTTCATATTTACATAATTGGTGTTGACATCTTTAGCGGCAATATGGCTCTGGAAATATCCGCCGTTGTAAAGAAACCAGAACGGTGAATTGCTGGAGCCGCCGCCGGAGCGGCCATTGACCTTTTCAGCAGTAGGGGAAGTGCTGGAGTTGGGCAGAAAATCACCGTGGGCCCCGGCGTACATGTGTACTGCCAAGCCGATCTGCTTGAGTTTACCGATACAGTTGGAGCTTCTTGCCCGCTCCCGGGCGGCGGAAAGGGCGGGCAAAAGCATTGCCGCTAAAATTGCAATAATGGCAATTACCACCAAAAGTTCGATCAGCGTAAAGCCGAAGCCCATGGGCTTCCTGTGGAGCACTCCACAGGAAAGAGTGTGTTCGTTGTGTTTCATTTTTCTCTCCTGTTTATTTATTGGTTTTTATATTGTTTTATTCATTCTTGCAGTAAGCTGCTTGTACTTATATTCATAAAACTTTACATCGCACTGTTGTTTTATCCCACGGGGCGGAGCTGTGCTGTGGCGTCTTACATGACACAACAGTTGCCAGACTTTGTGTGCCAGATTGCAATATCCCTGCTGGGTATAAAATAACATCGGAGTTTCTTTTGAGCCGTTACGGTCATGAGTTACCAGAAAATCCGTATTGGCGATCCCTCCGGCAGTAAGCAAATCAGCCAGCTGTTGGCGGCTGTTATCCAAAACCCACACTGCATCGGGCAGTTTCTTGAGCGAGCAAAGATGGGCGGCATATTTTTCCGCATTTCCCCAATCGCTTTCCGGAAACGCATCCAAGTCGCGGTTGAATAAGGAGTAACTGCGTTTGACAGCCCGGAAATCGTACATGAGTGCAGTGTGATTATCCGATAGCCCTGCCTGGGGTTTGGTCCAGAAAATATCCAGTTTCCGGGCTCCCCGCATAAGCATATTGCCTACAAAATCGTTGAAAATTTCCATATGATCCCAATCCACCCAGTTTATTTCCACGCCTTCCGGCGGGCGGTTGGCACTTACGAAGGGTATATTTTGTTTTTTCAGTAAATCAGCAGCTTCTATCTGAAAACTGCTGTAAGTAAAAATCACCGCATCGTGGCTGTTGAGCCGGTTGTCGGCTATTATATCAACGATATTTTCCCGGTTGATATCGCAGGGTATAAGCTCAAATCCGGCTTCGGCAATATATTCAGCAAGTTTGATATGCAATATATCTGTATGCAAAGTTTCGCTTATTTTCGGAGCAACCAAAACTATGCGCACCGGGTATTGAGCAACTTCGGATGCCGCAGAGCAAATAGCTGTGCCGTGAAAAGTCGGCGTAATGCAATTCAGGTTTTTAAGTTCGGTAAAAACCTTGTGCATGGTGCGGCTGGATACTTGGAATTCTTCCATAAGCTGCCGCCGGGAGGGCAGACGGTCAGCGTATACACCGTCGGCAATACGCGCTTTCAGTACGCTGGTGATTTTCTGATATTTTACGGAGGCTGGCATGACAATACTCCCAATCAACTTGTCTTGCTGATATTTTAACACATTCTCAAGAGCTTGTCAAGAGCTTGTGCGGGGAAAATACATGTTGTTTTGTGCTGAAAAAGTAAGCCGCCGGAACTGCTTGCTTTTGCCTTGAAGTTTATTTATGCGGCGGTTTAACGGGGAATTTTGCGATTTTTTGCAAGTTTTTGCTCCGTTTTGAGAAAAAATCTTCATTTTTGCACACTTATCAGTTGCAAGCTTGCCAAAGTTGTGGTATTTTAATTGATGTAGAAGTATAAATTTTTTTTAACTCTTTAAATAAATAATCAGGAGATGATTGATTATGGCTATGGAAAAATTTGATGTGTGTGTTATCGGTGCCGGCCCCGGCGGTTATGTTGCAGCGATCAAAGCCGGTCAGAAGGGTTTGAAAACTGCTCTGATCGAAAAGGGCAACTTCGGCGGTACCTGTCTGAATATCGGTTGTATACCTACCAAGACCCTGATTGCCAGTGCGGAAGTTCTGCACTCTGCCCGTCATGCCGCTGACTTCGGCGTGGAGATCTCCGGCGAGATCAAACCCAACTGGACAAAGATGCTCAAACGCAAGGATGAAGTCCTTGATAAACTCCGCGGCGGTATTGCCGGTTTGCTCAAGGCTGCCGGTGTAACTGTTTTCAAAGGTACTGCCAGCTTTATGAACCGTCAGAGCGTGATGGTTGCCGATGGCGAAAATGCCGGAACCACTGTTCAGGCCAAAAACTTCATCATTGCCGTCGGTTCCGCTTCGCTGGTGCCGGGCTTTATCCCCCAGAGCCCCAGAATCATTACCTCCACCGAACTTTTGAGTATTCCCAAAGTGCCCAAGAGTCTGCTGGTGCTGGGCGGCGGTGTTATCGGCTGCGAATTTGCCTGTCTGTTTGCTGAAATGGGTACCGAAGTAACGGTTGTGGAAATGCTGCCTTCCATTCTGCCCCCCGTGGATCGTGAACTGGGCAAGACCCTTGCCAAGAGCATGGAAGCCAAGGGCATCAAAATTATGACCGGGGCTCCGCTGGGCGACATCAAAGCCACCAGTAAGGGCGTGACCGGTATGGTGGGCGATACCAAAGTTTCTGCCGAATACCTTCTGGTTTCCATCGGCAGAAAATCGGTTGCCGGTGAACTCAATCTGGGTGCTGCCGGTGTGCAGACCAACGAACGCGGCTGGATCCCGGTCAACGAATATGCCCAGACCAATATACCCAACATCTACGCCATCGGCGACGCTACCGGTAAAGGTATGCTTGCCCACTGGGCTTCCGCACAGGCAGTTGCCGCGGTGGATACCATTGCCGGAAACCGCACCGCGCTGGCTGGCGATCAGATCCCCGGCGCTATCTTCACCACTCCCGAAATCGGTTCGCTGGGTGCCAGCGAAGAACAGCTCAAGGAAAAGGGCGTTGCTTACAAAGTCGGTAAGTTCCCCTTCGCCGCGCTGGGTAAAGCCATGGCGATCAACGAAACCGAAGGTTTTGTCAAGATCCTCGCCGATGCCCAGACCGACGCCGTGCTGGGTGTGCACATCATCGGGCCTCACGCCACTGATTTGATTGCCGAAGCCGCTCCGGTAATGAAGATGGAATGCACCGCCCGTGAACTGGGTAAATCCATCCACGCTCACCCGACCATCGGCGAAGCTATTATGGAAGCTGCTCACGCTGTCCACGGCGAAAGCGCCCATATCCCCACCCGCCGCCGGTAAGGAAAAAACAATGAATAACGAAATAACCATCATCGTACCCATATACTTCAAGCCGGAAACTGCCGCCAAAGGCAGAGAACGCTTGCTGGCTCTTGCCGCCAGAACGCATAAGGAAGCGGGCAATATCATGTACCGCATCCACGAAGTTCCCGGCAAGGCAGAACAGTATATGATCTACGAAAAGTGGCAGGATCAGGCGGCGTTGGACTATCACATGTCGCAGGATTATCTCTTGAGCTTTCTGGCAGATGAGGAAAAACTCTTTGCCGGAGAGGTAAAAGGTACGATCTGTTCGGAAATTCCTGTTGATTGATTTGTTTTTTGTAAAAAAGAGCGTTATATTAACCGGGAGAGCCATTTTACGGTGGTTCTTCCGGTTTTGCTTTTAACCAAACTTATAAATAAAGAGGTATAATCTATGGCTATTCTTACTGCCCGCGGCGGCAACGGTACAGCTGTATCGGAAGCCGAAGTCAAAGCTATGCTCGTTGAGTTGCTCGACAAAATCAACAAGCCCATGAAAAAGGTGCTGCTGCTGCCCCCCGACCACACCCGTTTGAACTCCTTTGCCGGACCCATTACGGCAATGCTTTACGAAATGCTCACTGCCCGCGGTGCTGAACAGATCGACGTGATGCCCGCACTGGGTACTCATGCGGCTATGACCGAAGCCGAACTCAAAATGATGTTTGGCGACGCTATACCCATGAGTGCATTCAAAGTCCACGACTGGCGCAACGATGTGGTGGAAGTCGGGACCGTTTCCGGCGAACTCATCAAAGAGTGGAGCGAAGGCAAGCTGGATTACGATGTCAAAGCCATGGTCAACAAAATCGTGTTCGATGGCTATGATGTGATCTTCTCCCCCGGTCAGGTGGTTCCTCACGAAGTGGTGGGTATGGCCAACTATACCAAAAACATCATGGTGGGTATCGGCGGCAGTGATATGATCAACAAGTCCCACTTTGTCGGGGCTTCCTGCAATATGGAAAAAATCATGGGGCAGGCGGACTCTCCGGTGCGTAAGCTCTTTAATTACGCAGTGCAGAACTTCCTTGCCGAATTGCCCATTTGCTATATCCAGACTGTCCGCAGCCGGGGTGCCGATGGAGCTATGCAGACCGACTGCATCTACGCAAGTTTTGACGACAGTGCCTACCTTGCTGCGGTGAAAGTGGCACAGGAAACCAACCTTACCTTGCTGGATAAGCCCCTTAAAAAGGTGGTGGTCTGGCTGGATCCTGATGAATTCAAAAGCACCTGGCTGGGCAACAAATCCGTGTACCGTACCCGTATGGCCATCGACGACGACGGCGATTTGATCGTGCTGGCTCCGGCGCTGAAAGAGTTTGGCGAAGATAAGGAAATCGACCGCCTGCTCCGCAAATACGGCTACCACGGCACCCCCGCCACGCTGGAAGCTGTTAAGAACAACGAAGATCTGCGGAACAATCTGGGCGCCGCTGCCCACATGATCCACGGTTCCAGCGAAGGCAGATTCCGCATCACCTACTGCCCCGGCGAACACATGAGCCGCGAAGAGATCGAAGGCGTGGGCTTCAACTACGGCGATCTGGAAGAAATGATGAAAAAATACGATGTCAAGAACCTGAAAGACGGCTTCAACACCGTCAACGGCGAAGAAGTATTTTACATCAGCAACCCCGCACTGGGCCTGTGGGCGGTAAGAGATAAATTTTACAGCAAATAAGCTGAAGTTTATCTTGCAGAATAAAATCAGAGAGCTGTTGCCGGATCAGTCCGGCAGCAGCTCTTTTTTGATTTTGAAAAAATCTTCCGATCAACTGCAAATCTCTGTACCTGCAAAAAATTGGAGAAAAATTTTATATTGCTCTTGACAAGGTGCAAGTTTTGTTATATATTGTAGTATATACTACGACTGATGATATATACTTCGTGAGGATTGTATGGCAAAGTATCAGGATGTTTATCTTGAGATAGCAGAAAAGATCGTTAATGGCGAACTTGCAGCCGGAACCCGGATGCCCTCTGGGGTGGAGCTTGCCCGGCAATATGATATAAGTTATATAACCGCCCGGAAAGTTTATGAGCTGCTGTGCCGCAACCGTTTGGTGGAATCCCGACCGCGACAGGGATTTTTTGTGCATGATACTGATCAGGAGTTGTTTTGCCCGGAGCAAAAATTGCAGTTGGGCAAGGTTGGGTTGCTTTTGAGTATGACCGACTCTGTTTATTGTGATTTTTATAATCAGCTTTTATTGCGGTTGTTGTCGGAAGGTCATGCCCCGGTATCGTTGGGTTACAGCTGGATGATGAAAAATTATTCCCACGATCAAGCTAAAGCACTCTTGTTGAGCTATGCCGGTTCGGGGGTGGAAACATTGATAATCCGCGGTGACGGTCATTTCCCTTACAAAGCGTTGTGGGAAGTGCGGAAAGCGTTTCGCAAGATAATTTTTGTAATGTTTTACTCCGGAGATATTCCCTTCGACGGAGCCGATAAAGTGCTGTTTGATATGCGCTGCGCAGGACAGTTGGCTGCAGAATATCTGCTGGAAAACTGCTTTAATAAATTTGTATTCATCACCCAGGAACCCGCCGGGGAGGAAATACGCCGCAAACATGGAGTATGCAGCAAGCTCTTTGACTTGGATATGCTTGACGGCGTGGAGGATGTCTGCAATAAAAACAATATCAATTTTTATAACTCCGGCAGAATTATTGCCAAAAATATGCCGTCGGCAAATACCGGATACGATTTACGGAAAAACATCATCGAAGCCATCGAAAGCAACTGTAACGCTTTTGTCTGTATGAACGACATCCGGGCGTTGGCGGTTTATCAGGCGGCAACCGAGATCGGTATAAAGATTGGTAAAGATATTGGCGTGGTTGGTAACTTCAATACTCCGTTGGGAGAAAATTTATCGCCGGGGCTGACCACGATCGATCTTAATATATCTTTGCTGGTGGAAGGAGTGGCGAGTGCTCTTGCCGGTAATTCCAATAACAGCACAATATATATTCAACCGAAGATCATAAAGCGCAAATAGGAAAGGAGCGTTGGTTATGAGAAGGCGTTTTCAAAGGAAAGTGCGATCATTTACTTTGATCGAACTGCTGGTGGTTATTGCGATTATTGCCATACTTGCAGCAATGCTGCTGCCGGCTCTTTCAACGGCACGGGAGTCGGCACGGGAGAGTAACTGCCGGGGAAAACTTAAACAGCTTGCGTTGGCAACAAGTATGTATTCCGGAGATAATCACGATTACTTTCATTATTGCGACCCCAATCATGGTTCCGGAAACAGCAATACCAATGGCAGCTGTTATCACGATTACGGATTGAATCAATGGTGGCCCGGATACAAATATCATAATGTGTGGTATATAAATCAGGCGCTGCTTTATCTGGAGTTTGACGGCTGGCGCACCCCGGGCGAAGTCAATGCCTCATATTGCGATTCGGCAGAAAATACTCAAGATGCAGCTACACAAAAAGCCTACGGCAGTATAAGCTATTATTACAACGGTCAGCTTTGTACCGAAGTTTCCGGCGGTAAAATCGTTCGCGGCACCGCGACTATGGGGTCGGTGAGTGATCCAACAAAAATGATCATGTACGGCGAAAATAAAACTGCCGCCAAGCGGGTTTATCTGATACCGTACCGCACCAACGATAAAAATAAAGTTGCAGGTGCTGTAAGCGATAACTATGGTACTTTACATGGCGGAAAAAAACGAAGTAACGCAGCGATGTGTGATGGTTCAGTAGCTTCGCTGACCAATGCCCAGTTCAAAGAAGTTGAACGATACGGGTTTGAGGATTGATATTCCAATAATTTAATTGAAAGGCAATATAATGAAAAAACTTTTGACAGCGGCACTGCTTGCCGGGGCAGCTTTTTCCGGCATGACTGATGTTGTACTGGAACGGTTCGACGACCCGAAAATGACAACCGGAACGATCATACCCGGTGGTGGGGCAGAAATAATTCTTTCCGGCGGAGTTGAACGCGGTGCATTGAAGGCTGTGGGGCAGAAGAAAAATCTGCAATATATTTACAGTCACGATGTTTACGGTAAACCCGGTGATAAATTTGCAGTGGCATTGAACTATACCAGCACCGCTCCGGTAGCCAATAATTTTATGGTATTGGTACTTTATCAGACCAAAGATAAAGGCAAGACCATCGGCAGCAGTTATTTTAAATTGGGTTTGAGCATGACCCGCTGGACGCACCGGCAGTTTGAGATAACTTTGCCGGAAGGGGCAACTAAAGCTATCGTTATGCTGCGGTTGGTAAATGTGCCGGCAGCCGGAGAAGTCAAGGTGGATTTTTTCCGCATAGCTCCCATTGTGGATGGTAGTGCCAAAGGTATTGATCTTGAGTCGTTTGATACGACTTTTGATGGATGGCAATTCGATAAACATCTGATTTTTGACCATTTTATGCCCGGCAGGGGCGGCAAAGTGGTCAACGAATGGCGTGAAGCCAAAGTCGGCGAAGCATTCTTTCAGGCCGAGGGGTCCGGCGAGCCTATGCAGTACGCTCTTTATATTGACAATATAAGAGTTAAACCCACCAGTAATTATGTGTTTGAAGCGTGGTACAAAGCCACCAGTAATTTTCAGTTCCACGCTAACGGCATGCTCATATTTTTCTACAAGGATAAAAATGGCAAAGCTTTGGGACAGAGTCGCTTTCACATCCGCCCGACCAACAATGAATGGAAAGAACTTCTGCATACTTTTACCACGCCGGAAAATTGTGCATTTGTGGATATCGGTTTGAACATGCGTAAGATGAAGCCGGAAGATAAGATCAAACTTGACCACATCCGTTTTAAAAATGCCGGCGATAAACTCTATGTAAAAACTGAAACCACTTCTGCAACCGCTAAAATGCAGGTAACTACCGCCTTGACCGGTAATCTTAAAAGTTCTGATATCGCTTCCGGAAAGTTCACCATTTTGTCTAAAGATAAACAGCCGCTGAAGGTCATTGCCACTGCCGCCGGAGTTACCCGGCTGGAAATCGACCTCAAAACTTTGCCCGATGGGGAATATTATATCAAACCTGAAATTACCCTCAAAGATGGCAGAGTATTTGATGCTGCCGAAGAATTTTTCAGCGTTTACAATCACCCGGACTGGCTTAATGATATTGGTATACAAAAGCCGGAAATGCCGGCTCCACAGCCGTGGAAAAACCTTATCGCAGCCGGTAAAAATACTGTTGGCAACTGGAATGGAAAAATCTTTTTTGCCGAAAATGGTATGATAAAAAATATTCATGCCGGGAATGGCGATATTTTCCGGCACCCGATGCTGTTGACCGTAAACGCAGCAGAGCCGAAGCTTGCCATGAGCGAGTTTGCTGTTAACCCCAGTTCTGCTTCGGCGAAACTTTCCGGAAAATGCGGTGACTTGCTGTTGAACGGAAAACTTACCAGCGATTATGCGGGATTTACCCGTTACACCATAACGGTCAAGGCTCTTAAAGATAGTGCACTTGATGAGTTCAAAATTGAATTGCCGGTGGTGGATTCAGACTTTGTCAGCCGTACCGATGGATCGTGGTCAAATGTCGGATCGCTGGCGTTGAACGAGATCAAAAACTTCACCAGCAAAGATTTCTACGATAATATCATGCTGGGCACTATTGACCGGGGGGTAAGCTTTTTTCTCTCCCGGTTGGAACCCGCCAGTAAACGCAAGTTCGGCCGCAACTGGCTTTATGTGGATAAAAACACCATGCGTGTAAATCTGGTTGGGGAAAAGATACGGCTTAAAGCCGGGGAAAGTAAAGTTTTTGATTTTGCGATTTGTGCTTTCCCTTACCGTCCTGCCGAAAACAACTGGCGAAAATTGCGTTTTCGTGCCGGAAAAAACAGCAATCTGGATTTGGTATGGCAGACCAGCAGCATGTTCAAATATGCCGGAAGTCTGGCAGTCAGCAATAATGATAAATACATGAAGGATTATCTTTCAAAGAAAAATGGCGGTTATCGCCTTTTTTATCAGTGCCCGCCATACATCCTCGAAAAGATCTCGCAATGGAGCTTTTTCCGCGATCAATGGCAGGCATTGCCTTCGCGTTCCTACAATTTCCCGCCTTTCGGTAAACTGACCAAAGGGGATTTCCGCAGCCGTTTGTGGCAGGATCTTTATATTAAAGAATTGGTCAATATGATGAAAAGCAATCCGTGGGACGGCGTTTATTACGACTGCTTCGGAACGGATATTTTTACTGAAAACGGTGAACACTCCAACCCGGTATTTGAACTGCGTGACTTCCACGAGCGTATATATAATGCCCAGCGGCTCAAAGACCCCCGAAGCATTACCATTGTTCACGCCGGAGCCGATCAGGGCAATACCATGTGTGTCTATGCTAATGTAGTACTTATGGGCGAACAGTACCGGGCTGAATTTTACAATAATACTTACTTCAATGACTTTATGTCTATGGATCGTTTCCGGTTTGAAAATGCTTCCAATATCGGGCCGGATCGCATGATATTACCCCAATACCGGCAGGTGGAAAAGACCGAAAGTCCGAAAGTTTCGACGCATTTGAGCGGCATGGCAATATTGCATTGCCTGATGATGTATCCCAACTTTATTCACAGTGCTACCGAATTATCCATCCGCGACCGTATGTATGCTTTCGGCCTGACCGATGCTGATTTTATCGGGTACTGGCAGCAGAACAAACCGCAGATCAAAACCGGCGATAAAGATGTTTACGCCAGTTATTTTGACAAAAAGTCCGGTTCATTCATTACAGTCTTGAACTACTCAAAAAATCAGAAAAGTGTAAAAGTGACTCTGCCGTTTGCTTACAAAAAAGCAATCATTTTTGATCCGGTAACGCAAACCGAAACTGTATACAATGGGCAGGCAATAACACTGGAACCTGCAATGGCAAAATTTTTAACTGTTACTAAATAAAATGATTATTGATCAGGATTTGCATATACACTCTCATTGTTCATGTGATTCGGCGTGTGCACAACTTCCGGATATTGCGGAGGCTGGTAAGCAGGCGGGTTTTACTCATTGGGGAATATCCGACCATTTGCATACTCGCTTTAATCTGCCGGATATTGAAATCGCTGCCGAAGAGTTTCGGCAGCTGGGCAAGATTCCCGGCTTTCATTTCGGCTTGGAAATAAGTTGTGCTACGCAATGGGAATGTGAAAAAATCGCCCGGCGGGATTATACATCCTGTTTTGTTTACGATCTTAAGGGGCATCCGTTCAGAACTATGACTCCTATTGATGGAATAATGTACGGCGGTCCGGAAAATGGGCCGCTGATGCTGGATATCACCCCGGAGGATATTAAACGCCTGAATATAGAGTATATTATTGGCGGGGTACATAAACCCAATTACACAGAACAGGCCCCCAAACCGATGATAGATGACTTTTTCAATCAGTCGTGTTTTCTTATCCGGCACGAACTGGTGGATATTCTGGCACATCCGTGGGATATGTTGGCGTTTTGGAGTGGCTATTATCTGATTACCCGTGATCCGGCAGACCGGGATTTCAATGTATTGCGGATGATCCCCAATGAGTATTGGGATGAATTGGAGCATCTGCTGATAAGCTGCAATAAACTTGCAGAAATAAACTCTTTTATCATCTACCCGGAAGTTCCGGAAGATATCCGGCACTTTTACTTTGAAAAGCTTGCCAGATGGCGGGATTCTGGAGTAAAGTTTACCTACGGCAGCGATCTGCATGGCGCAGAGTATAATTTTGAGTTCAAGGCAACATTTGAAAAATTGCTGATGCAATACGGCTTTTCCGCCGGTGATTTTGCCTTACCTAAATCTTTGGGCAAGGCTTGAAATATGAGGTAATTTCAAAAGTTCTTAAAAACCCTTGAAATTCCCCATTGCGATTAGCAAAAGGAGCATTTGAGGTGGTTACTCTACGAGTAGCCACGCTCAAACTCCCCTTCGTTACTCATTAATGGTGCTTTTTCAATCTTTTTTTAATCGACTTTTGAAATTGCCTCATATATTAAAAAATAGCTCTGATCCCGAGATCGGTTGATAAACAGAACTGATGTTGAAGCAATTTTTTCAAAACTTAAAAGGCACTCATCTATTTAGCAAACGAAACAGATAAATGCCAATAAAAGGTTTTTCCCGCTTCCCCAAGGCTTCCACATCACCCTTTATCGGGAACAAAGCATTTATTATAAACTGCGGCGCTCGATTATTTCTCCGGTGAGAACTACGGAGTCTGGTTCGACGGAGCTTTCGTACCACTTTTTCAGCATTTTTACGGCGTGTACCGCCTGTTTGCTGATGGGTTGCTCAATGGTGGTCAGCCCGGCGGCAGCGGCATCCTGCCACGAAATATTGTCGTAGCCGATAAGAGCCACATCTTCGGGGATGCGCAAGTTCAGCTCCTGACAGGCGCGATAGACGAATTCGGCTCGCACATCGCGCATGGCAAAAAGTGCCAGCGGGCGCGGGGCTTTGCGGAGAAAATCCACCAGCTGCTGGTAGCTTTCTTCCGAAAAAGTCGGCAGCAGTTCAAATATCAGAGATTTATCCAGCGTGATCTCTTCTTCGGCAAGAGCTCCGCGGAATCCGGCAAGCATCTCTTTGAACAGCAGTGTAGAAAGATTGCCGGTGATCGCCCCGTAGTGCGGATATTGAGTTTTGAGCAAACGGGAGCCCGCCATTCTGCCGATACTGCGGTGATCGATGCGGCAACAGCAGCTGCCGTAATCAGCTTCCTGATTGATTATAACATGGGGTATGGAGTATTTGCGCAAATCGCGCAGACTTTCCGGCGGACAATTTTCCAAAATCATCACGCCCTGCAGTTCGCCCTGCTGCACGCGGTAGGAGAGATCGGCTATATCCAGCAGAACATCGTACTCCTCGGAAAAACTCACCAGCACTTCCGCCCGCTCACCGGCCGCCGCCATACAGACATTTGCCAATATCGACAGCATTTCGCTGGGGACTTTGCTGATTTTGCGGCAGCAGAAAATGAACCGGCGGAACTTGCGGATACTGCTGTTGTTTGCCACACAAGCACCCCGGTGGGGGATCAGTGCGATCACCCCTTCGGCTGCCAGAATTTTCAGCGCATTGCGCACTACGCTGCGCCCCACGTTGAAATCCGCCGCCAGATTGCGTTCTGACGGCAGCAGTGCCGCATTGCCGTAGCGGCCTTCCAGAATGGCGCTGCGGAGCATATCGATAAAATAATTATTGGGATTACGGCTCATATCGCGCCCTTGTCTTTAAGATTTGCCCAATACCATTGACAGGCGGCGCGCAACCCGCTTTTGACATCGAATCGCGGAGCATAGCCCAACAGCTGCCGGGCTTTGTCGATGCTTGCCAGACTGTGGGGTATATCGCCGGCGCGTACTGCTCCGTAACAGGGGCGTGCATCCGCGATCGCCGGATCGAATTCAGACAGAAAATCCTTCAGGTGGTCAAAGAGCGTTTGCAGCGAAGTCTGTTCGCCGCAAGCCACGTTATACACGGTATTCAACGCCCGCGGATCATCGGCGGTCAGCGCCAGCTCATTAGCTTGCAGAACATTATCTATATAGGTGAAATCCCGGCTGTAACTGCCGTCGCCATTGATAACGACTTGCCGGTGCTGCATCAGCTGCATAACAAATTTGGGGATCACTGCGGCGTAAGCCCCGTTGGGGTCCTGCCGCCGCCCGAAAACGTTGAAATAGCGCAAGCCCACGGTATCCATGCCGTACAAATCATGGAAGTTTTCGGCATAAAGCTCGTTCACATACTTGGTTATGGCGTATGGCGAAAGGGGTTTGCCGATAACATCTTCTTTTTTGGGCAGAGTTTTGCTGTCGCCGTAAGTCGAACTGCTGGCGGCGTAAACGAACCGCTTGACCTTGGCCTCGCTTGCCGCAAAGAGCATATTCACAAAACCCACGATATTCACTTCGGTACTGGTCACAGGGTCTTTGATGCTCCGGGGCACGCTGCCCAATGCCGCTTCGTGCAGCACATATTCCACACCCTCAAGGGCTTTGCGGCAATCTTCAATATTCCTTATATCGCCCTCGATAAGCGTAAAAGCTTTGCTGCCGGTAAATGCGGCAAGATTCTCCCGCCTGCCGGTGGAAAAATTATCCAGCACCACTACTTCGTTATTTTGGGCAAGAAATTTTTCCACCAGATTGGAGCCGATAAATCCGGCACCGCCGGTGATCAGAATTCGTTTGTTTTCCAACTTTTTCATGGTGCTTTCTCTCCCCTGCGGCACGCTGGTGTTCAGGCAAAAAGCTTGCTGACCATCTCTTCAAAGATTTTTCCGGGAACGCTTTTGGCAAAACGCTGCACAAAGGGTGTTCCGTCATCGCCGCCCTGACAGATCACCGGATCGATGGGTATCTTGGCCAGGAGTTTTACGCCGAAACGTTCTGCCAGATTTTCACCGGCGCCCGCCGAAAAGATTTCGGTAACTTTGCCACAATCCGGACAGACGAACCCGCTCATATTTTCCACCAGACCCAGCACCGGGAATTCCAGCTGATTGCAGAAATTCAAACTTTTTGCCACGTCGTTGGCTGCCACCAGCTGCGGCGTCGTTACGATAACTGCGCCCTTTTCGCCATCCAGCAGCTGGCAGATGGTCAAAGGTTCATCGCCGGTACCCGGAGGCGAGTCGATCACCAGATAATCAAGTTCGCCCCACGCCACATCGGTCAGAAACTGTTTGATGACGCCTATTTTCATGGGGCCGCGCCAGATTATGGCGCCGTCGGGGTCGTCGAACATGAAGCCCAGGGACACCACTTTCAGCGAGCCGATCTCCTGGGGCAGTATCATATCGCCATCCATCATCACGCCGGTATTGCCCAGCTTGAGCATTTGCGGCACGCTGGGGCCGTGGATATCCACATCCAGCAGACCCACGCTGTTGCCGGCCAGCGCCAGCGATACTGCCAGATTTACTGCTACTGTACTTTTGCCCACACCGCCTTTGCCGGACATGACCACGATCTTGTGTTTGATATTCTGCATAACGCTCTTCAAGCGGCAATCTTCTGCAGCTTTTTCTTTGCTGTTGCAGTTCGAGCAATCACCGTTACATGCCATAGTATATTCTCCTGTTTGCGGCGGAACCAGCCGCCGGTTTATTTTTATTTGTTGTCCAACGCCTGATCCAGAGCTTGCCGCATGGCTTTTACATCGGCAGTCAGCCCGGTCCAGAGTTCGAAACTTCTTGCCCCCTGATGCAGCAGCATACCTCTGCCGTCGGCGCAAGGTATATCGTTTGCCCGGGCAAAAAGCTGCACTTCAGTCGGGTGATAGATCATATCAAAAATTGCTTTGGCGTTTTTCAAAAGCTCCAGCTCCACCGGCGGCGCATCGCCGGCGCGCAATCCGGCGCTGGTTGCCTGAATGACCACATCGGCTTCGGCTACGGCAGCTTCGATCAAACTTTTTTCGTCGTTGCCCAGCGCCGATAAGAGAGTAGCTTTACCGGCAAGGTGTTCCGCCAGTGCTTCGGCTTTGCTTCTGGTACGGTTGACTATGGTCAAGCGGGCCGCTTTGCGCTCCACAAACTCAAACGCCGTGGCTTGTGCCGCGCCGCCGGCACCGAGCATCACGATCTTTGAATTGGCGATCTTGAGCTTGAACGCCTCAAAAAGCGCGGTTTCCAAGCCGTACCCATCGGTACTGTCGCCATAGAGTTTGCCGTTGCGATTTATCACGGTATTGACGCTGTTGGCTGCCAGCGCCGCCGGGGCGATCTCGTCCAGCAAGGCGATCAGCGCCGCTTTGTGGGGCACGGTGGCGTTGAAGCCCTTGAGATTTTTGCGGGCAAACTCCACAAACTCCGGCAGTTCATCGGGCTTGACGTGGTACTTGCCGTAGCGTTCGCTTAAATTTGCTGCGGTAAATGCCGCATTCTGCATGGCGGGCGAAACGCTGTGCGCCACCGGGTCGCCGATCACGGCATATAAAGTATTTGAATTTTCCAGCGTAAACATTTTTTACCTCAAATAAATAACATGCAATCGCCGTAACTGTAAAAACGCATTTTATTTTCGATTGCCGCAGCGTAGGCCGCAAGCACCTTTTCCCGGTCGGCAAAACAGCTTACCAGCATCAAAAGTGTGCTTTTGGGCAAGTGAAAATTAGTCAAAAGCATATCCACCGACCGGGGCTGGTAGGGCGGATACAAAAATATATTGGTCGCTCCGCTTTGAGCATGGACTGTTCCATCGGGATCGGCGCAACTCTCCAATGTCCGCACGGTGGTGGTGCCTACTGCCACAACTTTTTTGCCCGCAGCGCGGGTGGCGTTTATCGCATCGGCAGTCTGACTGCTCAAGACAAAGTGTTCGGTGTGCATCTTGTGGTCGGTTATCACTGCTTCGCTGACCGGCTTGAAGGTTCCGGCGCCCACATGGAGCGTTACTTCGGCGCGGTTGACCCCTTTTTTATCCAGTGCGGCAAGCACATCCGGTGTAAAGTGCAGCCCGGCTGTGGGTGCCGCCACTGCTCCGGACACCTTGGCAAAAATGGTTTGATAACGCTCAAAATCGCTGCCCTCGTCGCCCCGTTTGATGTAGGGCGGCAAGGGTATATGCCCGAATTTGGCTTGCAGAGAATCCTGATCTGCTGTATCAAAGTCGATTACAAAAGTACCATCTTCCAATCGCTCCGCCACAGTAAAACCGGGGGCATTGATCAAGAGATTTCCGGCGTGATCCAGCAATTTTACATAAGTACCCGGCAACGCCCGTTTGCCCGGCTTGAGCATGGCCTGATAGCGGGTGCCGGGAGCTTTTTCGCCAGCCGGATGGGGATTGAGCAAAAGCGCTTCAAAGTGAGCGCCTTCGGGCAAACCGTTTTTTCTGCCGTACAACCTTGCCCGCATGACTTTGGTGTTGTTGCTGACCAGCAGATCCCCCGGCGAAATATACTCCACTATATCGGCAAAATCCCGGATGACGCACTCGCCGGTAGTGCGGTTCAAAACCAGCATCCGGGAGCGGTCACGCTTTTCGGCGGGCCGCTGGGCAATAAGCTCTTCCGGCAGCTGATAGTCAAAGAGATCGGTTCTCATTGTTTACCGCCCCCGGGACTGCATCTGTTCGCGGAAAAATTGCAGTTCGGCGCGTTCGAAATCGGTCAAACTGTTGATGCCTTCTTCGGAGATCTTATCCAGCAGACGGTCGATCTCCTTTTGGGATACATGCTTGATCTCCGGTTCTCCGGCGGCGTTGGTTTTGCTGCTGTCGGCGGGAGCATGGCGGTCAAAAGTTTCCGGCTGGTTCGCCTTGATATTTTTAAACAGATCTTTCAGGCTCCAGACCACATCGCGTTTGCAGAAGAGTATCAAATACAAATACGCCCCCACAAAACCGCCCAGATGCGCCAGATGGGCTATATTGTCCAATCTGCCGCTGCTTAAAATTTCCAGCACCGCATAGACTATCACCAGCGTTTTGACTTTTATCGGCACCGGTATAAAGAGCAGAAATATCTCCGTATTGGGCCGGAGCATTGCCACTGCCATCATTACGCCGAAAAGCGCTCCGCTGGCGCCCACCGTGGGGAAACGTGCCCCCCAGTTGGCAGCTAAATGCAGCAGCGCGCCGCCGATGCCGCTGATAAAATAGAGGATCAAAAAGCGGTTTCTGCCCAATATGGGCGCCACCATGCTGCCGAAGAGATAAAGCCCGTACATATTAAAAAAGATATGCCCGAACCCATCGTGGAAAAACATATACGTTACCAGCTGATAAGGTTGGAACTTGTATTCGTTTGCCCACAAATAGAGCGCGCCGTTTTCGCCGATATTCAGCAAAAATACTGCTATATTTATGCCGATTATTGCCCAGACCGCCTGCATGGCTTTGCGGGCATGTTCGGCGTAATCATCGCGAAAACGCATATAGGATCGATCACCAAGCATTGCTTACACCTTGCTTATTTGCCGGCTGCTTCGTGTTCAAGGGCATGATAGCCGATGTCCCGGCGGCAGAAACCGCCATTCCACTTGATGCAGTCCACGGCTTTGTAAGCGTTTTCAATGGCGCTGCGAACATCTTTGCCCCGGGCGGTCACGCCCAGCACGCGGCCGCCGGAGTTGACGATCTCGCCCTTATCGTTCAAAGCAGTTCCGGCGTGGAAAACTTTGGCGCCGGTGGCGGCGGCTTCCGCCAGACCCGTAATGACAAACCCCTTTTCGTAATCGCCGGGGTAGCCGCCGGATGCCATTACCACACAAACTGCGGGTTCAGCGCTCCAGATCAGGTCGGCTTCGGCAAGTTTGCCCGCGGCAACTTTCTGCATGACATCCAGCAGATCGCCTTCAAAACGGCTCAAGACCGCCTGTACTTCGGGGTCGCCGAAACGCACGTTGAATTCCAGAACTTTCACCCCTTTATCGGTAACCATGGCACCCACAAAGAGCAAGCCGTGGAAATCCAGCTTTTCGGCTTGCAAGCCCACCAGCACATTGTCCAGCACATTTTTCTCTACTTCGGCAAGCACGGCTTCGGTTACTACCGGAGCGGGGCTGTATGCACCCATACCGCCGGTGTTGGGGCCTTTATCCTGATCGTATGCCCGCTTGTGATCCTGACTGGAGGCAAGAGCCCGGATGGTGTTGCCATCCACCAGAGCCAGCACGCTGGTTTCTTCGCCGAACAGGCACTCTTCGATCAGCACCCGGTTGCCCGCTCCGCCGAAACCGCCTTCAAAGCAAAGGTCGATAAAGTCGCAGGCATCCTTGGCATTGTCAGCAACCAGCACGCCTTTGCCGGCCGCCAGACCGTCAGCCTTGACCACGATGCCTTTTTCGCCATTGGCAAACTCTTTATTCACATAATCTTTCGCCGGGGCGGGAGTATCGAACTCGGCAGCACGGGCGGTGGGGATATTGTATTTTTCCATAAACTTCTTGGCAAAAGTCTTGCTGCCTTCCAGCTGGGCGGCGGCTTTGGAAGGGCCGAAAATCGCCAGACCGCGGCTCTTGAATACATCCACAATGCCGTCGCAAAGAGGAGCTTCGGGGCCTACAACGGTAAAGTCGATTTTATTAGCCACTGCCCAATCAGCCATCTTTTCCAGCTCGCTGACCTTGATATTTACGCACTCAAATTCCTGTGCGATACCGGCATTGCCGGGGGCGCAAAAGACTTTATCCACATTTTTGCTTTTGGCAAGAGTCCAACACAACACATGTTCACGACCACCGGAACCAACTACCAGAACTTTCATTTTTTCATTTCTCCTGCATGTAAAAAGTTTATATTTCAGAAAACATCTTCGCTTAATTCTTTTGCCATTGCCTGAACTTTTTTCAGGTCTTTTTTGCCGTTGCCCAGCATGGGGATCGCTTCCACTTCAAAGAAGCAATCGGCGCGGGGTATCCACAAATTGGGCAGACCCGATTCCCGCATTTTCTTCAACAGTTCGGCGATATCGAACTTGGCTTCTTGGGCGTAAAACACCACCAGTTGTTCGCCTTTGCGCTCGTCGGGGCGGGCGGCTACTGCCACAAGATTATCCAGATGCCCCAGCTCTTCGATGCGCCGTTCGATCATTTCATGAGGCACCATTTCGCCGGCGATCTTGCTGAACCGGGTCATGCGGCCCACAATGCGGATACAGCCGTTGCGGTCGACCGTGGCTATATCGTTGGTGTTGTAATAGCCGTCGGGAGTGATCGCCTTGCTGGTGGCTTCGGGGTCATCCAGATAACCGATCATTACGCTGGCGCCTTTGCAATGGAGCAAGCCCTGTTCGTTTTCGCCCAACTCTTCTCCGGTATCCGGATCGATGATCTTTACGGCGATCCCCGGCATGGGTACACCGATACTGCCGTAAGGACCGGATTCTTTGCCCAGCGTAAAGAGCGAGCTGGATATATTGATCGCCACAATGGGGCTCATTTCCGTACATCCGTAAGCCTCCACGATATTCAGACCGGTAATGGTCTTGACCCGTTCAAAAAGTTTGCGCTGCAGCTTTTCCGCCCCGGCGATCACCAGCCGCAGCGATGAAAGATCTTCCACCGAAGCGTATTTGAGATAGCTTTGCAGAAAAGTCGGAGTGGCAAGCATCAGGGTTATCCGGTTGTCTTTGACCGTCTGACAAACCGCCCGGCCATCCAGCGGATTGGGTACAAAAATAACTTTGGTCCCCGTTACTGCCGGAAAACAGAAGTTGGTCATCAAACCGAAAACATGGAAAAGCGGCAGGTTGCCCAGCACACTGTCATCGGGCCGCCACGCTATTTCCCGCCAGAAACTTATGATGTTGCTGTGCAGATTGTGGTGGGAAAGCATCACCCCTTTGGGCAGCCCGGTGGAGCCGCTGGAAAAGAGTATTGCCGCACATTCAGTAACTCCCCGCCATGATTTGGGCGCCACCATCCTGATCAATATCCAATGGGGGATCAAAAGCACTTGCAGCAAGTTCCGGAGTTTTTCGCCGGGGGTCGCCGAAGCGAGAAGATCTTCCGCAAACACCATTTCAGCGGAGGGTTCGTTTTTCAGTTTTTCCAGCACTGCTCTGCTGGTGATGATGGTTTTGAGCTGGGCTTTGATGCGCATTTTCTCCATAGCTTCCGCGCCGGAGGTGTAGTTGATCATTGCCGCCCGGCGGTCGGTGTACCAGAGCGCCAGCAGGGCCACAGCGGTCATAGTGCCGTTGGGCAGCATGATTCCCATATTTTCGCCATGATCATTGCGTTCGCGGGTAATGGCGCGCAATTTTTTGCTCAAAAGAATGGATTTTGCGAGGATCTGGAAGTTGTTTTGCGGATTTTTTTCGTCAAAATCTTTGAACGTTACCTGCCAGGGATGCTGCTTGGCACGTTTGAGAAAGCGGTGATGAATGGTTTTTTCGCCGGGGATAAGGGGCATTTCCGCCTCGGCACCCAGTTCGCCGATCTTCTGCCAGATCTTGAACCCGCTCCAATCCGCCGGAATGGGTTCCCCCACATATACCGTTGCCGGAATGGGCAGTTTGTGGGGGCGGATAAAACGCAGATGCCCCTGATGGATACGGAATAAACTGCCCCAGAGCATACTCAAATGCATGGGTATCACCGGCACATCTTTGTTGGGCAGCATGGCCGCGACGCCGCCTTTGAATTCCTGCATTACGCCGTTGCTGGAGATCTCGCCTTCAGGAAACATGCAAACCACGCCGCCGCGTTCCAGCACCCGGTGGACACGTTTGAAAAACTTCTGCATCTGTTTGGGTTTGGTGGCGTCGGGTACTTCCAAAGCCCCGATCCAGCGGAAAAACCATTTGAATCCCGGCATCCGGTAAAAGTTGCTGTGGATAAGGATGGTGACCTTCCGGGCCTTCAACCCCATGATAAAAAGTGCATCCAGAAAAGATACATGGTTGGAAACGATCAAAACCGGTCCGTAATCCGGCAGCCGCTCGGCATGTTCCAGCCGCAGCCGGTAGAATGTATTGCACAGTATGAAAGTCAATGCCCGCAGCAGCAGTTCCGGCCGCCATATCAGCAGCAGCATCCCCCACGCCACGACCAGCCGCAGCGACCAGATCTCCAAGCCGTGGGGTATGGAGCGGATCTCCTGCCAATAGATCTTGAAAAATGTTACTAATGCTATGGGCAGCAGCATGATACAGCTGGTCAGCAGCCAATGGCTCTCCCGGCTCCGCTGGTCGATGTAAATCAGATACATCGCCACTCTGCCCCCCACCAGCGCCAGATAAATCCCCATTGCCAGCCCCGCCATGCGCCAGGTAAAACACTCGCAGCACACCAGATCCAGCGCCAATGCCAGACCGAAAACCACCGGCAGCGTCAAACCGGTAAGCAAGCCGAAGCGGCGGCAGCGGGCAGCGGTTATCAAACCGGCGGTCGCCGATGCAGAAATCAGAATCACACCAAACTCGCTGTCAAAAGCCTCGCTTAAAGAACTGCGCAATATTACAAACAGCGCCCCCATGCAGATGATCAGCGACCCCCAGGCAACCCAGCCGACTTGCCCGTCTGTATTAAGTTTTCGAGCCATATATAAATCCCATAAAAAGGTAGTTTCAACGCTTACTTTATATTAATAATACAGCCAAAACCCCCGAAAAGCAAATTTCCCCCTGCGAAAAGCCCGATAATTACCAATAAAATGGTTGCCAAAATCCCTATTTTATGCTATTTTTTATAGGATGCGATTTCCAAAAGTCCAAACTCGCCTTGCGGCGGCTTGCAAAAGTTCGAGTCCGGTTCGCTTGCGGCGGTTACCTTACAGGTAGCCCCCGCCAGCTCTCCGAACGCTCCTTTTTTGCAATCCATCCGCAATCCGGAGTTATGCTTTTGGCAATCGCATCCGGGACGCGTTTTCCCAAAGTCCAAACTCGCCTTGCGGCGGCTTGCAGAAGTTCAAGTCCGGTTCGCTTGTGCGGATTTTGATTTTATAAGAGTTTTCAATCAATACAGGAGCAGATTTTTATGAATGCAAAATTGTTTTTGTCGTATCTGGCGGCAATCGGTTGTGCGGCTTTTTTTACCGGGTGTGCTGCCGATCAGCCGGTCAGGGAAGATGTCAACTTTCTGGATACGATCCCGACCGTGGTCAAAAAGAGCAAGATGAAGCGGATCTCCAGCAAGGAGTGTACCCTTAAGATCCCCTATGATATTACCGCCACTGCCGGGGAGCCGGTGGAATTTTCTGCCATTCTTTCTTACGAAGGATTCCGGCAGCTGGTCATTCAGGAGTGGTTTATGTTTGATCAGTACAACTTTGAGATCCGCTACCGTCGGCTGCCCGATACCCGGGTGCCGGATAAAAACCAGCCTTTTTTGAAATACCGTCTGAAAATGCCCAAAGACCCCGCTCCACGCCGCAGCGAACTTATGCTCAACCGGGGCAACCGGGCAATGCTTACGCTTAATTTCCCCATTACCGGCGAACTTTCCCCCGGCGAAGAAGCTGTTTACGAAGTCTATGTGGTAACCAGTCTGCGCACTTTCCGTCTGGCAAGCAACCGCATGATCGTGCGTACCCGGTAAGGAAGTTGAAAATGACACATTGGCATATTGTTGGTATTTGCGGTATAGGCATGAGTGCACTGGCGCAGTTTGCCCGGGCGCAGGGAATCGAAGTTTCCGGCAGCGACCGGGCTTTGGAAAATCAGGAAAACTCCACTCTTAAAGCTATGCTCCAAGCCCAGAATATTGCGCTTTATCCCCAGGATGGCAGCCGCTTTGCCGACGGCAATCCTCCGGTGGATGCGGTAGTTTACTCCACTGCCATCGAAGAGAGCAATCCGGATTTTGCCTGCTCCCGGGGCGTGGAACGCATCCACCGGGCAACTGCGCTCAAAGAGTTGATCCTCAAGCGCTGCAGTTCCGGCAAAGTTTCCATTGCCGTAGCCGGCACCTGCGGCAAAACTTCCACCACCGCCATTATTGCCGAAGCTCTTGCCTGTGCCGGAGCCGACCCGGAGTGCATCAATGGCGGCATGATCAAAGCGTTCAGAAGTGAGGCCTTTCCGGGCAACTACCGCCCCGGCAATGGCGCGATAGTTTTTGAAGCCGACGAAAGCGATAAAAGTCTTCTGGAGTTCCACCCCGATTACGCGCTGGTGCTGAATATCGGCACCGATCACTATCCCAAAGCCGAGCTTGCCGAAATGTTTGCCCGCTTTATCGATCAATCCGCCCGGGGAGCGGTGCTGTCGCCGGAAGTGTGGGATCTGGTTAAAGATAAAGTACGCAATGATTTGGAAATCAGGATATTTGCCGATAAGCCGGGCTGCGGAGATATAGCTCTTACCGGTTACAAAAACGCCAATGGGCAGAGTCTGGCGCAGTTCGGTAGTTGCGGTGAATTCCATGCGCTGCCGTCGCCCGGGAAACATACGGCTCTGAATATTGCCGCAGCGGCGGCGCTGTTGGAGCTTATGGGGTATCCTGCCGATGAGGCTTTAAAGAATGCGCTGCAGAGCACTGGTGTGGCTCGCAGGTTTGATTTTAAAGGCAGAACTGCTTTCGGCGCCGCAGTTTACGACGATTACGCCCATAATCCCGAAAAGGTCGCCACCATCATTGCCGCCGCACAGGAAACGGTGGGCGATGCGGGGCGGGTCCTGGCATTTTTTCAGCCTCACGGCTACGGCCCTTTCGGTTTTATGAAAGATGAACTGGCGAAGGTGCTGAACAAAACTTTGCGCCAACAGGATAAACTCTTTCTGGCAGAGCCGTTTTACGCCGGCGGCACTTCCAGCTTTTCGCCCCACGCATCCGATGTTGTTGCGCAATGGAAAAGTTTTTACCCGCAGCTTGCAGTTGAGCTGGCAGAGAGCCGCGGCGAAGTAAAAACCAAACTCCTTGCCACCGCAGCAAAAGATGATTTGATCCTGATCATGGGGGCAAGAGATAACTCCTTGAGCGAGTTCGCCGCAAGTTTGTGCAGCTAATCTTGAAAAATTGACCGGAAATCAACTTGAAAATAACAGTTTTTATGGTATTTTAAAAAATCGTATTTTTTTATAAGCAATATGTTGAGTTAAATGTTAAAGGGGAAAAACATGGCAACGACAACTTTGAATGAAGTATTGAAAATCGCAGTAGACAATAACGCATCGGATATCCACGTCAAGGAAAATTCACCGGTGTTTTACCGTATCGACGGCGTAATGGTGGGGTGCGACTTTGTTGCCAGCCGGGAACTGCTGGACAGCTTTATCGAGCAGATCACCAGTTCCAAACAGCGGGATGTTTTTGAAAATACCGGCGACCTCGATATTTCTCACCGGGAAGACGGCGTGGGGCGGTTCCGTTTGAATATCCATCGCCAGCGAGGACAGATCGGTATGACTTTCCGTTGGGTGAAAAGCGAAATATTGACCCTTGAACAGCTTAAACTGCCCCCGGTCATGACCGAGATCGCTAAAGCCAAACGGGGCATCATCATCATTACCGGTACCACCGGCAGCGGTAAATCCACCACCATGGCGGCGATCTTGCAATACATGAACAGCAACCGTCAGGAACATATCATCACCATCGAAGACCCCATCGAATTCGAGTTCCACGACGATCAGTCGGTCTTTGAACAGCGGGAAGTGGGTCTGGATACCGACAGCTTTGCCGGAGCCCTCAAACACGCCTTGCGGCAGGACCCGGATGTGATCATGGTCGGCGAAATGCGCGACCGCATCAGTTTTGAAGCCGCCTTGCAGGCTGCTGATACCGGGCATTTGGTCATCACCACCTTGCACGCCTCCAACGCTGCCCAGACCATCACCCGTATTCTGGATATGTTCGAGAAAAACGAACAGGATCAGATCCGCGAAGCACTTGCCTCCAACTTGTGTGCCGTTATTTCCCAGCGGCTGGCGCCGCTGGCCACCGGTTCCGGCCGGGCGGCAGTCAACGAGATCATGATCAACACCCCCATTATCGGCAAACTTATTCAGGAAGACCGTCTGGAAAAACTCTCCGGCGCCATTCAGGGCGGTCAGGGCGACGGCATGATGAACTTCAACCAGTGCTTGCTGGAACTGGTCAACGACGGCCGGGTCACCCGGGAAGACGCTCTGGAAATATCCGACAATCCTGAAGGCCTGAAGATGAACTTTGAAGGCATCTTCCTCTCCGCCGATCAGGGCGGCGGTCTGGTGGGCTGATAAAACAGATTTTTCAACCAATTTTTTATGGAGATTTTATTATGAGAAGTGATGTAATGAAGAAGGGCGAAGAACGCGCCCCGCATCGTGCGCTTATGCGTGCTACCGGCATTGCCGGAAATGACATCAACAAACCCTTTATTGGCGTTTGCAACAGCTATACCAACATCGTACCCGGTCACTGCCACTTGCAGGAAGTGGGCAAACTGGTTTGCGACACCATCCGTGCCGCCGGCGGCATACCCTACGAATTCAACACCATGGCGATCTGCGACGGTATTGCCATGGGCCACAGCGGCATGAAATACAGTCTGCCCAGCCGGGAGATCATTGCCGACACTGTGGAATCAATGCTTATGGCGCACCCGGTGGATGCGGTCATTTGCATACCCAACTGCGACAAGATCGTGCCCGGTATGCTTATGGGCTGTATGCGGGTGAATATTCCCACCATTTTCTGCTCCGGCGGTCCCATGGCAGCCGGCAAACCCCGCAACGGCAGCGACAGCGACCTTATCACCGTTTTTGAATGGGTAGCCAAACACCGTATCGGCGAAGTAACTGACGAAGAGCTTGCCTGTCTGGAGTGTGATGCCTGTCCCGGCCCCGGTGCCTGTTCGGGTATGTTCACTGCTAACAGCATGAACTGTTTGTGCGAAGCATTGGGTATAGCGCTCCCCGGCAACGGCACCACTCTTGCCACCAGCGAAGAACGCAAAGAGCTGTGGAAGCGTGCCGCCCGCCGTGCTGTGGAAATGGCACTCGACCCCAATGCCAAGCGCGCCCGTGATTTTGCTACCAAAGACGCGTTCTACAACGCATTGGTTCTGGATATGGCAATGGGCGGATCCTCCAACACCATTTTGCACACGCTGGCAGTTGCCAACGAAGCGGGTGTACCCCTTGACCTCAAGAAGCTGGACGAAATCAGCAAAGCCACCCCCCACATCTGCAAACTTTCGCCCTCCAGCGATATACATATCCAGGACTGCCACAGCGTCGGCGGCATTATGGCGATCATGAAAGAAGCCGCCAAGCTGGGTACTATCAATTTGGATTGCCCCTGCGTATCGGGCAAAACCATCGGCGAAGAGATCAAACAGGCTCCCAACGCCGACGGTATCATCATCCGCACGCTGGATAATCCTTACAGCGTTACCGGCGGCTTGTCGGTGCTGTTCGGCAATCTGGCGGAAAATGGCTGCGTAGTCAAAACTGCCGGGGTCTCCAAATCCATGCTGGTACATCGCGGCCCGGCAGTGATTTTTGAAAGTCAGGAAGATGCCTGCGAAGGTATCCTTGCCGGTAAAGTCAAAGCCGGTGATGTGGTGGTCATCCGTTACGAAGGGCCCAAAGGCGGCCCCGGTATGCAGGAGATGCTTGCACCTACCAGCTACATCATGGGGCGCGGTCTGGGCGACAGCGTGGCACTTATCACCGACGGCCGATTCTCCGGCGGTACTCACGGTGCCTGCATCGGGCATGTCAGCCCCGAAGCTGCCCGCGGCGGACTTATTGCTTATGTGGAAGATGGCGATATGATCTCCATTGATATACCCAACCGCAATATCGTGCTGGAAGTTGCCGACGAAGTCATTGCCGAACGCAAAAAGAACTTTGTGGCTCCCGCCCCCAAAGTCACTACCGGCTACCTTGCCAAATATGCGGCATTGGCAACCAGTGCCGACACCGGCGGTGTGCTGCGGGTGGAGGCGTAAAAAGCTGTGAAAAACGATTTTTCAGCTTCGTTGAAAATTCTTGCCGGGGAAATTGACAAGGTCATTGCCGGAAGCACTTTCCCCAGGCAGGTCAAGCCCGCTTATCTGGGCAGAGCCATGACAAGCTATCCGGCTAACGGCGGCAAACGCCTGCGGCCGGTGATCATGCTCTGGAGTGCGGCACTGGCGGGGGGCGAGGTCAAAAAACTTTTGCCCGCAGCGGCGGCGTTGGAAATTTTCCATAACTGGACACTTGTTCACGACGATATTATTGACGACGACGACACCCGCCGGGGCAAACCCACCGCCCACATCCAGCTGGCAGGAGAGGTGAAAACTTCTCCGGAACGGCAGAAAAAGTTCGGCAGCGATATGGCGATTTTGGCTGGCGATCTGATGCAGGGCTGGGCATTTGAACTCATCGACCAAAGCGACACCAGTGCCGAAGTCAAGCTCAAATTAGCTGAAGAGCTGCGGCATTTCGGCTATATCAGGCTGGTTTCCGGCGAAGCTGTGGATGTGGCTATGAGCTATGACTCTGCAGAAAATATTACCGAAGCAGAGCTTTTTGCCATGCAGTCCGGCAAAACCGGAGCCTTGCTCCATTACGCCGCCCGTGCCGGGTGGATGATGGGCAGAGGTTACGCCGCTGCGTGGGACGAACCCGAAGCTGCGGCGTTAGGCGAATTTGGTGAATATTTAGCGTTGGCGTTCCAGATGCGGGACGATTATCTGGGCATATTCGGCAAATTTGAAGAATTCGGCAAGCCCATCGGTTCGGATCTGGCGGAAGGCAAGGCAACGGTACTGCTGATACACGCTTTGAAAAATCTGCCGGAAGCAGAAAAAGAGCTGTTGAAAAGTTATCTCTACCGTGCAAGCTATACTGCAACAGATCTGGAGCAAGTCCGGAAGATTTTTACAGGAGCTGGCAGCGTAAAATATCTGTTGGACTTGATTGCCGATAAAACAACAAAAGCTCAAAAGGCTCTGGCTCAACTGCCCGACGCTGCCGAAAGAAGCTATTTAAGCGAATTGGCAAATTATCTCATCAACCGGGAGAAATAATCCGTGACCGATTACATTGTAATAACTTGCGGCGGCACCGGCGGACACTTTTACCCCGGCTTGAGCATTGCCCGCACCCAGCAGGATCGGGGCAAAAAAGTTTTGCTCCTGTTAAGCGGCAAAAACTCGGCAGAACAAAGCTGTGTGGCGGAAAAATTCAACATCCCCTGCCTGACGCTGCCCCACATGCCTTCGCCAAGTATCAAGCACCCCCGCAATTGCTGGAAGTTTCTTAAAGGGCTGCTTGGCGGCATAAAACAAGCCAAAGCGGTGCTGAAAGCAGAAAAACCCACAGCGGTATTGGGCATGGGCTCTTTTGCCTCGCTGCCGGTGATCTGGGCGGCAAAAAGTTTGCGTTTGCCCATATTTTTGCACGACGGCAACGCCAGAATCGGCAAAGCCAACCGCTTTTTGAGCCGTTATGCCAGAGTTTTGGCAACGGCGTTCCCGGCGGTGAATTTTCATAAAGTCCGCTCAAAATATGTTGTAAGCGGTATGCCGGTAAGACCGGAACTCAAGCAAAGTGCCATGAGCAAAGCCGAGGCAATAAATGCGTTGAATGAAAAGTTCAAGAGTTCCCTTACTGCTGAAAACTTCACTATTCTGCTCTTTGGCGGCAGTCAGGGTGCCCGTAAACTCAACGAAGTTTTCGGCAAAGGAGTTAAAGCTCTGGCAAAAAAACACTCCCATATACAGCTTATCCAGCTCACCGGTGCCGGAGAGTTTGACAGTGTGGTCAAGTTTTACGGCGAGCCGGATTTCCCGCTGCTGCTGCTGCCCAGCTTGGCAGAGATGCACTGGGCGTACAATGCCGCTGATCTGGTGATTTGCCGTTCCGGCGGCAGCACGGTTGCGGAGCTTAACGCTTTCGGCAAATACGCCGTGGTGGTGCCGTACCCCTTTGCTTCAGAACTCCATCAGGACGACAACGCCGACTATCTGGCAACTCTTGGTGCTGCCGAAAAAGTCAACAATGCTGACTTGAACGAAACTATGGCGTTGGAACTTCTGGAACGGCTTTATGCTCAAGGCGATCTGGCGGAGCTGGGCAAAATCTCCATTCAGCCCCAGGCGTGGCAGGGGGCGGAAAATATGCTGAAAATAATTGATGAAACTTTGGAAGAAAACAAATGAATAAAGTTTTGGTTATCGGCGGTTCCGGACATGTTTCCGGAGCCGTGGTGCGGGCGGCGTTGGCGGCCGATTATCAGGTTTACACTCTTACCCGGGGCACCCGTCCGGCAGTGGGCAATGTAATCGAACTCCACGCCGACCGGCACGATAAAGAAGCTATGGGAAAGATCGCCGAAAGCATTGCCAACGAAAAGTTTACAGCGGTGATCGACTGCATTTGCTTTAACGCTGAAGATATGCAGCAGGATCTGGAACTCTTTGCCCCGCTGACTGATGATTTTCTCTTTATTTCTACTGATTGGGTCTACGAGCCGACTTTACGCCGCTATCCGCAGCCGGTGGAAGATTCGCCCTATATAACCAGCGACCGCAATGGTGCCGAAGCCTACGGCTGGGGCAAACTTATGGCAGAAAACTATCTGCGTAAACATGCTCCCAAACACCTCAACTACACCATTTTCCGGCCGTGCCACATTTACGGTATGCCCTCGGAATTGGGGTGCTTCCCCGGTCATTGCCGGGATAATGAACTTATTGCCAGACTGTTGAAAGGCGAAACATTGCAGCTGGTGGATAATGGCAGACTTTTGCAGCAGCCCATTGATTGCGACGACCTTGCCAAAACCATGATAAGTGCAGTCGGCAACGCTAAAGCCTACGGCAAAACATTCAATATAGCGGGCCCGGATATTGTGGAATCCCGAGCGTATTACGAAATTATCGCCGAAGCTCTCGATGTGGAGCTTAAAACCGAAGATATTGATTATAATGAATATCTGGCAAAAAATCCCGGTCACCGGCCCTTTTTGTTCCACCGTATTTACACGCAGGATGATTTGGTGGATGCCCGGCTCCATGTGCCGTCAACCCCTCTGGCGGAGGGACTGAAGAAACATACGCTGGCTTTAAGAGCGAAACTGGGGATTTGATGGAACAAAAAAACAGTTGGCTTACTCAAATTTACAATAATTTGCCCGACTCGCTGAATTTCCGTAAAAAAATCGCAAAAATTTTCTTTAAAAAGCATTTACCGGGTTGAATATTCAGCAAGAGTGTGGTATTTTAATTGTGTTATACAGTAGATGCAGTTGTAAACTGCGCTGATTTTAGATTATATAGTTTGGGATCTGTTCAAAGTGTTTGAAAACGAGATATTGAAAAAGCTCATGGATCCGCCGCTTTTGGTGGAAAAAGAGCATTTTTTGGTAAAATTTGCGGAAAATCCTTCTGAAATCGAAGCCGCCAAACGGTTGCGTTACGACGTTTTTATGGGCGAACAGGGGCACATGTCAGGCAAGGAGTCAGCCAATGCCCTCGACGAAGATGAGTTTGATCCCTATTGTTTGCATTTGATCGTTGTGGAACGCAGCTCCAATCAGGTGGTTGCCACTTACCGGGTACACCCCGGCAGCGTTGCCAGACAGGGTCTGGGGTTCTATTCGGAGCAGGAATTCAAATTGGGCGGTCTGGAGAAAATCGCCGACCGTGCAGTGGAAGTCGGCCGCTCCTGTGTCAAGCCCGAATTCCGCAACGGCGCTATTGTGGCGCTGCTGTGGGCGGGCATGGCGGCGGTGCACGACCGCACCCAATGCCACTATTTGCTGGGCTGTGTGAGTTTGAGTACCGTGGATCCGGTCATCGGGCGGGCGATGTGCCGATACCTTGCCGGCAAGGGCGATGTTTTTACCGATGAGCTGGATGTGGCACCTCAAGTCGGCTGGGAACTGCCGGAAGTATCAGAAGAAGAATTGAAAGTCTATACCGAGGGCGAAAAGCGCGGCGAACTGCGCAAACTTATGCCGCCTTTAATGAAAGGTTATCTGCGGTTGGGGGCGCGTTTCGGCCGGGAGCCGGTGCTGGATAAAGAGTTCGGGGCAATAGATTTTCTGGTGCTGTTCAACTTTGACTACATCGATCAGAAGTACGCCCGCCATTTTCTTTGAACGATAAACTTTCCGGAGCAGGGCAGATGACATTTTTGCGGAAAATCTGGCGAATGACCATGTTTCTCGTGTGGATGTGGCCCTTTGCATTTTATTCGCTTATCCGTAGTATCGGCGGCCGTGCCGGGATCAAACGCGTGGCATACTGTACCCGCAACTGGGGCAAATTTCTGGTAAAGAATTTCGGGGTGGAAGTGGAGTTTATTTGCGATCACCCCATCGAAGAGGGTATGCTCATAATGTCCAACCACCAGAGCTATCTGGATGTTCTGCTGCACGCATCGCTGTTTCCTATCCGCTTTACGCCCAAAAAAGAGATCAAATACTGGCCCATACTGGGATTTTATCTGGGGATAAGCCGTCCGCTGTGGGTTGATCGCAAGAACCGTCAGAAATCAGCGGAAATGGTGCGGGAGATCCACCGGACACTCTCCGACGGGGTGTCGCTTTTGATCTATCCTGAAGGTACGACTACCGACGGCGAGGGCGATATGCTGCCATTTAAAGCTGCCAGTTTTGCTACGGTCATCGGTACAGAATTCAAGATCCAGCCGATCATTACAAAGTATTTGCGCGACGAAGACAATTGGAATCCGGCATGGTACGGCGATCAAACGCTGCTGCCCCATGTGTGGAAATTTATCGGCAGAAAAAAGACCCGGGTGGTCGTTACCGCGCTGGAGCCGGTAACTCCGCTGCCCGGCGAAGACCGCAAAGCATTAGCCGCCCGGGTGGAAAAACTTATGACCGAAGCTCTGGCAAAAAAAATCCAATAAAAATATAAAGTAAAGTTGTAAAAACGCCGCATTGTGTTATATTGATTTTAAGTAAAATATCAGTTAAAAATAATAGATTAACAGGAGAAAATATTATGAAAATCGCCAGTCGTCTTTCTGCCGCAGTTGTTTTGTTGAGTGCCATGACTATTCTGACCGGTTGCGCTGATCCGGAGCCGGGCAAGGGCGGGACCATTCCTCCGGCATGGGATGAGCCCGGTACTCCCCGCGTCGGCGGCATGGGCGGTAACGGATTGGGCAACGGCTGGAACGCTACCGACGAAAAGCCCTCCGACTGGACCAGCGGCGCCAACGACGGAGCTTTGGATGAACGTACCGGTGTGCGTCGCGTGGCAGCTCCCGGCTTCCCCAAGACTCTTTACTTTGGCTTTGACACCGACCGGGTGAGCGGTTCGGAAATGGGCAAAATTGCCGAAGCCGCCGCCTTTATGAAGAGCAATCCCAATCTGGTGCTGGTCATCGAAGGTCATTGCGATGAACGGGGTACCGAAGAATACAACCGGGCGCTGGGTGAACGCCGCGCCCGTGCCGTGGAAGCCAAGATGAGCGAAAATGGCGTGGATCTTGCCAATATCCGTACCGTGAGCTACGGCGAAGACAAGCCCGAAGTCACCGGCAGCGGCGAAAGTGTCTGGAGCCAGAACCGCCGTGCAGTTTTGTGGGTGGGCAAAGCCGCCAACTGAAAAAAACAGCAAATAAAAAAGCCGTTGCCCAAAAAAGCAACGGCTTTTTTTTGCTCTGTTTCCGATACAGGTCGATGTGGTGGTATGGGGAATATGGGAAAAATTTGCAGGATCTGTTCCCGATGAGGGTTGATATGGGAGC
>JAFVQX010000100.1 GCA_017504585.1 Lentisphaeria bacterium
GAAAAAGACCTTTTGAGGAAAGGTCCTTTTTCCCCTCCTCAAACTCCACCCCTTTTTTCCAAACCTTTTACCGGCATTTATCTTTTTGCTCCGCAAAAAGATAAATGCCATTCAAATTTTGAAAAAATTCTCAATGCACAGATATATCTGTCATTTTTATCTACCTACCCGCATTGGAAACAGAGCTTTTATTTAACAGAAAAATCCATCTTCAATAACGCATAGCCATCCACGCGGTCAAGTTTGATAACTGCCTTGTTGCCTTTGACTTCAAACTCCAGATTTTTTCCGTCAGGAGCCAGCACGACTTGAGCAAGTTTGGTATTTTCCGGCAACTTGTACTCAATAACCAGATCGCATACTGTTACAGCATCTTCCATGGAAACACACAAACCCCGGGCTTCTGCGGCATACGCCATTATGTGCAGCAGTTCGCCGCCGGGTACGCTCTGCACCGCCATCCGGGCAAAACTGGGCAGCTGCGGGCATTTGACTTTTGTTTCTCCGTAAAGCTGTTCGAGCATATTGCCCAGCAAGATCCGGTGCTGATAGGGTGCACGGCTGTAATACCCCATGCCCAGACCGCCTGCACATTGGATAACTTGCTCATTAACAGCGATAAAATCAAATTCGCTCGCACACTCCGGCGCGTTGTAGAAATTGCTGCGCAAGCCATCCCATCCGAAGTTCATGTAGGGTTTGACTACTTTCATCAAACTTTTTGCATTGCTTTTGCATTGCATTGCTGTTGTATTGGCGTAGACCGACAGCGGCATATCCTGCAGACCTTTTGCCAATTCGCCTTCCGGGGCAAAGTATGCCGGTTCAAAGCTGGTTGTTTCGCAGAAGTTTGCGGGAAAGCAGTCCGGGAACTTGCCATCTTGCAGCGCCGCCGAGCCCAAGGCAAGGACTTTTTTGCCGGACAGCAAATGATCGTCCAGTTTTTTCCGACCTTTTCCGCTTAAACATAAATCATCAGCAAGGATCAACAGCTTGTACTTGCTCCAATCGCAGAATTCGGTAACGGCATCGAACTGTATTTTCAATTCGTCCAGCATCCGTGCCAGCCCTTTGGCGGGCATGACTGCATTTTTGTCGAAGACCAGAGCTATATCATTATTGTTGACCGCACCTTCAGTAAATTCATCGTACTGCTGGAGTTTGCTGTAAACCGCATGGATCCGGTCAAAAACTGCCATATCCATATCGCCCCGGGGGTGGAAATGACCGCCGATATCCGGGCGTAAACCTTGAGCAATGCCGTAGAACATATCGTATTCCAAAGCTGCCTGCGGCCGCAACCCGCCGAAATCGCCCCACTTGTAAAATCTGCCGGTCATGTTGAGTACCTGCCGGTCATCGCCCGCCAGCGAACGGTTGTACCTTGAATACAACGGCAGATAGTCATAGCCCCAGCTGCTGGTGGGCAAGCACTCGCACTCAAAGTGGCTGTGTTCTGCGCAAAGCAGCTCTTTATCGTCGCAGTTAAAGACCATCAACGCTTCCGGCTTGATTTGCCTTATGGCAGTGGTCAGCATTTTAGCAAATTCTGCATAGCTTTGGCTGTTGAAATCCCGCAACGCCTTTTCGTTGCGGTAATCAATGCCTTGCGCCTGCATCTTTTTCATGCAAACCGGGCAAATGCAGGGATAGACTTTAAGGCAATCAAAGAAAAATCCATCCACCGGATAATTCTTTGCCACTTCCAATGCCATATTGCACAAATGTTCACGGAAGGGCGAATTGTAGCATACACTCCTTACAAAGGGCGAATTGCGGTTTTCCCGCAAGCTCAAACCTTCGGGACTTATCGCCATATATTCCGGGTGACGCAACAGCTCTTCATCGCTCAAACCGGCGTTGAAGTAGGCACTCAAACGGATGTTTTTGCGTTTGCACGCATCGGCTAATTTTCCGAAAAAGTCGTAATCCAATCCGGGGTGCTGAATACCGGTTCGGGTGGAATAATAGGCTCCGCCCTGATTGCATCGTACATGCCAGGTGAGAAAATCCACCTTGCAGCGCAGCAGCTGATCGGTAAAGGCTTCCACATCAAATTTACTGCACACGCCCGGAATAGTTACCGGGGTGTGAAAGTCGTAAAAGAGAGCATATTTAAAGTTCGTACGCATAGATCTCACTCTTATTTTGCCGCCGGCTTGATTACTTCGCGGATCGAAAGATCGTCAAAGTAACTGTCGCATCGGGTCGAACCGTAACCGATGCAGACGTACGGGGTGGAAATTTTCTTATCAAATTTGGTATAAAAAGTGAACTTTGTCCACCGGCTATCTTTGGTAATGAGTTTGGCTTTAAGGCTGCTGCCGGCAAGGCGCAATTCTTCGTACTGCGCCGGATTGGTATTTTTAACCCACAGCTCAACTTTGTAGGTTTTTCCAAATTGCAGACCTTTTTTATTAACCATAAAAAGGCCATCCCACTCAACGGGTTTGATGATCTGCAAAAGACCGTCGCCATTGCTGTCGGAAACAATATGCAGCGACTGCTTGCCGCTATGGGCAAACTTCGTGGATTTTTCCGCAATTTTCGGGGTGTGATTGTTGTGCCATATATTCCGGTCGGCAAGTTCCATATCCCCATCGTTGACCAATTCTGCACCCAATACTTCGCCGGTAGCCGGATCGGTGATATTACCGGAAGTCTTGACTTTTTTGGCAATTTTCAGTTCCGGACGGCGTAAGGCATCCAGTTCAGCTCCGGAGATTTCTTCGATGGTAAAATCATCGAACCAGACCGTAGTCTTATACTGTTCCGAGTGGACGCCCAACTGACAGTTGATCGCCTGCACATCGCCGATCCACGCCGTTTTCGGCACCGGCAGACAGACTTGCAGTTTGTGCCATTTTCCATCTTTGAGATCATCATACTTCAAAGCCGACACCAAAGTGATTGCCCCTTTAAGATTGCTTGCTTCTTTGCCCAATTCGGAATTTTTGCCGTTGGGCAGATGAATAGAGATACTTGCATGATCATCCTTTTTGATATTTTCGGCTTTGACCATAACACTGAAACGGTAGTTTTTACCGGGCTGATACTTGAAATCCAGCGGACGGCGGAACCACACCATACCGGTGGGCAGACTGTTGGAACGGTCGCATTTGAGCGAACCTTTGCTATTGAACCCGACAGTTTTATCCAGATACATCTTTGGGGTCATGCCGTGGTGATGCCACGGTTCCCACTTTTCGGTGCTTTTGTCAAAGGTATAGTTGTAAAGCAGTTTGCCCTGGAACTTGGAACCGATCTTATTGAGTTCTCTGGCGTTCAGGTAAGGCAGATAATATTTGTTATAGGCATTGACATACCAATCGCGGAAAAACTCTGCACGCATTTTTTCTTTGCCGGCGGGAGCAAGTTCCACGGTTTCGTTGATATATTTCAAGGCTTCGTCGATCATCTCGTAAGTCAGAGCATCCAGATAACGGCAGTCACGACGCTGCAAAAAGGGTATTTCTTTATCGCCCCGCTCCCGGAACCACTTGGTTTTAACTACTTCGTTATTCCAGAAATTTTCCCATACAGCGTAGTATTTTTTGAACGGCACCGCGGCTTCTTTGCCCACGGCAAGATCGAACCATTCGTCGATAAGAGCATCGGCATCCTGATCGATATCCCACAAAAGTTTGGTCATCATGTAAATTTCAGGCGTATTTTTCCATGCCGGACCGGGAGCCCATTCGTTGAAATAGAAACGCAAATTGTGTTTGTGATAAAGCTCTTTGAGGAACGCCGCATTGAACTTGGGATTGTACGCCGGAACCAGCAAACTGCCTTCAAAACCGTAATCCCACCAGCCGAGAGTGGAAGCGGTTTCGTCCCATTTCTGCAAACGTTTTTCCAATCTTGCCCGGTAAACGGGGTCCACATAGAATTTGAATTCTTCGCAGACCATGGGCACCACAGCGGGATCAAGTTTGATACCCGTGGGCATATCTTTGGTTACCCAGTAATTGAGTACACCGTAATAACGGTCGGGGTATTCCTTTTTAACGATTTCAACGACTTTATTCACCCATTCGTAGTAGCTCTGACTTTCAGAACCTTTGGGCAGATGGGCATTCTTTTTTACACAGTTTTCACATTGGCAGATATTGCCGTTGTCGTTGACTGCCAGCGAACAGTTGTAGAGATTGGGATTCTTTTTGAAGAATTCGATCACACTCTTTGCTGCAGCTTCGGCTATACCGGGAGCTGTGTAGCAGGGTTCCCAATACATAAGTTTCCAATCGGAGCGGTTGTTCTTTTTCGGAAAAACGCGTTTGCCGTCAATGAGCGGGAAAAATTCCGGATTGGTTTTGGCATAAATTTCGGGGTCAATGAGATAACCGACATTGTGAACCATTTTCAGCACGTTGGAAACCGTCATACCCACCAGGCGAGTCCAGTTGATGGTCTTTTTCAGTTTCTCGCCCCGGTAGAAAGGCCCGTGTCCGCCGGAGTAAGAACGGCCGGGGAAGTCAGGCACCCGGGTAAAACTTTTTGCGGGGATCACCAGATCCTTGCCGCCGGCGGGAATAACAGTACCCAGATCGCCGGGCATGAGTATACGCATACCCAGAAATTTTTCCAGAAAATAAGTGGCTCCATCCAATGTATTGTAGTTATCTTTGACCAGCAGTCTGCCGCCGATGACGATGTTTTTTTCATCCACAAATTTTACCAGAAAACCATAGGGTTTGGGCATTTCTTTTTCAAACTGCCGGGTATATTTGCTCCAGCCCATGTGGATATTGATCAAATTGCCTTGGGCGGAGGCAAGTTTGCTTTCGGTAACGATATTGGCGCGATTGCTGTAAGCTTCACGCACAACATTTACAATATCTTCGGCAGCCAGTTTGGTGGGCCAATCCGGCTTATCGGGTATGACCACCTGAAACTGCACTTTGTTGTTTTTGACCAGCGTTACGGTTTCCGGAACCGCCGCCAACACCGCTGCGGATAAACCCAACAGCACCAACAGTAAAATTTTTTTCATAACTTTATCTCCATTTTAAGCTATTTTGCACTTTATTTTCCGGCAGGTTTAATGACTTCTCTTATAGAAAGATCATCAAAGTAACTGTTACCTTTGGCGGAACCGTAACCGATGCAGACAAAGGGCGTGGAAACTTTCTGATCAAACTTGGTGTAGAATGTGAACTTTGTCCACTGGCTGTCCTTGGTTATGAGTTTGGCTTTGAGTTTTGTTCCGTAAAACCGCAATTCTTCATACTGGGCGGGGTCGGTATTTTTTACCCACACAGCCACTTTGTAAGTTTTGCCGGACTTCAACCCCCTTTTATTGACCATAAACAAACCATCCCACTCAACGGGGTTGATGACCTGCAAAACACCATCGCCGTTGCTGTCGGAAATTATCTGCATGGAGCGTTTGCCGCTGTGAGATTGTTCCGTGGTCTTGACCGCCACTTTGGGCGTATGGACATTGTGCCAGATATTCCGGTCGGCAGCTTCCATATCCCCATCGTTGACCAGTTCTGCGCCCAGCACTTCGCCGGTGGCGGGGTCGGTAACAGTTGCCGGCTGCTTCACTTTCTTTGAGCGGTTGAGTTCCGGTCGGCGCAAAGCATCCAATTCTGCGCCGGAAAGCTCTTCGACCATAAAGTCATCAAAATAAAATACAGCAGCAGCGTTTTCTTCCGTAAACACTTCAAGCTGGCAGTTGACACCGGTTACCTCCTGCCACGCTTTTTCCGGCACCGCCAGATAGAGCTCGACCTTGTGCCATTTGCCGTCTTTGAGTTGATCATAAACAGCTGTATTATCAAAGCTCAAAGAACCCTTGCAGGTTTTAGCTTCCTGCCCCAGCACGCTGTTTTTGCCGTTGGGGAAAAACAACACTATTCTGCCGTAATCCTGCGGGGTCAGGTTTTCGCCGCGCATCCATACGCTGAAACGGTAATTTTTTCCGGCTTCCAGCTTAAAGTCCAGCGGTCGCCGATACCATGTCATGCTGGTAGGCAAACTGCCCGCCCGATCGCATTTGAGTGCCCCTTTGCCGGAGTGCCCAACACTTTTATCCAGCGACAATCTGGCGGTCATCCCTGCTTTCTGCCACGACTCCCAGTTTTCAACGCTCCGGTCAAAGTTGTAATGGCAGAGTGTTTTTGCCTTGCCCTTAAAGCCTTGTTTGTTCAAAGCCCTGGTATTCATGTAGGGCAGATAGTATTTGTCGTAAGCGTTGACATACCAGTCGCGGAAAAATTCTGCACGCATTTTTTTTCTGCCTGCCGGAGCAAGTTCCACGGTTTTATCAATATACTGCAATGCTTCATTGATCATATCGTGATCCAATGCGTCCAGATAGTGGCAATATCGGCGCTGCAAAAAGGGTATTTCTTTATCGCCCCGCTCCCGGAACCACTTGGTTTTAACTACTTCGTTATTCCAGAAATTTTCCCATACAGCGTAGTATTTTTTGAAAGGTACCGCCGCTTCTTTGCCCACCGCAAGCTCGAACCACTCGTCAAGGAGTTTATCTGCATCCTGATCTATATCCCACAAAAGTTTGTTCATCATATAGATTTCCGGAATATTTTTCCACGCAGGTCCGGGGTGCCATTCGCAAAAATAGAAGCGCAAATTGTGTTTGCTGTAAAGCTCTTTCAAAAGCGCGGCATTGAATTTGGGGTTGTATGCCGGAACCAGATAGCTGGCGGCAAATCCGTAATCCCACCAGCCCAGCGTGGAGGCAGTTTTATCCCATTGCTGCAAACGCTTTTCCAATCTTGCCCGGTAGCCGGGATCCACATAAAACTTGAAATCCTCGCAGACCATGGGTACCACCGCCGGATCAAGTTTTATATCTTTGGGCATATCTTTGGTTACCCAGTAATTGAGGATGCCGTAGTAGTGATCCGGATAATCTTTTTTTACGATTGACACCACTTTGTTGACCCACTCGTAATAGCTCTGACTTTCGGAGCCTTTGGGCAAATGGGCGTTCTTTGCCACGCAAGCCGGGCATTGGCAGATATTGCCGTTGTCATTGACTGCCAGCGAACAGTTGTACAAGTTGGGGTTTTTCCGGAAAAACTCTTTGACCCGTCCGGCGGCTGCTTCGGCAATGCCGGGGGCGGTATAACAGGGTTCCCAATGATGCAACTTCCAATCTTTGCGGTCACTTTTCCGGGGAATATAGCGTTTGCCGTTGAGCAATGGGAAAAACTCCGGATTGGTTTTGCCGAAAATCTCCGGATCAAGCAAATAACCCACATTGTGTTTGATTTTCAACGCATCCGAAACAGTCATACCCACCCGGCGGGTCCAATATATCGTCTGCTGCATTTTTTTGCGGTCATAAAAGGGCCCGTGACTTCCGGCATAGGAGCGGCCGTAAAAATCCGGTATTTCGGTATAACTTTTTGCCGGGATCACCCAATTTTTTTCCAGACGGGGTACGATCGTACCCAGATCGCCGGGCATGATTATACGCATATTCAGGAATTTTTCCAGAAAACGCGTAACCCCATCCAGCGTATTGTAGTTATCTTTGACCAGCAGTCTGCCGCCGATAACGATGTTTTTTTCATCCACAAATTTTACCAGAAAGCCGTAGGGTTTGGGCATTTCTTTTTCAAACTGCCGGGTATATTTGCTCCAGCCTATGTGGATATTGATCAAATTGCCTTTGGCGGAGGCAAGTTTGCTTTCGGGTATGATATTGGCACGGCTGCCTCCGGCATCCCGCACCCGGTTGACCAGATCATTGGCGGCAAGTTTGGTGGGCCAATCCGGCTTATCGGGTATGACCACCTGAAACTGCACTTTGTTGTTTTTGACCAGCGTTACGGTTTCCGGCACGGCAGAAAATCCTGTCAATGCTGCAAAAGTACAAAACAGCAGCAAAAGTTTCTTCATAAAAATTGCCTCTTTTATATGATTGATTTTTTATATTATCCAAAGTTCCGGAGTGCGTACCGGGTAGTTCCGTACCAGCTCAAACTTAAGTTTGTAATCCGGCAAAGATTGCCATAGTGCCCTGAAATCAGCTTTGCCGCAGAAGGCATCAGCGAGATAGAGTGCATTCTGTCTGACCGGCCAGTAGTCAAAATATTTTATATCCTGCCGGTAACGCCAAGTGGATTTATCGGCTATATATATTTGCATAAATTGAACCGCATCATAAACCGACCCGCCATTGGCTTTGCGTTGTAAAAAGGCGTTATACTGTGCGGTACTCAAAAGTGCCGCCAGTCCGGCAAAGGCTTCCAGCGTAAAAAGTTCATAACCGTAAGGTTTGGTGCGTTTGAGTTCCTGCGGCAAAGAACCGTCGGGAGCTATTTGTTCCAGCAAACGCTTTTCAAAATCAAGGCGGAACTCTTCCAGCAATGCTGCATTTTCCGTTAAATGGGCAAACGCCGCCGCTTGCAAATACCAGCAAACCGCATGATTATTATTAGCCTGCCGTTCGGTTGAACCCAATTCAGAACTGCACAACCATTGGAGATATTGAGCAAACCACTCTCTTACCGATGTATAAAGTTTTTCCGGCAAATCACTTTTGAGCTTGATCACCGCCAGAGCCACTTCAGCAAGGTGGATCGTATCAATAACGCCGAAACTTCTGCCCGGAACCTGATTGCGGATCGCCTGACTGTATTCCAAATGGGGCAGCATGGAAATTTTTTCATCGGCAAACCATATATCAAGGTGTTCGCAGATTTTTGCCAACACCGCTTTATCGGGCTTCTGCAAATAGTTACTGGTCAAAAAACCGATGATACAGCTTAAACGCATCAGCCGTTTGCGGTGGCGGTTGAAGCAATCGGGATTGCTCTCGCCATCATGGTTGATATATTTGCCCGCCGGATCATCCGGATCACGCCACCAGTAGTCGGCTTCGCTGTAAAACTCCCGCTCATTGCCCATGGAATAAGAGCTTTTTGCGGCAGTAATACCCCTGACGGGTAAGTTGGTTACCCGTTTTATAAGAATATTATTCTTCATAATTCTCTAAAGAACCTTATTCCGGACGAGCCATCCAAAGGCGGGACGACTTGTAACTGCCTTCCGGGGTAAAGAACTTCACATCTCCAGAGCCGCAATGTCCATCAAGGTAAGCAAGATTGGCATTAGTTCCATGCCGATATTTAATGCGTGTAGCCGATTCCGCCGAAACATCATTGGCAGCCTTGCTTTCAGAGATAAAAAATGTCGCCGAAGTATCTTCTACCTGACCTAAAGTAAAATAACGGTCAGAAACTGTACGGGCATCATCCTTATTATAGAGATAACCATTCAACAGATAATTTGTATACCATGCACCAACAGATTGCGTACCAACTCCCCAATGATTTTCCGGAGCACTTGGACATTCAAATGTTGACGGCCATGTTACGCCGTAAGGCCCTGCAACACCTTTTTTGTTTCCCTGCCCACCCATATCAGCCAGCAAACCGAACCAGTCATTTTTCATGCCGGTACCGGCAGCTCTGGCGTAAGCCGGAACTGCGTAATCTTTGTTATCATTTGCATACATTACATTGGCAAGCCCCATAGTACGGAGATTGCCGGTACAGTTAGACTGCTTTGCCCGCTCCCGGGCGGCGGAGAGTGCTGGCAAGAGCATTGCTGCCAGAATGGCGATGATGGCGATCACGACCAAAAGTTCGATCAAAGTGAAACAAGTTTGCTTTTTCATTTTTCTTCCTTTCGTTCAAGGTGTTATGTTTATTTCAAGGTCAATTCAATTACAGGTACTAATGTATCCGGGGCGATGGCCGGGATTTGCAGCATAAGTATATTCTGCTCCAGCTTGGGCGTGATGTTGCTGTGTTCAGCATTGGCAGCTCTCATGGGTACTTCGCTGTGATCGTTCAAAAATCTGGCAAACTTCACCTTGCCTTTCAAGTTGGGCAAAAAGACAAATTTTACCGGATACGCCAGCAAGTGCAGATAAAGTTTTTTCGTTGCCGGGTTGTAGGTATAACGGCAATCTTCCGGTACCGGGAACTCCGCCGGGGGCAGGGTGCAGCCGTAGATGGAGTCGGAATTAAGCTCCATCCACTCGCCGATGGCGTTGAGTGCATTCATGGCACGCTTATCAAATCTGCCCCGGGCGTCGGGCCCTACATTCAAAAGCAGATTACCGCCTTTGCCCACATGGCTTACCAGCATATTGATCAGCTGGTGGGGAGTTTTCCAGGTGCTTTCGTCCCGGTTATAGCCCCATGCGCCGGAAAAGGTCTGGCAGCCTTCCCAATAGAGCATGTTGCCATCTTTATCCCGCATACCGTTGTGGGGCACATATTGTTCGGGGCTGACAAAGTCGCCGCTGCCGGGAAGTCCCATGCGGTCGTCAATAAGAATATCCGGCGCCAGCTCCCGGATCATGGCAAGAAGTTTTTCCGCTTCCCAATCTTCGGCGCATTTGCCGTCGGGGAAAGGATAGGTAAAGTCAAACCACATAATGTCGATTTTGCCGTAATTGGTCAAAAGCTCCCGCACCTGATCGCGCATATACTGGCAGTAACGCTTCATATCTCTGTTTTTATTCAGCTCTTCCCGATCCAGACGGCGCAGCGGGTGGTAGCGGTCAACCAGAAAATCTTTGTGGTGCCAGTCAAGGAGCGAGTAATAAAGCCCGGTGCGGATGCCTTCGGCACGGAACGCCTCCACGATCTCTTTGACATAATCCCGGTCAGCTTTGTAGTCGGTGTAAGCACTGTTCCACATGCAGTAGCCGTCGTGATGTTTGGCAGTAAAAACCACATATTTCATCCCCGCATATTTGGCGGCTTTTGCCCATGCCGCGGGATCGAACTTGTCGGGCGTAAAAAATTCCGCATAACGCTGGTAATCTTCGGGCATGATCTCGCCCCGGGTATGCACCCATTCGCCCCGGGCGGGCACGCTGTATACCCCCCAGTGAATAAACATGCCGAAACGGTCATGCAGCCACCAGCTGCGGTCACCGTGCGGATATACTTTCTCCATAAAAAATCTCCTGAAAAAACTCTATAGAAATTCTGTTTTGCTAAATTATACAGCAATCAACCGGGTAAAGCAATGGCAAAAAAAATATTTTTGATTGCAAAATGGCGTATTGAATATAATATCTGAAAAATCAGAGCTTATCAATGGTAATGTTTATGATTTAACAGCAAAAATCCTTTTCCGGAAAAGGCTCTGTTCCCAATAAGGGTAGGTCAATAAAAAGTTATATGATCAACTTTTGTATTGGAACTTTTTTAAAACTTGAATGGCATTTATCTATTTTGCAACGCAAATAGATAAATGCCGGGAAAAGGTTTGGAAAAAAGGGGTGGAGTTTGAGGAGGGGAAAAAGGA
>JAFVQX010000101.1 GCA_017504585.1 Lentisphaeria bacterium
AGGGGGTGTTGCAAAACTGTTTTGTGGGGAAGAAACCTTTTTGAAAAAAGGTTCTCTTCCCCACGCCCCATTTTCCAAAAACTTTCACCGGAATTGCTTTTATTACAAGTAATAAAAGCAATTCCAATTTATTTTATATAAAAGAGATACAACGTTTTATCCGCAATAATTTTTATTATTGCTGTATAAATTCAAGATTGCTGATTTTTTCGACAGCAAATAAAAATTTATGCAAAAAAACAGGGCCGCTGCAACCTTTTGAAGGGTTTGCAGCAGCCCTGATAACAGATCTCAAAAAAGATGCCGTATCAATAGTTTTTGGCTTCGATTTCGAAGTAGGCTCTGGGGTGTTTGCAGACCGGGCAGAGTTCGGGGGCGCTTTCGCCGGTGTGGATGTGTCCGCAGTTGCGGCATTCCCAGCGGTTTTCGCCGACCTTGGTCCAGACTTCGCCTTTTTCCACGTTGGCGGCAAGTGCGCGATAACGTTCTTCGTGACGTTTTTCGATCAGGGCAACTGCGGCAAACTGGGCGGCGAGTTCGTCAAAACCTTCTTCTTTTGCCACTTCGGCAAAGTTTTTGTACATTTCGGTCCACTCTTCGTGTTCACCGGCGGCGGCATCCAACAGATTTTCGTAAGTTGTGCCGATACCGTGGAAGGCTTTGAACCAGAGTTTGGCGTGTTCTTTTTCGTTGTTGGCAGTAGCTTCGAACAAAGCTGCGATCTGTTCGTAGCCTTCTTTCTTGGCTTTGCTGGCGTAGTAGCTGTACTTGTTGCGGGCCTGGGATTCGCCGGCAAAGGCGTACATCAGATTGGCTTCGGTTTTGCTTCCTTTGAATTCCATAATTTTTTCCTCCTGAATTTGGGGTTCTATTTTTACAAAATCCGCCGCGCCGTGTTTGCACAACGGACAAATATAATCAGCGGGCAGTTCATCGCCCTCGTACTCGTAGTCGCACACCGAACAGCGCCAGATGGTCTTGGGTGCGGTATCCACAACCACTTTTTCAAACTTTTCTGCCGGTCGCTTGCACAGCGGGCAGGTGTAGTCAGCAGGCAGCTCATCGCCCTCATACTCGTAACCGCACACCGAGCAGCGCCAAATGGTTTTTGCTGCTGCCGGAGCTGGCGGCCGGGGCTTGATGTTGCGCTGATAGTATGAATAAGTAACCGTTTCGGCATCGTCATTCAATACTTGCATATCTTCTACTGCGGCAATAAAGAACGAGTGACTGCCCAAGTCGGTCGCGCTCTGTACCCGGCAGGAAAAAACTGCATTGGCATTCTCTTTTATGTAATAAAGACCGTTGCTGCTGCGGGGCAGTTCCATGCCGGAGAATTTATCCACGGTTTTTCCGGATTGGAAGCCGAAACGCTTGAACATTTCGAACCGCACCGATTCATCCAGCACCGTGATATTGAACTGCATGGAGTTTTTTAACAGTTCGCAGCTGAAATTGTTTTTGCTGACCGATACGCCGAAAAGCAACGGCTCGCTGGCGATTTGGGCAAAGGTATTGACTATACAGCCATTATCTTTGTTGCCGCAGCGGGTGGTCAGAACGTACAGCCCGTAGCCGATTTTCTGTAAAGCTTTGTTATCCATTGAATTACCCGTTTTTCAGTTGAAGACGGCAATTAAACCGCCAATTGTTATCAATAAAAAAATCACTGCCATTACCCGGCAGCGCACCAGTTGTTCTTCCCGCTCCTTGCCCGGCGCGAACCCGGCAACTCTTATACAGCTTTGGGTATGCCGGTAGCGGGCAAGTTTTTTCTGCCCCGGCGGACGCGGCACCAGTCTTATGGGCATAAAGTGTTACCTCCAGCCCCAAAAGATGATCAACGCGGCGATTATGGCAAAAATACCGACCACCATCCCCAGCGATAACGCCAGTGCCCAGCCTTTTTTGAGCATATACTTAAAACTTTCGGCATCCCGGCCGTTATTGTTTTCGCCGGCAGCGGGGGCGCTATTGCCGGCGATCAGCATTTCGATCTCGCCATCATCTTCAAAAAATTCCAGCCGCTGCCGGTCGATGGTGCGGAAACGCTCGCCAAGTTCGCTGGGCGAAAGCACTTCACCTTCATTCATCTGCAATTCTGCCAAGTCGCTTTTGCGGTTTTTGAGCTGCTGGGCAAGTTCATTGATCCGGGCAAGTTTTCCGGCAAGCTCTTCAGCTTTGACTGCCAGCTGTTTTTGCCGTCGTGCCAGCCGCTGTTCGTAGTCGGCATAGAGTTGTTCGGTCTGTTCGCGGCGGCGATCCTGGGATTGCTGCTGACGGCTGGAGGTGCTGTTGACTGCAAGAGAGGCGACCGATACGCCATTGGCGATCGAATCTTTGGGCACGACTTCTTCCACACTTTTCAGCTTACCGCGCAAATTCACAAGTTTATCACTCAAATACTCAACCCGGTTGTTCACAATATTTTTCTCCTTGACAGAGGCAATTTCAAAAGTTGCTTGCAGCACAGCTTTTGCCATACCGTCGGCACATTCCCGACCATACAGGAAAATATACTCTTTTTTTTGATTTGCGCAAATTTTCTTTCAGTAAAAAAGCAAATTTTTTCACCAAATTTTTTCACCGTATGGAGCGTAAAAGTAAGCGCACGCTTATTTTCCGGGCAGCGTGCGTTTACTGTGACAAATAAGATGATATTATTCAATTTTATGAAAATCACAACTTCTACTTGAGATTTTCATAAATCGTGCTGTATCACTCCTGAAACCCTACGGAGGACGCAAGATGATACAGCGAAAAATTCAAGCAGAACTGGCGCAGTTGGCACAGGAATATAAGGTAGTTACCATTACCGGGCCCCGGCAAGCCGGTAAAACCACCTTGGCAAAGATGCAGTTTCCGGATTATGATTATGTTAATCTGGAAGATCCGGAAGTTCGCATTTTGGCAGAAAAGGATGCCAGAGAATTTCTGCACCGGCATCCGGCACCGATCATTATTGATGAGATCCAGAGATTGCCAATGCTGTTGAGCTACATTCAAGTGGAGTGTGACAAGAGCAATAAAAAGGGGCAGTATATCTTGACCGGCAGTCATCAACCGGCGTTAAAAGCAGGATTGTCTGGCATATTACTGTTTATACAGCTTATTTTCAAGATATGCTGCGCTTCGGGCGGCGTATTCTGTCAAATCGTCAGCGAGGACGCCGCGGCTGCCGAATTGCAATTGTGCCAATTCCCCCGCCATGCCGTGCAGAAATGCTCCCCGGGCTGCGGATAAAGCTCCCTGGGCAAGAGTCGTTATGCCGCCGGCCTGGGCAACTTCTCCGGCGATCAATCCGGTCAGTACATCGCCGCTGCCGGCGGTGGCAAGTGCCGGTGTACCTGATGTATTCAAATATACTTTGCCGGTGGGGTCTGCTATGACACTGCGGGCGCCTTTGAGCAATACTGCGGCATTGCAGAGTTTGGCCAGCATTATTGCCGCTTGTACCGGATCTTCCGGCAAAACACTGTTGGCTCCGGCTGCCAGTTTTTGTGCCTCGCCCCAGTGAGGAGTCAGGATGGTGGGCGCTGGACGGCGCTGTAATTTTTCCAGCAATTGTGCTGTGTGGTACAATGCATCGGCATCGAGTATCAGCGGTGTGGGTATTTCCAGCAGTTGGGCAACAAATTCGGTGGTGGCGCACTCTCTGCCCATGCCCGGCCCGGCGGCGATACAGCTGGTTTTGGCCATAAAGGGTTGGATATGCGTCATGGATTTTCCGGTAAAACAGCCTTTTTCGGCGGCGATCGTTTGATTTATCACCCCCAGCGTGCCGTTGGCGGGCGGTACGGCAAAAGGTACTGCCAGGCGCACCAGCCCCGCTCCGTTGCGCAGCGCGCTCCGTGCCGTAAGAAAGGGCGCTTGCAGATACTCCCGGCTGCCGCCGATGACCAGCACGCTGCCCCGCTGGTATTTATGTATATTGCGATCTTGCGGCGGGGTGGTTCGGATATACCATTGGGCATGAGTGGCAAAAAGTTTGCCGGGATCTGACGGCGCCAGCTCAAGCGGCAGCTCCACCAGACGCAGCGCTCCGGAATTTTCCACGCCGTCGGCAGTAAAAAGCAGATCCTTGAAGCCGCCGATCACTGCGGTCATATCGGCTTTGACCGATACATCTGTGCCCAGCCCGCTGGGGAGATCTATGGAAAAAACTTTCAAACGGCTCCGGTTGATTTGACCGATCAGGCTTTTGTATGGTTCGCGCAGCGGCGCGCGGCAGCCGGTTCCCAGCAGGGCATCGATTATCAAATCGCCAGACCGCAGAACGACATCTGCTGCCGGTACAACTTCCACGCTGCCGGGCAGACGCTTGAAAAAGTGTCGGGATGACGGCGAAAATTTTTCGGCGGGCAAAGCCAATGCCAGAAGGATTTTCTGCGGCAGGATTTTCGATAATGTGTCGGCGATCACCACGCCGTCGCCGCCGTTGTTGCCGTGGCCGGCAAAGATCACCAGCCGCCGGAAATCGGGAAAGCGTTTGCTGTATTGCCAAAACTCCTGGGCGCAGCCGCTTCCGGCAATGTCCATAAGGTCCAAAGGATCAGCCAAACCGGCGGCAAAGTTGGCTTCTTCCCATTGGCGCATGGCTTGAGAAGAGATGATTTGATCCATAATAAATACTCTCCGGCTTATCCAAAAATATCTTTTACCGGATAATTTACAATGATATTTTCAAAATACAAGCCCGATAAAGGTATTTTTAAAATCGCTCTGCCCCCGATAACCGTGGACTTTTGAAGCCCCCCGGCGTTTAAAGCAAAAAAAATCGGCACCGGCGCTTTATGCGCTGCAATGCCGATTTTGCCGTCGACCCTTACCCCCCACAATATGAATCAAAAGAGATAGGCCGAGGTGCAGAAATCGAGAAAATCAGATGTTGGCTTTTTCCCAGGTGGCCTTGCTCACAAAAGCCGTCAGATTGCGACCATCAGCGGTCTTGGCACGGAAAGCATAGCGTTCGTTACCTTTGGCACCGTAGGAAACTTTTTCGGTAACATCAGCGGTGACGTGGCTCTTGGTCTTGACATCATAGAACTTGTGTTGCATAAAACAACTCCTCTCTTGTGATAGTTTTTAGTTACAACTTCTTGAACTCCCGCAGGAGTCCGCTTTCTTCACCTGTTTACAATATAATCGAAAAAAAGTGTTTGACAAACTTTTTTTTGTGTAAAAATCATTTTTTTTTGAAAAAAAACATTTTTTTGTTGGTTTTTACCTGTAAAAGCTGCTGCTCAACACTTTTTTCGATCTATTCTGCCGGTTTTTTCAGAACACTTGCTTGCCGTCGGTCCATACTTGAGCTACTTCAAACTCATCGTCCAACGCGGTCAGGTCGGCGATGTAACCGGGTTCGATCCTGCCCAGTTTGCTCAAACCCAGACTGCATGCCTGATTCCAGCTGGTGGTCTTGATCAGCTGCGACAGCGGTAGTTTGGTGATTTCGTAAACGTTTTTCAGCGCCTTGTTCATCACCAGTACGCTGCCGGCGAGGGCGCCGTTGCTGGCAAGACGTGCCGCGCCATCTTTGAGGATCAGCGGCAGACCGCCGATCTCGTATTCGCCATCGGGCATACCGGCCGCCTGACAGGCATCGGTGATCAAAAGGATGTGATCGATATCTTTGAGCCGGAAGATCAGCTTGATCATATCGCTTGCCAGATGGATCTTGTCGCAGATCATTTCGATAAATACTTCGCGGTGCATCAGACCGGCACCCACCAGACCGATATCCCGGTGGTGCAGCGCAGTCATCTGATTGCAGAAGTGCGAAAGATTGCGCAAGCCGTGGTCGTAAGCTGCCAGAAACTCCTTGTAAGAAGCTTTGCTGTGCACGCAGGAAGGCGTGATCCCGGCGGCAAGGAGTTCGGAAGCAAAGATGCTGCCTTTTTCCACTTCCACAGCGTAGGATACTTTTAATACCTTATATATGGCATCCAGCATTTTGACTTCTTCAATATCCGGCTTGCGGACAAATGCCGGATTCTGGGCGCCCAGACAACTTTCGTTGATATACGGCCCTTCCAGATGCACCCCGGGGATCTTGGCGCCTGCGGCACCGCTGGCGGTGTAGGCTGCGGCATTTTGCAGCGCTGTTTGCAGAGCTTCGGTCCCCAGAGTCAGAGTGGTGGGCAGCCAGCTGGTGACACCTTCGGAGAGTTTGTCTTTGCACATGGTTTTCAAATGTTCAAGATCGCCGTCGGTAAATTCGTAGCCGCTGCGGCCGTGGGTATGCACATCAATAAAACCCGGCACCAGCATTTTGCCGGCAAGGTCGCAGACCTCATCGGCAGCGGGCAGGGGATCGCCGGGGACAAAGATCTGCCTGATGACGCCGTCTTGAATGTATACGGCACCGTTGGCAAGATCGGTATCCGGCGAAATGATGTGAGCATTTTTGATCAATAAAGTTTTCATAAAACGAGCCTTTCTTATCTTGAGATGATCTCATATTGTTATATAAATCTGTGATTTATGATTTATCCAGAAATCTTTTATCCAGCAGCCATTGAGCCTCCACTTTGCCCAGACTTTTCAGCATCAGCGTTTGCAGATCATCTATCCGTTCCTGCCAGCGCTGCAATTCTCTTTTTGCCCACGCCCGGTCGCCGGTGCGGATCAGTTCATCTTTGTAGGGGCATTCGCCGGCGTAAGGAAAATCAAAGGCTCCGGCGGCGCATTTGACCAGACTTTCTGCCGTCAGCCCCAGCGGGCGGATTATCCGCAGAGTGCTCTCCGAACTGTTGGCGCTGTCGGCAGCTACATTCAGCCCCATGGTGGTCAACCCCTGCCCCCGCACCAGCGATATGACAAAGGACTCCAGCAGATCGTCGGCGTGATGCCCCAAAGCCAGCTTATTGCATTGGCGCTCCCGGGCAACACCGTAAAGTTTTCCCCGCCGCAAGCGGGAACAGCGCACGCAGGGGCGGCGGAAACGCTCCGTGCCGGAATTTTCAAGCAAAGTTCTCATATCCAGCGATACAAGGGTGTGAGGCACATTCCGGCTTCGGCAGTAATCCACGATCTTTTGAGTATCCAGATCGGGAAACGAGGGGTCAAAGGTTACTGCTTCTACTGCAAAATCAAAAGGAGCGCGCTTTTGCAGAGCAAGCAGCGTTTCCAGCATCACAAAACTGTCTGCTCCGCCGGAGAGGGCCGCCAGGACCCGGTCATCAGCTTGCAACAAGGCGTATTCCGCGCTGGTACGCGCTGCGGCTGCGCAAACTCTGGCAAAGGCTTTCGCAGCCTCGGGGGAAGGCTCAAACATCGTATCAATGGAAGAAACGGCGGAAGTTTCTGATATTATCCGGAGTTATCAGCACAAAGCTGCTGTCAAACACTTCGACCAGATTTTCCGGCAGCTCTTCGTTGTGCCGCGCCACCCGGGTAAGGTCGGTGACCAGCAAGGCAGAGAAGAAGCCATCCCGCAGCTGCCGCGCCACCCAGTCATTAAGATTGGTCAGGCCGCAGACAATGATTTTGGGCCGTTTATTGAAGGGCTGCTGATAGACTTTCAACCGCCGGATCGAGTCGCCGGAGGGGGCCACGCCGTACAAAATTACGATTTCGGCGTCGCTGTGGCGGGCAATGGCATCATCAATGGCGTTGGTTTCGGCATGGCGATCCATTGCCGGATTGATGAGTTGGCCGCCGGATTGATTCTGCAGTTGGCGGCTATGGAGCATTTCCATACGCAATTTGCCGATATTGCCATTGCGCAGCTGGTCGATCATGGCGCTGCCGGAAAGGACGCTGCCTTCGGACATGATCAATAATACTTCACTGTTTTTGGAAAAACGGTTGCGGATAAAGTTGGCAAGCACATAGCCCTGGGCTTCCTGCAGTTTGCTTTCCCGGGCGTTCTGCATTTTGTTGTATTCGTTGTCGCCCAGCAGCGACATGGAGCTCAAACTGCACATAAAAAGTCCGCCGGATGCGATCACGATCACCAGAAGTGTAAGCGCCAGCAGCTGAAATTTGGTGTCTTTACGGTGTTGACGTCCGCAAAATACCATGCCGCCCAGCGCGGCGATCATTACAAACATAAGCAGCAGATTTATCATAAAATGACTCCTGTTTTTTCGCAACGTCAGGGTATGGAACACTTCAAATATGCCTTGACTTATGCGACTTTTATAATTTGCGGTGCTGCTGCCAAACCTCCAATGCCCGCAGGCAAATTGCAGACAAAACAAACACACGCATTGGTTTTCCCCTGCTCCGCATAGCTTAAAATAATATCCGGATATGCTTTTTGCAAATTTTCTTACACCAACTTTGCAAAAAAATGCAAATTTTTTTAATATTTATTTGCAATGACACCGGGAACAGACTATTTTTATCATTGCAGAATATGGAGTTTAAGGAGGTTTTATGCGGAATATTTTGAAAAGTTTTCTTTTTTTGCTCGTCAGTCTTTTGTGCATATTTCCAACATGGGGCGGGGAGATCAGACCCTTGCCGCAGCGATCCGATCGCTCCAACAAGGTCTTTTATCTGCCGCAGTTTTCGGAATTCGAGTCCATATCGGATAACGAAATGCGGTTTTTCCGTAAAACTCTGGAGCGGGCACATCAGGCGCGGGCCCGGGCGCTTATTCTGGAATTGGATACGCCCGGCGGAAGTGTGGAAACGGCATTCAAGTATCTTTCGATCATGGAAAAATCCCAGGTGCCTATTGTGGTCTATCTGAACCCCAACGGTATCTCTGCGGGTATGATCATTGCCATGGGCGCTGACCGGGCGGCGATCTCGCCTAACGGTCTTATCGGCGATGCCATGCCGATAAGTATGGGCATCGGCGGAGTCAAGCCGGTTACCGAAAAACCGGAAGATCCTGCAGAAAAATCTGCCGGTAAAGCGCCGGCAAAAAGCGATAAGCAGCCGGAAAAACTCAAGAATGCCCCCAAAAATCCGCAGCAGCCGGCCATGCTGGAAGAAATTTTGCGGGAGATACAGAATTTGCGCAGCAGTCAGGAAAATAAAGAAGATAAATCTCTGGCGGATCAGAAGTTTCTGACCGTGTTTTTCAAGATGCTGCAGGTTCTTGCCGAGAAAAACTCCCGCCCGGTCAATGTCATCCGAGCCATGGCTGACCCTTACACCAGACTTACGGCCGAAAAAGATGGTATCGAACATAACAAACGCTCGCCCCTGACTTTGAGCGCCCGGGAGGCACAAAAACTCAAAGTGGTGGATCATATTGCCGAAAACCGCGACGATCTGCTCCGGCAGCTGGGGCTGGAAAATGCCGAACTTGTTGAAGTCAAAAGGACCGCCACCGAACAGATCGGGCTTTTTCTGGCAACGCCCGCCATTGCCGGACTTTTGCTGGTCATCGGTTTGGTGGGGATTTTTGTGGAAATCAAAACTCCGGGCTTCGGGGTGCCGGGGGTGTTGGGCATATCGGCGCTGACGCTCTTCTTTTTGGGGCATATAGCCAGCGGCAGTTCGGATTGGGGGCCGATGGTGGTCTTTTTTGTGGGGCTTTTGCTGGTGGCGCTGGAAATTTTTGTGATACCCGGCTTCGGTCTGGTGGGGGCGCTGGGATTTTTGTGCATACTGGTAAGCTTTTTCTGGGCATTCGGGCTGGAGAATGTTTCTACGGCGCTGCGGGTGGTTACTTTTTCGCTGACGGCGGCGATCGCCATAATGATACTGCTGGCAGTTTATGTGCTGCCTAAAACGCCGCTGTTCCGCAAGGTTTCGCTGGATGCGGTTTTAAGCAGCGAAGAGGGCTGCAAAGCACAAACTGCCGATCAGGATTTGATCGGTGCTGAAGGTGTGGCGGTCACTCCTTTGCGGCCGGCGGGGGTGGTGCGGATCGCCGGAGAACGGCACGATGCCGCCAGCGAAGGGGATTTTCTGGATGCCGGAGCCGGAGTGGTGGTCACCGGCTGCAACGGTTTTCAGTTGGTGGTCCGGAAGAAAGATGTTTGAAAATCCGGATTTTACTGCTATATTATAAAGAACATATCTACCGTAATTTTATTGTAAAGGAGTTATTGAAATGCGCGATTACTTGAGCGAAATGAAAAATCTGCCCAAAAACCATGAGTTTTTCATCGGTTTCGACAGCGACGGATGCGTCTTTGACAGTATGGAAGTAAAGCACAAAGAGTGCTTCTGCCCGGCTTTTATCAAACACTATAACATGCAGTCTGCCAGCAAATACGCCCGGGAGATCTGGGACTTTGTGAACCTTTACAGCAAATTGCGCGGCTGCAACCGCTTTTGGGCGATCTATCACAGCATGAAATTTATTGCCAACCGCCCCGAGATCCTTGCCCGCGGCTGCAAACCGGCGGATACTGCGGATCTGGAAGTATGGCTGGAAAAAGAATCCAAGCTGGGCAACCCCGCTCTGGAAGCTTATCTGGAAAAAGTCGACAGCCCCGAACTGCGTCAGGCTCTGGCCTGGAGCAAAGAGGTCAACGCCCGGGTCAAAGATATGGTCTTCGGCGTGCCGCCGCTGCCGGGGGTGAAAGAAGTGCTGAAAAGCGCTTCGCAGAAAGCTGATCTGATCGTGGTATCCCAGACCCCGCTGGAAGCTCTGGAACGGGAGTGGGCGGAAAATGAAATGGATTGCTATGTGAATTTGATCTGCGGACAGGAACACGGCACCAAGGCTGAACATATCAAATTTTCCACCGAAAACAAGTATGCCGCCGATGCCGTTCTGATGGTGGGCGACGCCCCCGGCGACTACAAAGCCGCCGCCCGGAACAATGCATTGTTCTTCCCCATCATCCCCGGGCGCGAAGAGGAATCCTGGGCTGAACTCCTGAACAACGGCTTGAACAAATTCTTCAGCAAAGAATATGCCGGAGCTTATCAGCAGAAACTGCTGGATGATTTCGATTCTTCGCTGCCGGAAAAACCGGCATGGGAAAAATGATCCTGTAAGTTAACGATAAATCAAAAAAGGGTGTTGCAAAATTGGAAGTTTGCAGCACCCTTTTTTGTGCGCTGTTTTCGGGGGCAGTTTGTTAAAAAAACAGTTTGATATTTGTTTTGCCTGGCGAATTGCGCTGGATTGCTGCAATATTATTATAGTTTTTAAACTAATTTTGCCGAAAACTCTGTTTTACAGCTTGCAAAATGGTATTTTTGGGTGTATAGTTGCCTAAACAGCCGCTTTTATGTCAGGGTATCTTTGTATTTTGCCCCCTGATCAAGATTGAAGACCAATTTATTTTTTACATAAAAACAACTAAATAAAAAGAACGGAGAAAGTCAAAATGACAGATCATGGGATGAACTGGGTGGACTGGCTTTTTATCGGGATCCCGATCCTGATAGTGGTCTTTGCTGCTCTGAAGTCGCAAAAGTATGTAAAGGGTGTGGCAGACTTTATTTCTGCCGGCCGTGTTGCCGGCCGTTATGTAATTTCTGTGGCATCCGGGGAAGCCGCCCAAGGGCTTATCAGCGTGGTGGCGGTTATGGAAATGTACTACAAGTGCGGGTTTGCCGTATCCTTCTGGCACTCGCTTTTGCTGCCCATCAGCATGGTTCTGGGTTTGGTGGGGTTCTGTACCTACCGTTTCCGGGAAACCAAAGCTCTTACCATGGGGCAGTTCTTTGAGATCCGTTACAGCAAAAGCTTGCGTGTGGTGGCGGCGATCATCCAGAGCTTGTCCGGGATCGTCAACTACGCTATCTTCCCGGCGGTGGGCGCCCGTTTTATGATCTACTTTCTGGACTTGCCGGTCTATGTAAATATCTTCGGCTTGTCCATCTCGACTTTTGCCTTGTGCATGGCTGGATTTTTGGGTCTGGCACTGTTGATCGCCTGTCTGGGCGGTCAGGTCACCATTATGGTTACTGACTGTGTGCAGGGGTTGCTCTCTTACCCGATGTATGTGGTGATCGTTGCCTACATTTTCTACAAATTCTCCTGGAGCGGCGAAATGCTGCCGGCTTTGCTGGCCCGGGCTCCCGGCGAAAGCTTCCTCAATCCTTACGACTGCCACAACTTGCGTGACTTCAACGTTTTCTACTCGGTTTGCGGTATCTTGGGCGTATTTTTGAACCGTATGAGCTGGGGCGGCTGTATGGGTTACAACGGTGCTGCCAAATCCCCCCACGAAGCCAAGATGGGGGCGTTGCTGGGTACCTGGCGCGGCGGCTTGGGCGTTATGGTCTGGATTTTGCTGGCGGTGGCTGTGTTCACTTTCCTCAACCACAAAGATTTTGCCAAAGAATCCTTGCAGATCCGTCATCAGCTGGCGGTCAAAACTATTGACGACGTGGCTGCCGGTGAACAGTTCAAAGCTGCCCGTACCCAGCTGAAAGAAACTTATAAGAATATCCAGCCCCGTACCCAGTTCAGTGCCTCTTACAAAGACCACGCTGCCTGGGAAGCTGAAAATGCCGACCCCTTCAAGGTGGAAACCCGTAAAGTCTTGAGCCAGACCGAACCGGGCAAGAAAGTCGCCCAGACCTTCGATACCATCTACGGTCAGATGCTGGTGCCGCTGGCGATCCGCGAAATGCTGCCGCCTTATGGTATAACCGGTATCTTCTGTGCGTTGATGATCTTTTTGATGATCTCGACTGACACTACTTACATGCACAGCTGGGGTTCCATCATCGTTCAGGACTTTGTGGTGCCGCTGCGCAAGAAAGCGTTCACCCCCAAAGGTCAGATCAATGCTCTGCGCTGGTCCATTGCCGGGGTGTGTATCTTTGCTTTCCTCTTCAGCTTGCTCTTTGCCCAGATCGACTATATCTTGATGTTCTTTGCCATTACCGGGGCCATCTGGAGCGGTGCCGGGGTGGTCATCACCATGGGCTTGTATTGGAAACGGGGTACCACTGCCGGTGCCTTTACCGCACTGCTGCTGGCTGCCATCTGGGCGTTGAGCGGTATCACCGCGCAGCAGACCTGGGCGCAGTACATCTACCCGTGGCTGGAAAGAAACGATCTGGTGCAAGCTGTGGGTGACGCTTTGTGGAACATCTCTTCGCCGCTGCATCCGTGGGTCGAGTGGAAGATGAACCCCAACAAGTTCCCCATCAACTCGGTGGAAATCGGTTTCATGGGTCAGATCCTTGCTTTGGTCAGCTACATGGTCGTATCGCTGCTGACCTGCCGCAAGCCCTTTAACATGGATAAGATGCTCCACCGCGGTATCTATGCCGATGCCAATGCGGTCAAGGTCGAAAAGAAACCCTTCAAGTTCAGTACCTTTATGAACAAGAATCTGCTGGGTATCGACGAACAGTACACCAAGGGCGATAAGGTTCTGGCATGGAGTGTGTTCTGTTACAGCTTTATTTACACCTTCATCATCCTCTTTGTGATGGTGGTGGTCTGGAATCTGTTCGTTGACTGGAGCGATAAGGCATGGGGTGTTTACTTCTATGTCAAGCAGTTTGTGCTGGTGGGTATTATCGGTGTGGTATCGACCTTCTGGTTCGGTATTGGCGGTACTATCGACCTCTTCCGGTTGTTCCGCGACTTGGACGCCAAGGAAAGCAATGACCTTGACGACGGTCGCGTAGTCAACAATATGTCGGTTGCCGATATGCAGCACATGCAGGAAATCGACAAGGAAAAAGAAGCCGAAGCTGAAAAGAAATAAGCTTCTCTGCTGAAAAACTCAAGGGAAGGTTGCAAAACTGTTTTGTGGGGAAGAAACCTTTTTGAAAAAAGGTTCTCTTCCCCACACCCCATTTTCCAAAAACTTTCACCGGAATTACTTTTATTACGAGTAATAAAAGCAATTCCAATTTATTTTATATAAAAGAGATACAACGTTTTATCTGCAATAATTTTTATTGTTGTTGTATAGAGGTGATTTCAAAAGTCATTCAAAACAAAGGCAAAGAGCAAAACCACAGCACAGGATAAGGTAGTTTGAGGTGGCTACCTGACTTGTCCACCATAGCTTTATGCGACGGTGG
>JAFVQX010000102.1 GCA_017504585.1 Lentisphaeria bacterium
CGTATCACTGTTGGCGGGTGTTGCAAAACTGTTTTGTGGGGAAGAAACCTTTTTGAAAAAAGGTTCTCTTCCCCACCTTGTCCCGCCATAGCCTGGGGCGTCGGCGGAACCCCATTTCCCAAAAACTTTCACCGGAATTGCTTTTATTACAAGTAATAAAAGCAATTCCAATTTATTTTATATAAAAGAGATACAACGTTTTACCTGCAATAATTTTTATTGTTGTTGTATAAATTCAAGATTGCTGATTTTTTCGACAGCAAATAAAAATTTGTACAAAAAAACAGGGGCTTTGCAACCTTTTATGAGGTTTTGCAACTGCCGCTTTTTTTCTGTTTCCGATAAACTCAAATATCTGTAAATACTTGAGTCTGTGGAATAAAATTTAACAAAATGGTCGTGCAGTATCCTATTTTACTTCACTTGCGGCGCAGCGTCTGACGGCAGCCTTTTTCCAGCGGTTCGACTACGATTTCAAAAGGCGAACCTTCGCACCAGCAGCGGTTCATTTTTTCTGTTGCATGGCAGATCAGCGGCCGGTCGCCGATCTTTTCTTTGGCAAGCTGGCGTAAAGCAGGACATTCACGCAATTCCAGAACTGCAGTGCCGTCGGGATTTTCGGTCAGCGTAAAATCGCACTTTTCGCGTTCAAGATAATAGCGCCAATGGCAGATAAGTTCCGAGGAGTCGCCGTGCTGCAGATGTTCATAGATCGACTTGTAAACTTTTTTTGCCGTATTATCCAGCACTTCATCCACTGCATCCATACCAAAGTGGTCGAACAGATATTTCAATCCTACATAGGTACTGCCGTGAAAATCCAGATGCACTTCGCCGACGGAACAATAACGCATTTCTTCTGGGGTCATAACTTCATCCTTTCATAAAATTCAATCTTCTTCCGGAAAATTCCATTTGACCAGTGAGCGGTCGCCTTTGTGCCGTTTCAACACCATTTTGAGTTGAGCCCGGGCATCCTCGATATGTTCGCAGATCGTTGCCTGACAGCGCGGCATATCCAAACTTATCAAGTCATATACATAATAATACCCGACCTTGCTCATGATCGGCAGTATCCAGCCCGGACAATGATAGCAATACAGGGGACACGCTTCCGCATCATTATCCTGCACCTTGCCCAAACTCGGGCAGCCGCTCATGAAGCTTTTGAGTACTTTGCCATATTGACCGTCTTCGATAAATTTATCGGAATCACAATTTTCTTCTTTTTTGATCACCATCCAGTAGTCGTACATGCCCTGCAGGCCACCTTCGCTGAACTGCTTGAGGCAGTGGGTTTCCTGATGACGGCTGATGGTCAGAAAATAATCTTCCAGATGTTCGTGGCCTTTGTTTTCCAAAAACTTGAAAATTTCGTTATAAAATCTTACAAAATGATCACTCGGTATCATAAGAACCTCCACAGAGAGCAGGCATTTCCGTCAAATCATTCAGGAAACGCCTGCTTTATTTTTGCTTACTTCAACAGCCAATCTTTTTCATCACGGATAACTTCGTCGATCATTCTGGAACATTCTTCGGTCAACTGGTAGTTCAGATAGGTTTTGGCAGTATTGAACACATTCAAACGCACCATGAGTTCCTTCTGACCGGCCATCCAGCAGGCGATGTTTTTGCCGCCGAAGACCTTGTGCATGACTTCGACCAGATGTTCCTGCAGAGTTTGTGCTTCATCATATTTACCGGCACAGGCAAGACGGCACATTTCTGCAGCATAAGCACCGTTGAAACAACCGCCGCCGAACAGCACGCCGTCGTAACCTGCCTTGAGGTAAGTGACACAGTCAAATTCGTTACCGGTAAGCACTGCCAGCGTTCCATTGCGGCGCGCCCTGGCAGCCATGATCGCTTCAGTAAAATCAGGCTGGCTGGCGGAATCTTTGCACAATATAACTTTGGGATCATCCAGCAGTCTGCCCAGCACTTCCGGGGGAACGTACACGCTGGAATATTTGCCGCGATTATACAGTCCAACGGGGATCTGACTGGCATCGATCACCTGTTTGTAAAGGTCATAAATAAAATCGCCCCGGTCGGCGGCAAGCTGGAAGAACGGAGGAGCGATCACTGCTATATCGATGCCGCGATCCTGATACCGTTCCAGATTTTCGATCATACGTTCAGCAGAGTTGTCAGTTATCTGCATGGCAACGGGGATTCTGTTGGCAACATAGCGAACGGTCAATTCAGCAAGGCGCAGACGTTCGCGGTCGGGCAGAAACGGTCCTTCTCCGGCGGTTCCGGCAAGGAACAGACCTTTGATTCCAAGTTTGATCTGGTGATCGACCAATTTGCCCAGTGCATCGCTGTCAACTCTGCCGTCACAAGTAAGCGGGGTGGACATTGCCGACCAGGCTCCTTTGAAAGAATCCATCGAAAATTTCATCTTAAAAACCTCCGTTTTAATGAATATATCAATATGTAGTAATTAAAGGGTCATTATTTGATATTTGAAACTGTTTTACAGCGGTACCCCGCATATAGTGTACATCGCTGACAGCTGGAAATTTGTCCGTTAAAGTCCGTTCCTGTCTGTCAGTGTACTTCAGAAGTCATCAACTGTATTGCACCGTTTACAAGGCTGTACAGTATCAACCAATATGCACAGAAACAGCGATTTTTACAACACCGCAATTTCGCACCAAACTGCACGGTTTTCGCCTTCAGTCAGGTGCACATAAAACACATTGTCGCCATCGTGCAGCAAGCCTTCCGGGATCTTGTGAAAAGCCGTATCGGCAACCTGTTCGGGGAATTTGAAATCATTCAAGGGTTCAACTTCCTGACAATCTGCGCCATGGAATTTTATACAGATCTTCTGATTGCCTTCCAAAGGTTTTTCCACGCCCGTAACCACATAAGCCGTGCGGTTGGCGGTGCCGCCGCCGACATTGATGCGGAACGGCTGCCAGTTGGGTTTGATATCGCGCGGCAAAGCGCAATCGGGCACCATACCGACGGGGCGGTTAGAGGGATATGTTATAATGTGGCGGCGGGGCAAAGCATAGGCGGTTGCTTTTTGACCGCAATTATCCATCAATACATCGAATTTTTCGTCATCATGCATACCTGTAAGACCGTGCATGAAGTTGAATAAATAGATGTGATCCGCGCCACGGTAAAGGTATTCAGAAGCAAACCCTGCCGCCATTTCCAGAGTACTTGGAATCATCGGCGCATTATGGTAAGCACTCGCAAAGAGATCCAGCCCAGCGTTAAGCTCCACAGTTTTGCCCAGCAGTTCCCGCCAGATTTCAATGGGCATATCTGAATCCGTTGCGGGCCAGAAGTTGCTTACCGTCACGGCATCGACCAGACCTTCGCGCACCCAGGTGATCACATCATAGCCGCTGCGGCGGGCGTCATCGGGGCGCGAGGGCACGCGGACATTGATCTTGATGGGGTGCTTGCGTTCCCCGGCTTTTTGATTTGCCATATTGCGGATCTGGCGCACAAGGTCGGTCACAAGGTGGGCATTTTCGAGTACATAGCCTGGCTGCAGACAGCGCGGGAAGCGCGTCCAATCGAGTTCCAAACCATCGCAATCGTACATGTTCAGCATTTCTTCGATCAATTTCATGCGTTGTTCGCGAACAGCCGGATACTTGTAGTCCAGACAGTACCCTATCCAGGTGCCGTCGTAGGGCGAACAGCGGTATTCGGGGTGTTCGCGCCAGAATTTATCATGCGTAAAACTGTTTTCGTTAAACGCCTGATGCACATCATTCATGCGGCAGGATATCCAGCCTTCAAAACCGTTTTTGCGCAAAACTTCCAGCCAGATAACATACGGATTCAAGTTGTCATCGTACATTTTTTTGCAATGCTTGACCCAAGCTGCTATGTGGGGCTTCACGGTTGTCGATTTGCCCTGAAAAATGATTTCGTCATCCGCTGCGACTTCAACATCTTTCCATATCGGATCAATGACCTGACTGTTGTACGAGGCGCGCTGCGCATTAGGATTAAGGACGACTGCGCCGACCTGTTTGCGCATGTAGCCGCGGATAAATTTTTCCAACCCGTCACGGGTCATGTCGCTTTCGGGGAAGGAAACAACAAAATTGTTGCAATCCTCGTTCAGATATAAGCCATTCATCTTTATTACCTTATTTAATTCTGAAAAGTTCAATATCGTCGATCAGCAGAGTGCTGTTGTCCCGCAAACCGCGGAATGATGCATTAACCACAATCTTCTTTGCTCCGACACCTTCAGGTACATGCACCTGAAGCATAAGAAATTGCCATTCGCCAGGCATATTGGGTGATGTTTGGACCGACACTTCCTTTTTGCGTATCTTGCAATATCTGCCTTTTTTATCGAGAAAACGAACACCGAGCGAACCGCCGGCTTTACCTGTTGTTTTCAGGTATCCACTCAACAGATAAACTTCGCCTTCGTTGACATTTGCACTTTGATTGATAACCCCTGTTTGAGCACCGCTTCGGGAAAGTTTAAGCGCATTGCCAGTACGGCCTTCCGGAACGATTTCCATTTGTACGGGACGGGCACCGCGAGTCCACCATGACCAATACTGCGGACAGCCTTTCATCTTTTTTTCCACTTCTGCATTACGGATTTCAAACTTTCCGTTCTTGAGCAAATTTTGCATCTTTTTGCCCTGGCGCAGATTTTTCAAATACCAGGCAGCGTAATCTTTGATGGCAGTGTTGTTGGGGGCAGCGGCGATTTTTTCGAGTTCATCAGGGGCGTTTTGGCCATACCACTCAATAGCCCTGAACAATGCTGCAATGATATCGCTTTCCAATGCGGCAAATGCTCCCAGCTGCATTGCCCCATTGGGTCTTTTTGCAAAACCGTTAATATTTTTTCCCAGCATATCGTTGCGTTTTTTGAGTCCTTCAATAAATTCTTCTCTGCCTTGAGTGACCTTTTTAAGTTTTTTTACGAGATCAAAAGCTTTGTCAGCCGCCGCTTTGGAATCGATTTTCAAGCTGCGGGCTTGCAAATTTATGTCGTACGGTCTGACCACATAGGCGCAGAGTTTGAGGGCTGATTTATGTATTTCAATACGTTTCAAAACTTTTTCATCGCCAGCAGCGGCTTTTTCTGCTTTTTCAAGAACAGCAAATGCTTCATCCAAGGCTTCAAGGCTGATTGCCCGTGCCTGTTTGGTGATGGTTCTGTTTTCTTCGCCGCGGCCCGGGCGCCATGTCTGGTAAGATTTGCCGAGCACATCCCAGAAGCGTGCCATCTGCGGCTTGGCAGCACCGTAAATATTCATAAATTCATCGAGGAGTTTATCCGAATCCAGCGAAGTATCCCACTGCAGTTTGGATATTTGCCAGAGCATCGGCGTGGCAAGCGGCAGAAATACATAGACTTCATAATAACAGCCTTCCATACCCAGACTTTTATCGAACTTTATCTGTTTATCCTTAAATTGCGGATAATAGCGCGGAGCCATGGACGCAGAGCCAATATAGTCGTAACGCGAAAGGTGCTGCACGCGTTTGCGCCATTCTCTGGTAAGATTATTTTCGTACTGCATCAACCCCGGGGTGTGCCAGTAAGCGCAGTTTTCGGTGATATAGCCGAAAACATTCGGTTCCATCACCGGTACCTGTTTGGGCAGTTCGCGGGCGATCTGATAGATCAAAACGCCAATGTACTTATCGGGGTGTTTTTTGCGGATTTCTTTGGCAATAATATTGACAAATTTGTAGTGGCGATTGGAAAAATCCTGCTTTTCGTATGAGTCAGCTTCCGCATCCATGGCGCGGCAGTTTTTGCAGCAGCAAAGATTGGTAATATCATCCATACCCAGCGAAAAACTATCCTCTTTGGGGTTCTTCTTAAAGAAGTTGTCAATATAATCGATTATAATTTTCTGCACTTCAGGATTGGATTCGCAGGGTCTCCAGTGAGGATTGCCTTGGGGAGGAATAAAACGCTTTCCGCTGGGCATAAGCGGATAATATTCAGGATGCGTTTTACCATATTTTTCAGGCGGAAGGATCTTATACATTACGTTCTGAAAACCTCTTTTGCTCATAACTTCCGATGAACCAACCTTGTTGCGGCTGCACCAAACACCCCATTCGGGCGCCCAGCCGTGCCCCGACCAGATACGCGGTGAAGTCTGCGGCACCACCGTGCGGCTTTTTACATCAACTTTAAGCGTGCCGGGAGTTTTGGATTTAGGCACAAGTTCCCAGAGTTCGCCGGGGGCAAACCAGCGTACGCCCAGATCATCTTCGAGGAACGAATAGACCCCCATAGCGATCGGCGTGGGATTCAAACCGTTAAAGTAAACATCGCCATTGCGTTCGGTTATAACATAGCCTTCCCAGTTGGCACCGCTTTTCGGCAATTTGCACTTGGGCGCACCTTGACAGGCGCCGATGTAAAACGCTTTAGTTGCAACTCTTTTGCCGTCTTTGTTGATGGCGAGTTTCACACCGCAGATTTTTTCGATATATTCTTGCAGTGCAACGGCTGCGTCACTAATTTTTTTATTGTGTTTGGCAGGAATGACGATCGTCATCTGCGGCTTGCCGTTTTTGGCTGGGGTGACTTCCCCGGCATGGACCAGCCCAGTCATTGCCAATGTCAGCAGCAGACTGCGCTGTAAGAATTTTTTCATTTGTTTCTCGTTCCTTTGATTATATTATTAAAAAATTACCGTACCTGATACAAAGTGGTTGAGCAATGGAGTGTTCTTCAAATTATTTGGGAATAATGTTTCCATTCTTCGATTCTGAACGGCACGGTGGCGCGTTCTGCCAGACGACTGGCGGGAGTCATAACACTCCAGAGTTCATCCAGCGTAGTTTCGGCAAGATTGGTCGAATAATCGCCCGAACCGTAGTAGATACGCAATGTTTTGCCGTCTTCCATGATCACCGCTCCGCAGGGGAAAATGGTATTGGATACAAACGATTGTGCCGGATCAAGTTCGTAATCTGTTTCCGCCACCAGCAGGGGCTGTTTGGTTATGGCAATGAGTTTGGTGGGATCTTCCAGATCAAACAATGCCGCACCGCAGGTGTAACGGCGGCACCAATCCTTCACGCCCATGGTATCTTCCATGCGGTCAGGGTCGGAATCCACCGCGTGGAAAATCAGCAGCCAGCCGCGGTCAGTTTTGATCGGGGGGGCGCCGCCGCCGAGTTTCAAATTGGCAAACGGCACATCTTCCACGCCGAGCAGCAGATCGCCGTCGCCCCAGAATTTGAGATCCGGCGATTTGGTGTACCAGATATGGAAGGGATCGTTATACATGACCATCGGGCGTTCCAGACGCATATAATAACCGTTGACTTTTTCGGGCCACAGGATCATATTGCGCTGCTGGGGCAAGTCGATGCAGACGGCATCAAAATCGGTGCCGGTGCCGCGCCAGCGGGCAATACCGGGGCGTTCAGAATGTTGATTTTCAAAGCAGAAACTCAAATAGAGTTCATCTTCCAGCACGGTAAGTCTGGCATCGCAGACCCACGGCAGGATCTCGCCGTGAAAATGTACTTTGATCGGTTCTTTTTCGAGCGTAAAATGGATCCCGTCATCGCTGCATCCGAAAGCGGTGGTAATATTTATGGCAGGGCGGGAAAATTTTTCGTCAAACAAATCCACGCGCGGAGCAATAAAATATTTGCCGCGGAATTTTGCCACCCCGGCATTGAATACCAGTGTACCTTCATAAGGCAGATCTTTGGCAGTCAGAATAGGGTTCCCAGCATAGCGGCGCATGATTGGCGAACTGGTCAGATTTCCGATTTTCTGCGGATGATCCTTAAATGGATTTTTCATAATAAATATATCTCTTATTGAAAAATTATTTTATTCTGAACAGTTTGAAATCATCGAGCATCAGGTAACTTTCGCCCTTAAGACCCTTGAAGTTCGGCTGTACCGAAATCTTTTGGGCCCCAATGCCTTTGGGAACATATACCAGCATGGTGACAGGCTGCCACTCTTTGTGTTCCCCTTGCGGAAGCGCAATAGACATTTCGCTGTCCATGTTTTTGCAGAATGCGCCGGTTTTGGTACGGAAACGGACCTCCAGAGAACCGCGTGCTTTTCCCTTGTTTTTCATACGGCAACTCAAAAAATATGTGGCGCCTTCTTGGGCATCAACGATCTGAATAAGACAGCCGCTTGCGCCGCAGTTGGAAAGTTTCACGGCGTTGCCGCCATGACCATCCGGAACGATTTCGATCGTGATCGGACGTCCGCCGCCGCCAGTCCAGCACCACCAGTTTTTGGGGCTGCCTTTCTGTTTCTTTTCGATTGCTTTGTCGCGGATCTCAAAATTGCCGTTGCGCAGCAGATTGACCGGCTGTTTGCCATTGCTGAAATTCTTTGCGTAATAAGCGGCATACTCTTGGAGCATGCTGCTGCCGGTGGCGGCGGCTCGTTTTTCCAGTTCCCCGGCTGCGTTTTTTCCATACCAGGCCAAGGCTTCGAACAAGGCGCGGATGCTGTCGCCTTCCAACTCAGGGAACGCCTTCAAGCGTATATAACCGCCGGATTTGATTTCAAGTCCATAGATATTTTTTCCAAGAAGGTCATTCCGTTTGCGGAGATTTTTGATGAATTCATCTCGGTTGGCTTTGACCGCTTCCTGTTTGGCAATCAGGTCAAAGACTTTGTCGGCCGCTGCTTGCGAATCCACTTTCAGATCGCGCAGCTGCAGATTGATCGCGTAAGGCCGGACCGCGTAAGCGGCGAGTTGGAGGGCGGCTTTGTGTATCTCGATACGCGCCAGAACCTTGGCATCGCCACCTGCGGACTTTTCCGCTTCGGCAAGGATCGCAAAGGCTTTGTCCAGGTCTTCGACGGAAATCGTCCGCGCCTGACGGGGAAGGGACATGTGTTCCCAGCCCCGATCGGAGCGCACCTCCATGAAGGATTTTTCAAGCAGCGCCCAGAAACGCGCCATCTGCGGCTTGGCGGTCCCGTAAATATTCATAAAATCATCGAGCAGTTTATCCACATTCTGCGTGGCGTCCCACTGCAGTTTGCTTAATGCCCAGTGCATGGGCATGGTCAGCGGCAGGAACGCACACGTTTCGATGTACATACCCTTGAAGCCAAGACTCTTGTCAAATTTCAGCTGTTTGTCCATACTGTGCGGGAAGTAACGCGGCGTCATACAGCCGTAACCGTAGTAATCGTAACGCGAGAGATGCTTGACGCGTTTGCTCCATTCGCGGGATATCTTCTGGTCCGCCTCCATCGCACCCGGCATCCACCAACTCCCGACATTTTCGGTGATATAACCGAATACGTTCGGTTCCAAGACCGGTACCTGTTTGGGCAGTTCGCGGGCGATCTGATAAATCAGAGTGCCGATGTATCTGTCTGGATGGGTTTTGGCCACCTCTTTAGCGATGAGGTTGACGAATTTGTAGTGGCGGTCGGAAAACCGCTGCTTGAAATAAGAGTCTGGAGCATCGTCCATGGCAAGGCAGCCGGGGCAGCAGCAGATGTGGGTGATGTCGTCCATCCCCAGCGAAAAACTGTCGATTTGCGGATTTCTATTGAAAAAGTTTCTGATATAGTTGACCACGATTTTCTGCACTTGCGGATTGGATTCGCAAGGACGCCAGTAGGGATTACCTTTGGCAGGGATATAACGTTTGCCATCTGGCAGCAGGGGATAATATTCAGGATGAGTTTTGCCGTACTTTTCGGGCGGCAGAGCATTAAGCATCATGTTCTGGAAATTTCTTTTGGAAATCACTTCCGACGAACCGACCTTATTGCGTCTGTTCCAACTTGTCCATTCGTCGCCGTAATTGTGTCCTGCCCAGACTCGCGGCGAAGTTTGCGGCACCACCGTGCGGCTTTTGACATCAACTTTAAGCGTGCCGGGAGTTTTGGATTTAGGCACAAGTTCCCAGAGTTCGCCGGGTGCAAACCAGCGTACATTCAGATCATCTTCGAGGAACGAATAGACCCCCATAGCGATCGGCGTGGGATTCAAACCGTTAAAGTAAACATCGCCGTTCTTTTCGGTTATAACATAGCCTTCCCAGTTTGCGCCGCTCTTCGGTAATTTGCACTGGGGCGCACCTTGACAGGCGCCGAGGTAAAACGCTTTAGTTGCAACTCTTTTGCCGTCTTTGTTGATGGCGAGTTTCACTCCGCAGATTTTTTCGATATATTCCTGCAGAGTATGGGCTGCAATGCTAATTGTTTTATTGTGTTTGGCAGGGATGACGATCGTCATCTGCGGCTTGCCGTTCCGGGCTGGAACGATCACTCCAGCCTGCAAGGAACCTGTCAGAGCAAAAGCTGACACTAATACATACAACAAAATATTTTTCATTTTATTAACCTTTCGTTTTTGTATAGATTATCACAACGCTGATATTTTTACCAGACTTCGCACAATTTGGTAGTTCCGGAATTGGCAAAATATGCCCGCCAGCGCCATTTATCCTGTTTTTGTTTACTTACATAGTAGCCCTTATCAGCACCCCAGTTATCCAGTTCTTTGGATTCATTGTAGTTGAGTGCTGCGGCATGACCATCAGCAAAAGCCATGGTGCACAAATCATTGCCGTGCCCATAAAAATAGCCGCACCAATCGGTGTTACATCTTAATGTAAAAATCTGACGATCTGGGTTTTGCGGGTTGCATACATCAACGATCAGATGGAAACTGGAGGGATTTTCAACTTTATTAGTGTTTATCCAGAAATTTTTTTCAGCAGCATCAGATGTTTCATGTTCCATGCGTTCAGGCATGGCGTATGTTATGTTCCAGAACTTTGAACCGTTATTATCTTTGTCGGAGCTCCAGAAAACACCATTCCCATAGTAACTGCCTGGCAACATACTGGGGCAATAAAAACAATTTAAATTTTCCATGTATTTACCTGAATACAGCGGATACGCCCAGGGAATGGCAGTACCATTATTCAACGAACGGATAACGCAATTCCAATCATTGGAATACATCGCAAGGGCAAGACCGACCTGTTTTTGATTGGAAAGACAGTTTGCCGCCCGTGCCCGCTCGCGCGCAGCCGAAAGTGCTGGCAGCAGCATCGCTGCCAGAATGGCAATAATGGCAATGACAACTAAAAGTTCGATCAAAGTGAAACTCCAGCTCACGGGCTTTATTCCAGAGGAACCGGAAGAAAATAAACATCTTTGTTGCGTTGTTTTCATAAAAAGCTACCTCCTATTGATATTTTTCCATTTCGATGTGGATTTTTTTATTTTTCTTTTTTTAGGTTCTGCTGCATTTATTTGCACACAATATCACTCCCATAGATTTAGTTTACCACAACAATAATGAAAAAACCTTGATGATTTGGACAAAAATATAGAAAATTCAGACATACTGTCAAAAAAAATCTTTTTACAGTAAAAATATCGCAACTTTAACAGTAATATTCTTGACCATAATAATTTCTTTTTCGTAGTAAAAATTGATTTTTAAGACTTTTCAACTTCTCAAGCGTTTTTTATCTGCCAAGCTCTCCGTAAGCCATACTTTAAATCGGAACATTTTTTTTGGGGGGCACTTCAATCTCCAGTCTGCAAAAATATGCATACGATCTTATTGTTGGGAGCATCAAGGTTTTTGCTTACAGTATGTTGCTGATGGTA
>JAFVQX010000103.1 GCA_017504585.1 Lentisphaeria bacterium
CAGAGCTTCGCCAACGTAGATCTGCCGCGGACGGGTGATCTTGGTGTGGTTGCCGATCATCTCTTTCCAATGCGCGATCCAGCCGGGGAGTCTGCCCAGAGCAAAAATCACCGTAAACATATTTTCCGGTATGCCCAAAGCCCGGTAGATTATGCCGCTGTAAAAGTCCACATTGGGGTAAAGTTTGCGTTCAATAAAGTATTCATCACGCAAAGTAATATCCTCAAGCTCCATAGCCACTTCCAGCAACGAATCGTCTATATGCATGGCGTTCAAGAACTTGTGGCACTCGGCCTTGATGATTTTCGCCCGCGGGTCAAAGGTCTTGTAGACCCGGTGCCCGAAGCCCATCAGACGGAACGGATCGTCCTTGTCTTTGGCTTTGGCGATGCACTTTTTCACCGACCCCTCGCGCTGGATGTGCTTGAGCATATCGATCACCGCCTGATTGGCGCCGCCGTGGAGCGGCCCGGAGAGTGCCGAAATACCCGCCGAAATCGTAGCGTACAAGTTCACCTGGGCGCTGCCCAGCGTGCGGACTGCGGTAGTGGAGCAGTTCTGTTCGTGGTCGGCGTGCAAGATCAAAAGCAAATTCAATATATCCACCGCTTCCGGCCGGATAATGTACGGCTTGACCGGCGAATCGAACATCATATATAAAAAGTTTGCACAATAAGAGAGATCGTGCCGGGGATATACCACCGGTTCGCCAATGCTCTTTTTGTAAGCAAATGCCGCCATGGTACGCACGGTGGAAATCAATCGTGCGGTAGATAAATCAATATCTTCCAACACCGACAGCAAGTCCACATTGGGGTAAAATGTGGAAAGTGCGTTGATCATTGTCCCCAATATGTGCATGGGGTGCGCCCCCCGGGGGAAATGGTCAAAAAAGCGGCGCATATCTTCGTGCAGCAGACTGTTGGCAGTCAACAACTGCGAAAATTTCCGTTTCTGGCCCGGTGTGGGCAATGATCCGTGAACCAGCAGATACGCTGTATCCACAAAACTGACTTTGCGCACCAATTCTTCGATCGGATAACCACGATAGCGCAAGACACCCTTTTCACCGTCAATAAATGTAACCTCACTGCAGCAAGATGCAGTGTTCATAAACGACGGATCCAAGGTCACACATCCGGTTTCCTTGCGCAGCTTGGCTATATCTATACCGCGATCGCCCTCGGTCCCGATAACGATCGGCAGCTTTACCTGCTGTTCGCCGATGGTCAACGTGGCGCTTTCGCCGGTAGGAGTTACTTTTTTAAGCATGCTATTAATCCTGACGTCTTATTCTGTAAACAAAAACTAATTGTATTAATATAACCCCGCAAAAAACATTTTACAAATTCTGCGGCAAAAAAGCCGTCGGAGTGAAACTCGCTCCGACGGCTTGAGTACTCTCTTTTTTCAAGCCGCCCGAAGGAAGCCTGGAAATTCAAGCAAGCTTACTTCATGTAGGCAGCGGCGACCTTCTTGAAGGCGTCGATCATAGCCTGGGTGTGCTCTTCGGTGTAAACCGGGTGAGTGAAGAAGCTGATGGTGCGGTCGGTCATCCAGTTCGCCATCTTGCAGTTGAACTTGGTATAATCGATGTTGCGGGAACGGGGATCGTTGAAGGGATAGCCAACGGTACCGAAACCCTTGCGGTCGGTGTAGGCCTGTTCCTTGTACATTTCCGGCCACAGCACGCTGTAAACCGGCACGCCTTCGGCGGCAACAGCCTTGATGAAGTCGGCAACGCTGACGGTCAGCTTGTCGGTATCCAGCACGAAGGGAGCCCACCAGAAGGAGTTCTGGCGTTCTTCGGTATCCACCGGGCAATATTTGACCAGCGGGTGATCCTTGAGCTGGGCGATCAGCATTTTACCGTTGCGGATACGGTTGGGCAGGTTCCAGGAATCGAAGCGTTCCAATTCCATCAAACCGATCATGCTCTGGATTTCGGTCATACGGAAGTTGAAACCGACGCGACGGTGGATGTAAAGCTGTTTGCCTTCCATTTCCAGCAGGTTCAACTTGGCTTTGACGTCATAACCATGGTCACGGAAGCTGCGGCATTCCCAGGCCAGGTCTTCGTCGTTGGTCACGACCATACCGCCTTCACCACCGGTGGTGAAGTGTTTGCTCTGGCAGAAGCTGAAGCAGCCGACGTTACCGATGGTACCGGCTTTCTTGCCTTTGTAGACACCGCCGAAGCACTGGGCGCAGTCTTCAACAACATACAGATTGTATTTCTTGGCGATTTCCATGATCGGATCCATATCGGCGACCATACCGTACAGATGGACTACCACGATAGCCTTGGTGCGTTCGGTAATGGCAGCTTCGATCTTGCTGGGATCCAGCAAATGGTCGGTACCGACGTCGCAGAACACCGGCAGAGCACCAGCCTGCAGAGCGCAGAAGCTGGAAGCAATAAAGCTGTAAGAGGTGCAGATCACTTCATCGCCGGGGCCGACGCCCAAGCTGGCGAGAGCAGTGTGCAGTGCGCAGGTACCGTTGGCAACGCTGATCGCGTGATCAACGCCCAGCCATTTGGCCCATGCTTTTTCAAATTCCATACCGACTTTGCCGGTCCAGTAGTTGACTTTGCCGCTCTTGAGGATGTCCACGACTTTGTCATAGACTTTCTCGTTGAAGCTCGGCCACATCGGGAAAGAACCATTGAAGGTCTTTTCGCCGCCGTCGATAGCGAGTTTGCTCATTTTTTTATTCCTTTCTTAAGGTTCGTGCCGGAGATCCCCCGGCGCTTTTGTTGATTTAACAATATAAAAATAACGCTCTTTGCGCAATAACGCAAATAAAATGCTTTGTTTAATTTGATTTTTTAATTGTAAAATCTTCCGACAGCATATCTTGCATAACCGGCTCAACGCTTGGAAGAATACAACACTCTATCCATGGCTTTTGCTTTTGTACGCAAGGATTTAAGCTCGCTTGCCGGATATTTGTAAATAGTATTCAAATACTCCACAAGGCTTTGTACATTTGTTATGTCAACATCGCGTTTTTTTAACTCCAGCCGTTCTATTGTGCCGTCTGCCAACAGCACTGTTATATGTCTGGACCCGGGCTTATCTGCCATTATCAGCAGTTTGGGACACTTTTTGATCGCCTGTACCAGATTTACGCCGCCAAAGTATATGTAGGGCGAAAATTCTTCAGCAAGCGTGCTTTTTTCCCGCAGTTTTTTGCCCCGGTACGCCTTACAGATAAAATCATTGCGGGTGATACCATGCTTAAGCAGTATTTGCAAACCGGCATAATTATCTTTGCGGGGCATAACGCCGTTATTGGCTGCACTGTAAAGTTTGAGCGAACCGTAGAATGATCTCAAGTGACTCATGCATAAATCTTTATCTTTATCCTCCAGCTGCGATCTTCTCCGGCGGCTGGTATTCCCCTGCAGATCCATGGAACCCACCACCAGCAGCAAGGCAAACAACGTCAAAGTCAGTTTTTTCATCTTACAGCCCTTTCAAATCAAAAATTATTTGCCGCTCAAAGCTTCGCGCAGCTCATCGGCGCTTACCGTGGCGGTACCCAACTGTCTGACAACAACTCCGGCGGCATAGTTCGCCAGCTCCGCCGCTGAACGGGCATCGCACCCCGCCGCCAGCGCCAGCGCCGCAGTTGCCACCACCGTATCTCCGGCGCCGGACACATCATATACTTCCCGGGCGCGGGTGGGGATTATCATACTGCTGCCGTCCTGATTATAAAGCGCCATGCCTTGAGCCGCCAGCGAAATAAGCAAGTGTTTGACTTGCCACTGCTGCATCAGCAGATTTGCGACCTTGCGCAAACTTTCGTCATTTTCGGCGCTGCCTTTCTGGGCAGTCTGGGGGACTCCGGCCATGGCAAAGGCTTCCAGCCGGTTGGGCTTCATGACCGTAAGGCCGGAGAGCTGCATGGGGTTGCGCGGATTGGGGTCAAACACAGTGATTATATTAAGAGTATTGGCATAATCGATCAGCTCCTGTACCATATCCCGGGCAAAAAGACCTTTGGCGTAATCTTCGATGATCAACGCCTGAACTTTGCCGCTTTTCAGGTGCGCTTTGACTTTATCGACCAGCTCCCGGCGCAAATCATCACCGGCGGGGCTGGGATTTTCGTAATCGATACGCAAAAGCTGCTGACTGCCGGCGATCACCCGCTCTTTGCGGATGCTGGGGCGGGCAAAATCGGTCAACACGCCGGCGGGATCGATCTTGTATTCCCGGAGCATCTGGCGGATAAGTTCGCCGCTGCTGTCATTGCCCACCAGGCCAAAGGCATCGACCTGACCGCCCAGAGTCACGATATTGCGCATAACATTGGCAGCCCCGCCCAGACAGCAGCTGGTTTTGGATACCTGTACCACCGGAACGGGGGCTTCGGGCGAAATACGCTCCACCACGCCCCAAACGTAACTGTCGATCATCAAGTCGCCGATAACCGCGATCCGGCAGTTGGGAAACTGACTGATCACAGCTTCAAGAGTTGAATTTTTCATACCGCTAATAAAGTCCTGTTATAAAAAATAAACTGTCATGTGACAATATAGACCATTTTTGCTGCTTGCGCAAATATTAAATGCGTTTTTTCTTCAGGATTTGGCAGCGATCGGAGAAACCGGTCTGCTGCCGGAGCAATAAATCAGGGCAGCGGACTGGAAGTTCTGCCCGATATACCTTGTTTTTCCCGGATATAACAGTTTATAAAATCAGTTATTTATGCAAACTTTGCACTTTAGCACTTCCCCACAGGTAGCCGCCGGGAAAGTAAAATTCAACTGCGGGCGTGAACAAACAACCGGCTGCCGGCTCCGTCGGGCAGTTCTTCGACTTTGGTTGCCTGCCACTTGAGCCGGGCTCCCGGCGGCGGAGTGTTTTTCAATGTTTCCAGCTCTTGAGCCGCCTGTTCCGGAGTTTTGTAGAATATCCAACGCCCCCGGTCGGCGATCAATCTCCGGGCATCGGCATAGATCGTGGGAATAACGCCCACGGCGCGGGCAGTCAAAAGGTCAAACTTCTTCTGATAGATGGGGCGGTGACCCATTTCCCGGGTGCGGCCATTGATAACTTCCAGATTTTTCAATTCCAAACCCACGGCGGCACTTTCCACAAAAGCGGTCTTTTTGCCCACCGAGTCGATGGCGGAGATCTCCCAGTTGGGGTATGCCATTGCCAGCACCAGCGAGGGAAATCCCGCCCCGCAGCCAATATCCCCCACCCGCAAATGCTGGGTGGTCAGATCCGGGAATGCCACACCAAGCATCAGAGAGTCTGCCACATGCTTTATCCAGAAACCTTCTTCGGAGTCGATTCTGGTGAGGTTGACCTGTTCGTTGGCAATGCAGAGAATTTGGTACAGCGTGGTACACTTTTCTATAAGCAGGTCAAAATCATGGACTTTTGCCCGCTTTGCCAAGGCTGCAAGTTTGGTTTTGGGGTCGAAAACATTGGAATTTTGCTCGCTCATAAATCAGCCCTGCACTTTCAAATAAATCAATATCGTTACGGCAAGAAAAATCACCGTGATCGCTGCCAGTGCTGCTGCCAGATAACGGAAAAATTTCTTTTCCGCCCCCAGCCGCAGATAATCCCGGAAGTAACAGGGTTTGGCGGCTATCACAATCCCCACGGCTCCCCAGACCCATGCGGGGAGTGCCCCGGAGATATTCATATTGAGTTTGCAGTCAAAAATCATATCCAGAAAGCTGTATGCCCCCATTATCAAAAGTCCGGCAAAGCCCCGGCTGGCGAGATTATCCAGATATTTTATACTCAACAGCAGTGCCGCTGCCGCAATTATCCACGCATAATTGGCCAACCACGCCCAAGCCACCGCCTGCACCTGGGGTACCACCCAAACCAGTGCCGCGGCAGCCAGCACGGTACCGAAGCCTTTGTTCCGCAGCAGCATTTCAGCTTCGGCAAGACGTTCTTTGGTGGTTCGCAAAAGAAAGACTGCCAGTGCCGCAAAAAATATGATCCCGGCAGACAGCATGGTTATAACGGTATATTTTTCCATAAAACTCCTTATTCAAACTATCTTTTATGTAACTTTTGTAATCAATACCGGTTGATAAACTTAATTTATCCAGCTGGTACACAACTTGTCCCGATGAAACATAAAGAATTATGCTTCGTCGGGACATATCCCAAGGGGAGATTAGCATTCTCCCCTTGGATCCCCTTTGCTCATTGTCCTGCTATATCCAGCGTAATTCCTCACGATTTTTAATTAACGGCGGGGGCTGACGCCCCCTTAAGCGATTTTTGCGTTATACGCAAAAATCGTCCTCAAACGCCGGAAGGCTTCGCTCAACTCCGGTCGGCTTCGCGGAACATTTCCGCTCGGTTTGCAGGAATTTATCCTGCAAACTGCCCTCCCATGCGTTCGCGGCTTGCCACGGCGTAGTCTAACGAAGACGGGGGCTGACCGCCCTTGTTGCTGTTGGCTCGCTATATCCTGTCAACCGGGTATTATATATAATTTAGCACACAAAGAGGGTATCTTCAAACAAAATTGCACTTTTTTGCATTTTCAGATTGGATAAAAAGTACTTTTGAGTATAACTTATGACATTATGGAAAAGCAAAAGAAAATTTCGATTTGTCATGTCATTACCCGCATGATCGTTGGCGGTGCGCAGGAAAATACCCTTTTCAGCTGCATCGGGCAGCTGCGTGCCGGCAACCGGGTGGTGCTGGTCACCGGGCCGTCGCCGGGGCCGGAGGGAGAACTCTTGAGCCGGATAAGCGTGCCGGAGCTGGAAGTTGTCACCATTGATGAAATGGTGCGGGAGATTTCGCCCGGCAAGGACTTTAAAGCCTACTGCAAACTCAAAAAATATTTCAAAAAAGAGCAGTTCGATGTCGTCCATACCCACAGCTCCAAAGCCGGGGTCATCGGGCGGCTGGCGGCAAAGGCTGCCAAAGTACCGTGCATAGTCCACACTGTCCACGGTCAGGCATTCCACGAATACGAAAAACCGTGGAAGAACTTTATTTATAAACTCTCCGAACGAATTGCCGCATACCCCAGCGACCGCATTTATGCCGTGGCTCAAGCCATGATCGACCAGTGCATAAAAGCCCGCATTGCTCCAGCGGAAAAATATCAGGTGGTTTACAGCGGCATGGATATAGAGGCTTTCTTAAATGCCCAACGCTCCGACGCTTTACGCCAGAAGCTCAATATACCCTTTGATGCCAAAGTCATCGTTACCTTGGCCCGGTTGTTTGAGCTTAAAGGCTACGACGATGTGCTGAAGGGTTTTCCCATGGTGCTGCAAGCAATACCCAATGCTCATTTGCTGATCATTGGCGATGGCGTATTGCGTGAGAGTCTGGAAGCAGCAGCGGCGGAAAAGGGCTTTGCCGATAAGGTGCATTTTGCCGGGTTGATCTCGCCGGATAAAGTGCCTGAATACCTTATTTTGGGCGATATATTGTGGCATTTGTCTTTGCGGGAAGGCTTACCCCGCTCGGTGGTGCAGGCTCTGGCGTGCGGCATACCCGCTTGCGGCTATCAGCTGGACGGCACTCCGGAAGTTATTCACCACAACGTAACCGGTATTTGTGTTCCTGCCCGGGATATTGAAGCTGTCGTACAAGGCACTATCGAGCTTTTGCAAAACCCGGAAAAGGCCCGCCGGGCCGGTTCCGCCGGACGGGAACTTGTCCGGGAACGCTTCGACAAAGAACGCATGGCAAAAATATTGCTGGAAGATTATTTGAGTGTTTTGAAAAGAAAGAATTTGTTATAATTATGTTTGCTGATTTTGCCCGCATTGCGGATGTTTTGGAAAAATTGCCCGATAAACGCCTTGCCATTGCCTTTTCCGGTGGGGTTGACAGCGTAACTCTTGCCCGGGCAGCGGAAATCGTTTTGGGCAAAGAAAATGTGCTTTTACTCTTTGCAGATTCCTGTTTTGCCCCTGCCAATGAAAAAGCCTTTGCTCTGGAGTGGGCGCAGGCGCGTAAACTTGAATGTGTTGCCGTGCCCTTTGATCCGCTGGCGATACCGGAGATCGCTGCCAACACGGTCAAACGCTGTTATTTCTGCAAAAAAGCTCTCTATACAGCTCTTTTGCGCGAAGCTGAAAAGCGGAACTTTACCGTGCTTGCCGATGGCGAAAATCTGGACGATCAAGCCGACTACCGCCCCGGCAGAGCGGCGGCAGATGAATTGGATATCCGCCATATTTTTGTGGAAGCCAAGCTCAATAAAGCTATGATCCGGGATCTTGCCCACGACTTTGCGTTGCCCAACAATCAAGCTCCGGCATCGGCTTGTCTGGCATCGCGGATACCTTGCAATATTGCCATTACGCCGGAACTTCTGCAAAAAGCTGATTCAGCAGAAAATATCCTGCTTGCCATGGGCTTTGCCGGTTCAAGAGTGCGCATTTATCAGGATATGGCAAAAATCGAAGTTGCCCCCGAAGAGTTGGAAAAATTCTGGAAAGTCCGCCAGGATGTGCTGGCAAAATTCCAGAGCTTTAAGGTCAAAAGCATTGCCCTTGACCTTAACGGGTACAAACGCGGGGCGGTCAACGGCTCGGAAACTCCGGAGGCATAATGAACAAGGTATTTTTAAAAGCCAACCGGGATAAAAGCCTGAAACAACGTCACCCCTGGGTCTACTCCGGAGCCGTTGCCCGGGTGGAAGGCCAGGTGGAAAATGGCGAAACAGTGGAAGTTTATTCCCACTCCGGCGAACCTCTGGCGTTGGCGGCGATCTCGCCGGGCAGCCAGCTGGCGCTGCGGGTGTGGAGTTTTGAGGTCAATAAAGCTGTTGATCAGAAGTTTTTTGACGATGCCCTCGCCGCGGCTTATGACTTGCGCCAGACTTTGAATATACCCCGACACACCACGGCGTGGCGGCTCTGTTCTTCGGAGGGTGACAATCTACCGGGAGTAACGGTAGATGTCTACAATAATTATGCAGTTTTGCAGTTGACCAGTGCCGGAGCCGAGTTCAACAAAGATTTGATAATCAACAGCCTGAAAAAACTGCAAAACTGGGCGGCAATATATGAACGCAGCGACGCAGCAGTCAGGAAATACGAAAAACTCGCCCCCCGCAGCGGTTTGATCTGCGGAAAATTGCCGGAAGATCTGCTGGAAATCAACGAAGACGGCCGCAAACTTTATGTGGATATCGTCAACGGTCATAAAAGCGGTTTCTACTGCGATCAGCGGGAGAGCCGCACTGCCGTTCAGAAATTTGCTCAAGGTAAAAGTGTTTTGAACCTCTTCAGCTACACCGGCGGCTTCGGAGTGGCGGCGGCTCTGGGCGGGGCAAAGCATGTGATAAATGTGGATACCTCGGCTCCGGCATTGGCAATGGCGGCAAAAAACTTTGCGTTAAATGATATTGCTCCTGAAAAATATGAAAATATCGAAGCCGACGGCTTTTCCTTTTTGCGTAAATGCCGGGGCGAACGCCGGAAGTTTGATTTGATAATCCTCGACCCGCCCAAGCTGGTGGACTCCATGCGTAATATGGCAAAAGGCTGCCGGGCGTACAAAGATGCCATGCTTCAGGCGTTTCATCTGCTGGATAAAGGGGGTATGCTCTTTACTTTTTCCTGTTCGGGGCTGGTTACGCGGGAACTTTTTGCCAAGATCGCAGCTGATGCCGCCAACGATGCCCACTGTGACGCCCGGATCGTTGCCGATCTGGGTCAGGGCAGTGACCACGCTATATCCACAGCTTTTCCCGAAGCGCGGTACTTAAAAGGACTTTTGATCGTACGCTGTAATTAAAATAAAGGAAATAACATGCTTGCAAGAACCTATTCGGCCTCGGTCATCGGAATCGACGCTTACCTTGTAGAAGTGGAAGTCAATGCCACCGGCCGGGGCGATCTGGATATGGTATCCATTGTGGGGCTTGCCGATCAGGCGATCAAAGAGAGCCGCGACCGCATACACTCGGCATTATTATCGTCGGGGCTGCCGCCGGCAAAAGGATCCACAGTGGTAAATCTTGCGCCCAGCGATCTGCGCAAAGAAGGAGCGGCATTCGACCTTGCCATCGCGCTGGGTATGCTGGCTGCCACCGGGCAGATACCGCGCAACGAAATCGCCCGCTGTATGGTTTTGGGCGAATTGGCGCTGGATGGCAGCATCCGTCCGGTGCGGGGGGCTTTGCCCATTGCGGCAATGGCAGCAGAAAATCCTCAAATCGAATTTATGCTCGTACCCGTTGCCAATGCCGAAGAAAGCGCACTGGCGGCCAATGGCAAAGTGGCGGTTTATCCGGTCAACCATTTGCAGGATGCCTGCGATTTTTTCCGGGGCAGCCGGGGCGAAGCCAAGCACGCGGATCTCCACGATTACCTGACCAGCCGCAAAAATCTGCTGCTGCCGGACTTTGCCGAAGTCAAGGGTCAGCTTGCCGCCCGGAGAGCTATGGAAATAGCCGCCGCCGGGGGACACAACTCTTTGATGATCGGCCCGCCGGGAACCGGTAAAAGCATGATCGCCAAGCGTTTGGCAGGAATTCTCCCGCCCATGACTTTGGCTGAAACTTTGGAAACCAGCCGCATCCACAGTGTTTTGGGTATGCTCTCCGACGGCGAACCGCTGCTGAACAACCGGCCTTTCCGCTCGCCCCACCATACGGTCAGCGATATAGCTTTGATCGGCGGCGGCAAAAACCCCCGTCCCGGCGAAATAAGTCTGGCGCACAACGGCGTACTCTTTCTTGATGAATTGCCCGAATTCAAACGCAATGTGCTGGAAGTTTTGCGGCAACCGTTGGAAAACGGCGAAATCGTAGTATCCCGAGCCAGCGGCACATGTACTTTTCCGGCACGTTTTATGCTGACTGCCGCCATGAATCCCTGCCCGTGCGGCCGGGGTTCGGTGGAGTTGGGATGCCGCTGCAAGATCGACGAAAAAAAGCGTTATCAAAAGAAGATCTCCGGGCCGTTGCTGGACAGGATCGATTTGCATGTGCCGGTGCTTAATCTTACTGAAGATGAACTCTTGAGTGCCCCCTCCGGCGAAAACAGCGAAGTCATCCGCCAGCGGGTGATCAATGCCAGAAATATCCAGCAGCAGCGCTTTGCAGCTATCAATAATGTTATATATTGCAACGCGCAAATGGGGCCGCGGGAGCTGAATATGTTTTGCAATATCACGCCGGATTCTGCCCTGCTGCTGCGTCAGGCGATCAATAAATTTCACTTGAGTCCCCGCGCCCACGACCGCATACTGAAAGTGGCGCGCACCATAGCCGACCTTGCCGGCAGCGAAAATATCCGGGTGGAACATTTGCTGGAAGGTATTACCTACCGGACCATCGACCGGGCAGAATGGGCGTTGTAAAACGCCGCAGGAGCCAGTCCGCACAAAGGCGATGCTGCAAAATTTCTGTTTTGCCGGATCGCCTCTTTTTTGCCCTTATTCCGGCAGCAAATGGGGGTGCGAGAAATCGTCTTTTTCAGCAAAAATTAATTTTTTACTAAATTTTTGCCTGTTTTCGTGCGATTTTACTTGATTTTGTTTAAAAACTTATTAAATTAAGCAAAAACTAAACTTTTTAAATTTTGCTTAACTTTTGATACAGGTTTGTGAATGAAAAAGTCGGAAAACAAGTCGCTCCACCCTGTTTTGCCGGATCATTGTTCTGTAAAATCGCAGTCGGAGCAGGAATATTTTGCCGCATTGTATAAAACTTATTATTCCTATGTATACCGGATGGCAGGCACCATCCTTGATGATCCCCATGATTGCGAAGAGGTGGTACAGGATTCCTTTTTCCGGGCGTACAAGTCTTTGAAAAAGTTTCGCGGAAAATCGAGTTTCATCACCTGGCTTTGCCGGATCGTGATAAATCAGGCCAAAAACCGCTACGGCATCAGAAAGCGGGAAGAGCAATGGCAGGAATTCTGTGAATTTTTGCATAGTGGGGAGTTGGGCAACAGCGGCTCGGCAAACATTTATGATCTGCTGAATATAATAGATGTTACTTACGATGAGTATGTTGAGGTACTGCGCTACAACATAACCCTGCTGCCGGAAAAACTGCAAAAGGCAATCCAGCTGCGGTATATAGAAAATATGAATTACGAAGATATCGCCCGGGAGTTGAAATGCGCCACCGGCACCGTAAAATCCAGAATATCCCGGGGCAGAAAACAGCTGATAACTTTGATGCGCGAATTTGATTGGTAAAAATTCAGCGAAAAAGCGTTTTTTTTTGCATAATACCGTGAATTTTTCGCATTGCGTGCTATATTTAACTGAGAATAAATACGGAATATGTTTTTCCGCATTATAAATAGAGCTGACTTCAATTTTGAAATCACCTCCAAACCACAATCAACATACAGGATGCAAAAAATGTTTATCGACATTCATGCTCACGCTTACCGCAAGCCATTTTTCCAGCTGCCGGGCCGCAAGCCCTGGCCCAACCCCGACCAGCTCATCGAGTTTTATGATCAGCACGAAGTTGAAAAAGCTGTACTGCTGCCGTTGATCGGGCCGGAATTCTATCTGCCCCAGGCCAACGAAGATATTCTGGAAGCCGCAGAACGTTTCCCCGGCAGATTTATACCTTTCTGCAACATCCACCCCAAAGCCATGTGGAACGACCACTTTACCAAGCTTGAAGATGTCTTCAAACAGTACCGCGATGCCGGCTGCAAGGGGGTGGGCGAAGTGATCTGCAATATGAGTTTCTTCGATCCTTTCATGACCAATTTGTTCCGCGCTATTGAAGAGATGCAATGGCCCATGACTATTCATGTGGCGCACCGCTACGGCAGATGCTACGGTATTTATGATGAACCCGGTCTGCCGGGTCTTTCCGAAACGCTCCAGCGCTTCCCGGGCATGAAAGTTTTTGCCCACAGCCAGACCTTCTGGGCGGAGATCGGCACTTTGAACACTCCTCACGAACGCGCCGGCTACCCCAAAGGCAAAGTCATCGAAGGCGCCGTGCCCAAGATGCTGCGCAAATACGACAATCTTTATGGCGACCTTTCCGCCGGTTCGGGCTGCAACGCGCTGACCCGTGACGAAGAGTTTGCTGTAAACTTCCTGAACGAATTTCAGGATAAACTCATGTTCGGTATCGACATTTGTTCGGCGCCGGGCGAACCCCATCACGTCAGTTTGATGAACTTCCTGAAAAAGCTGCTTGCCGAAGGCAAGATCAGCCAGACGGTCTTTAACAAGATCGCCAGAGAAAACGCCATCAGATTGCTGAATCTGTAAAATCTGCCTGACAAACGGGCTGTTGCAAAAGCGTTTGAGTCTTTTGCAGCAGCCCTGTTTTTTGCCGATAAAAAGGCTTGTCAGCCGATCTTGACAGAAATCACTTTTTTGCGCGGGCAGCGTCTTCAGCGGCGGCGTTTTTATTGAGCTTGGCTTTAAGATTTTTGTTGGTGATCTTTTTGCTCAAAAAATTGACTACGCCTTTACAGTTCCGGGCGGTTTTTGCCGTAAGATGGATGCGCTCCACATGGCCGTCGGCAAAGAGCACCACCAAATTGTTCTGACTGGGCGGCAGCAGCCACGGTTTTTCAAAAGCCAGCGGTACCGCAGCCGGATTGTTCAAAGCATCCAATCTGCCCAGATCTCCCACATAGGCAAAAGATGTATTAGCAGGTTTGATCTCGTTGCCGGAAGCCGGTTTGCTCTTTTTATCAAACGCCGCAACAAAGATCCTGCCGCCGCCCACATAACTTGCCAACGCAGAAAAATCAGCCGGCAGCATATCGTCGTTGGCAGCAATATACATATTGATACCGGCAAAAATCTGCCGCAGATTATTTATGGAATCCTGCTGACCGCCCCGGTTTTTGGCAGCGATCAGAGCGTTGGTGTGAGCATTCAATCCCGGAAACGCCATAACAGAACCGGTCAGAACCAGCAGCAAAGCAGCAGCAAATCTTTTCATAAAAAACGACCTTTCTTTGAGTTTTGATTGTTGATATCAACTGCATTCGTAATATAGGTGCAATATAAGAGATTACAAATAATTTTTTATTTTCCGGCTTGGATTTTTTTAAAAATCCGTTTTTTTGGGTGATATGTTGCCCTTTTTTATATAATAAAGATTTGACGGCATGCGATAATTGTGGTATAGTATATGTCAAGTGTATATAAAATTTTCCATTCAGAAAGGATATTGCCACTATGAGTAAGAGCGATTTTCGCAGCGATGCGATCGATTCAGTAGCCAAGCTCCACGCCCCCGCCGGGGTGGAAGCTTCTCCGGTGGATATGAAATATTTTGGCGAAGATGTCTTCGGTGCCGAAGCCATGCGTAAATATCTCCCCGAAGCCGTGGCTGCCAAACTCCTTGCCACGGTCAATGACGGCGTGGCGCTCGATCCTGCCATTGCTGCCGATGTGGCACATGCCATGAAACATTGGGCAATGGATCGGGGGGCAACGCACTTTACCCACTGGTTTCTGCCTTTGAACGGCTCCACGGCAGAAAAGCATGACTCGTTTCTGGAAATCGAAAAAGGTCAGGCGATCATGGCTTTTTCGGGCAAAAACCTGATCATGAGCGAACCGGATGCCTCCAGTTTCCCCTCCGGCGGTTTGCGCAGTACTTTTGAAGCCCGCGGTTACACCGCATGGGACCCCACCAGTCCGGCATTTATCAAGCGCCACAGCAACGGTGCAACACTCTGCATACCTACCGCGTTTTGCAGCTACACCGGCGAAACGCTGGATAAAAAGACCCCGCTTTTGCGCTCCAACCAGGCTTTGAGCAAAGCGGTCAAGCGGTTGATGAAGTGCTTCGGGTTGAAAGATGAATATGTTGATATAACGCTGGGCGCCGAACAGGAATATTTCCTTATCGACAAGCACTTTTATCTGCACCGGCCCGACTTGCTCCAGACCGGAAGGACGCTTTTCGGCGCGCCGCCGGCTAAACATCAGCAGCTGGAAGACCACTATTTCGGCTCCATCAAAAGCCGGGTCTTGAGTTTTATGACCGAAGTTGAGCAGGAACTCTGGAAGCTGGGTATTCCGGCCAAGACCCGCCACAACGAAGGCGCTCCGGCGCAGTTTGAACTGGCTCCGATTTTTGAAAAAGTCAATCTGGCAGTTGACCACAACATGCTGGTAATGGAAGTTTTGCGGCAGGTCGCCGACCGCCATTCGCTGGTCTGTCTTTTGCACGAAAAGCCCTTTGCCGGGGTCAACGGCTCGGGCAAACACAACAACTGGAGCGTCAATTACGGCGACCTCAAGTTGCTGAAACCGGGCAAAAATCCCGAAGAAAACGCTATTTTCCTGACTGTGCTCTGCGGTATAATCCAAGCCGTTGACCTGCACAGCGATATACTGCGCGCCACTGTTGCCGGAGCGGGCAACGATCACCGGCTGGGGGCAAACGAAGCACCGCCGGCGATCATTTCGATCTATGTGGGCGATCAGCTCAATGAAGTTATCGAAAAGCTGGAAAAGGGCACCGCCGGTACCGGCAGAAAAATCGGCAAGATGCAAATCGGCGTGGATACCCTGCCCCAGCTGCCGCTGGATGCTACTGATCGCAACCGTACCAGTCCTTTTGCCTTTACCGGCAACAAGTTTGAGTTCCGCGCTCCCGGCTCCAGCCAGTGCTGTGCGGGGCCCATGATGATCCTCAATACCATTGTGGCGGACTCGCTGGATAAGATCGCAGCCGAGCTGGAAACTTTCGGCAAAGAAGATTTCAACGAAAAACTGCAGAAACTTTTGCAGAAGATCATCAAAACCCACAAACGGGTGATCTTCAATGGCGATAACTACACCGCCAGCTGGCGCAAAGAAGCCGCCAAGCGGGGGCTGCCCAATGCAGAAACCACCCTGGAAGCATTGGAGGCATTTTCCAACCCGAAAAATGTGTAACTCTTTGCCCGTCACGGAGTGTTCACCGCTAAAGAAATGGAATCCCGCCACGAGATCTTCGGCGAAGAATACCGCCGCAAGATCTGCATTGAAGGTCAGGTGGCGCTGGAGATCGTCCGAAGCATGATCATTCCGGCAGTAACTGCTGAATTCAATGAAACGCTGCAGGCACTCAACGCCGCGGATACAGCAGTTGTCCGTACCGGGACCCGTGGCTTGCGCAATACTGCCGAAAAACTGGGCAGCGGTCTGGATAAACTTGTAGATCTTGCCGAACGTTTGAGCAATGCGCTCAATGGCGACGGTTCGGACATTCTCCCGGCATTGGCAGATATGCGCGATACGGTGGATGCGTTGGAGCTGCTGGTATCTGACAGCCGCTGGCCGCTGCCTAAATACCGGGAAATGCTCTTCATTTACTGATGAGGTAACTTTCCAACTTCCCCAAAGCCAATAAAAAAACCATCAATTCGGCAGGAGTTTTTCTCTTGCCGGGTTGTTTTACTGTGTGATGATATGAAACTCTATAAAAGTGATTTTTTGACTAACGATGGCAGCATACTCAATGTTTTGCGGGTGGCTTTGCCGCTGATTTTATCCAGCTCCTGCCATGCGGTGAATATGTTTACTGACCGGTTGATGCTCACCCGTTATTCGGCAAGCAGTGCGGCGGCGGCATTGACCAGCGGACTTACCAGTTTTACGCTGCAATGTTTTTTTGTGGGGGCGGTGGGCTACGCCGGAACCTTTGTTGCTCAATACAGCGGCGCCAGACAAAATAAACGGGTGGGGACTGCCGTCTGGCAGGGGATTTTCCTTGCCTTGCTGGGAGCGTTATTTATGGCAAGCTGCTGCTTGTGGATACCTTATTTGTTCGGAGCATTGAACCACGAGCCGGAAGTGGAAAAGCAGGAAAATATCTACTTTACCTGGCTGGCACTGGGTTCGGGGGTATTTCTTCTGCAGCAGGCACTCTCCTGTTTCTGGAGCGGTCGGGGCAAAACTATGATGGTGCTGCAGGTATCTATTCTGGTAACGCTGCTCAATCTGCCTTTGAATTACGCTTTTATCTACGGCAAATTTGGCTGCCCCGAAATGGGTACTGCCGGAGCGGCATTGGGTACAGTGCTGGCGGCGCTGGGCGGGTTGGTCATTTACGCCATCGGATTTTTCGGGTTGAAAAGCGCCCGGAAACACTACAATACCTGTTCGAATATCTTTGATTGGGATATGTTCAAGCGGATGCTCAAATACAGCTCGCCCAACGGCATACAGCTTATGAGCGACCTGGCGGCATTCAATGTCTTTGTTCTGCTGCTGTCCCTTTACGGGGTCCAAATACAGGAAGCCAGCAGCATCGTGTTCGGAATCAACAACCTCTCATTCTGTCCCATTATGGGTATCGGCATGACTGCATCTATTCTGGTGGGGCAATGCGTGGGCGCCAACGATATACCCCATGCCAAAAAATCGGTGCGCAGCGCCCGCACGATCATGCTTATATATATGTCGATAATGATGGTACTTTTTGCGGGGTTCCCCGAAGTGGTGCTTTCTCCATTTGTCCGTGCCGGCGATGCGGCGCAAGTTGAAGTCATGCGTCTGGCAAGAATAATGCTGATATTTGTGGCGGCATATTTGTTCGGCGACGGGCTGGTGCTGGTTTACAGCAATGCAGTGCGCGGTGCGGGCGATACCAAATACATCATGTACCTGACAACAGTCATGGCGTGGGGATTTTTTACCATACCCTGTCTGATAATGCGTTTGCTGGGCTGTTCGGTCTGGTGGCTGTGGGGGACGCTTTCGGCATATATCCTGCTCTTCGGCTGGTGCTGTTACCGGCGTTACCGCAGCGGCAAGTGGACAAAAATGAAAGTTATCGAAGATACCCTTTAAGCGATCACCGTTTACCGGCGGTTGGCATTTTCCACCGCGTCAATAAATCCGCCGGTAAGTTTGGGCAGTTTGGGTTTATTTTGAGCATCATCCATGACCAGCCGGAAGTCGTAAAGCAGGGGTTTGGCGGAGTCTTCATAAAGTTTGAGTTCATTTTCCACATATTTATAATTATTGATCTTCTGCTGCAGCAAATTCAGCGTATCTTTCATTTCCCGGGAGATTTGTGCCGCCGGAACGGTGGTTATACGCCCCAACTGCAAGGCCAACTGCATAACTTCGGTGCGCAGAGAGAGCGGCGCCAGTGCGGCAAGTTCATTAAGGAAAAAAATCTTGAGCCGGGGCAGCGAAGCGCAATCTTCATACTTTTCCACCAGCAAAGGCAAATCGGTCAGAAAGGCGTTATTTTCCACATTGCCGCTGGGGTGGATGTAGCTTACGCGGCAAACTTCCTGCAGCCGTTTTTCCCAGGCTTCCACGCTCATAGGCGCATAATGCGAATAGAGTTTTTTCAGAGCCAGACGGTTGATCGCCACCAAACCGGCGGCACTTTCATCTTTGGGCAGCACTTCGCCGGGGGCAAAATTGCTGTTGAGTTTGCGCCGTGCCGCAGTACCGAACGTCTGAATAAAACATTCGCGGGGTGAGAGTTTGCCGCCAAAGAGCAGAAAACAGTAATCTTTCAAAAGATTATTCCGACGGGGAGTCAGAGCCACTGCCGTTTCGATCATCAGCTGCGCCCGCTGGCTGTAAAGCAGCCATTCTGCGGAGTTTTTTCTTATGCGCCGGGGAGCAGCTAAAGTATCCAAATCGAGTTTAAGCTCAAATCCTTGCTCCACGGCATTGCGCAGCGCTTCCAGATAGGTAAAGTGCATAATGTGCCGGTGATTTTTCTGCCGCATTACAAATTCGCTCCAGATGCCGTCGGCTATCCAGAGTGCTTCCGGCGGCAGCGGCTGCTGCGGGGGATTGCCCAGTTGGGTCTGCACCAGAGCCGAAGCGATCATCCGCCCGGCTTCGGGGTCGTCGGTCAAACTCCGGTAATCACCCGGCAGCATCAGGACCCATTGCCGGAAATGCCGGGAGTGGATAAACTTGCTTTTGCCGGATTTTGCTGCCGGATCCAGCACCAGCAGCAATTTTCTGGCGCCGCCGGAACTGCTTATATTGGCAAAGCGGCGGGCAACCTGTTCCAGATCGCGGAAAAACGCCACCACCGGGGCGTGCGCCATACTCTGATCCACAACCACTACCGAAAAATTCCCATCGATCACCAGTTCGTCACCACGCTGGGCAACAGCGGCAACCGGCAGCAGAAATGCTGCAAAAAAACAAAATAACAGCAATGCTCTTGTCATATCAATATCCTTTACCACAATATGTATAATATTTCACACTATGCCAGGAAAAGCAAATTATTTTGCCGAAAAGCTTGAAATCTGATTAGTTTTTTGCAAATCCGGTATTATATTGCTACATGTAAAATAAAAAGAAAGGTTTTTAAAGTGAAAGATCATCAGGAAGATTTTTATCCGGTTGCCATGACTATTGCCGGCAGCGACTCCGGCGGCGGCGCCGGTATACAGGCTGATTTGCGTACATTCAATGCTGCCGGGGTGTTCGGCTGCTCGGTCATTACGGCGATCACGGCACAAAATCCCCGGGAAATAACCCACGTTGCGGCAATGACGCCGGAAACGGTCGAGGCCCAATTCCGGACGGTCATTTCGGCTCTGGCAGTCAAGGCGGTCAAAACCGGGATGCTTGCCAATGCAAGTATCGTCAAAACCGTTGCCGGATTGCTGAAAAAACACCGTTTTCCGCTGGTGGTCGATCCGGTGATGATCTCCACCAGCGGCACCCGTCTGCTGGATGAAGATGGGTTGCAGGCAATGAAAAACGAGCTGCTGCCGCTGGCAAATATGATCACACCCAATATTCCGGAAGCCGAGTGGCTGACCGGCAGCAAGCTCCGCAATCAAGCTGACTACATCAAAGCGGCAATGCTTCTTGCGCAAGAATACAAGTGCAATGTGCTTTTGAAAACCGGCCACAGCGCCGACAAGGGCAGCAAGATCTGCGATATAGCGATCATCGACCAGACCCCGTATTTGCTGGCGTCGCCCCGGGTCGGGGATTTGAGCGAATATGCATCCCACGGTACCGGCTGTACCCTTTCCAGCGGCATAACCGCCATGCTGGCAGCCGGCTGCAGCTGGAAAGACGCTCTCCGCGCCGCCAAAGCTCATGTTTACGGAGCGTTGAACGAAACCGCTCACATCGGCAAAGACCTTGACGGCATGTATCCGCCGCTGGAGGATCACAGCAAATTCATAACCCTTGCCAAACTTACCGCCGCCAAAGATTCCGGCAAAGGGCCCCGCACATGATCGCATTCAGCAAAACATTCTTTATACTGACACTTCTGCTGGGGGTGCTGACCGGAACTTTCGCCTTGCCGGAAGCTTCGGCAGCGCGGGATCAAAGCGGATTCGATTACCGCTATATATCCGGCAGAAAGTATTATCGCGCATACGATATTGCCCGTTATTACCGTATGAAATTGCGCAAGATCGGCAAATATTATGAAATGCAGGGCAATCGGGGCAGACTGGTATTCAACCCCAACAAGCGTTACGGCAGTTACAATTATATTGTGCTGAATTATGACTTTATACCCATAGTGCAGAATGGCGAACTGTATATAAGCAGTGCCGATTTTTTCAACCATGTGCAAGTGCTTTTGAACCCCTTGAGTCTGCGGCCGGCAGGGGTACGAACCATTTTGATCGACCCCGGTCACGGCGGCAAAGATCAAGGTGCAGCAGGGTTGCGTTATCTGGAAAAGAACCTGACCTTGCAAGTAGCCCGCCGCTTGCAGAACCACTTGCGCAAGATGGGCTACCGGGTCTATATGACAAGAGTGAACGACCGCAAATTGGAGTTGTCCGACCGGGCAAAAGCCGCCAACAATATCAAAGCCGATATGTTTATTTCTATCCACATGAACGCCGCGGCAAACCGTTCGGTGCGGGGCGTTGAGACCTTTGCCCTGACTCCTTGCGGTTCGCCCTCCAGCGGCGCCAATAAAGTGCAGTACACCCGCTATCCCGGCGATACAGCGGTCAATAATTCTTTATCGCTGGCATGGAACGTGCAAAACGCCATTATCCGTACAGTCCGTGCCGCTGACCGGGGCGTAAAACGGGCAAGATTTGTTGTGCTGCGGGAAACCCGCTGCCCCTCGATATTGGTGGAATGCGGATTTATTTCCAACCGCGCCGAAGAAAATCAACTGGGTTCTCCGGCATATCAGGAAAAACTGGCGCAATCCATCGCCATCGGTATTTACCAGTATCACCGCAACTTGCGCAAAAAGAACTGACCCACCGCAAATGGGGTATTCCAAAAACTTTCGCCGTGGGGGGGGCAAAACTGTTTTGTGGGGAAGAAACCTTTTTGAAAAAAGGTTCTCTTCCCCACCTTGTCCCGCCATAGCCTCGGCGACGGCGGAACCCCATTTTCCAAAAACTTTCACCGGAATTGCTTTTATTACAAGTAATAAAAGCAATTCCAATTTATTTTATATAAAAGAGATACAACGTTTTACCTGCAATAATTTTTATTGTTGTTGTATAGAGGTGATTTCAAAAGTC
>JAFVQX010000104.1 GCA_017504585.1 Lentisphaeria bacterium
CAGCCCGGCAAAAAGCGCCAAAAGCATACCAGCTTTCAGCTCCACTAAAAATGGCTCCATCAAAGTAAAATAAGAGAGCGAAAAACTCCCGCCGTTGCCGCTTTCCCGGGCAATGCGTTCAGCCGCTCCTTGCAGAAATGCCAGCACATCAGGCGCAAAATACCACCCGGGGATCAGCAAAAAAACAAATATTGCCAATATCTCCAGCACCATCCGGCGCAAAGCTTCGATATGAGAAAGGAACCCTTCCGAACTCATTCAGAACAAACCTCCTCAAGCACTCTATCAAGCTTGTGGTTCAGCAGGCTTATCCTGACTTTGGGCTTTATCTTCGGCAGCGGCTTTAGCTTCGGCGGCTTTGACCAATTCTTCGGACTCCCGGGAAAGGTCTTCTTTGGCTTTTTTGAACTCATGACTGGCTTTGCCCAGCGAGCGCGCCAGTTCCGGAATGCGCTTGGCTCCGAACAACAAAACCACTACCACAATGATCAAAAGCCATTCAGTTGCACCGATACCCATAAAAAATTCTCCTTTTTTTGAAAAAAATTGTCTATTACATTTGAAAAATCATTCTTTATAAAGTAACTTTATCACAAACTTGCAATATTGCAAATTTAAGCAGGAGATTTTAGCAATGAATAGACGTGATTTTTTGAAAAGCAGTATTCTTTCGGCGCTGGCAGTATCAACAATCGGCAGAACCGCAGAAGCCGCCGTACAAACTGCCGGCACTCCTGATTTGGTAGCTTTGCATGGCGGCAACGCCGAAGCCATGTGGCAGGCAGGGATAAAAGCCATGGGCGGTATGGAAAAATTTGTCAAAAAAGGCGCCAAAGTCGTAATCAAACCCAATATAGCCTGGACCCAGCCGCCGGAATATGCCGCCAACACCAATCCAGAGCTGGTAGCTGCCATTGTGCGCGATGCATTCAAAGCCGGAGCCAAAGCAGTGATCGTTTTTGACCACAGTTGCGACAACGGCCCGGATTGCTACCGGGTAAGCGGTATTGCTGCCGCCGCCACCGGTGCCGGTGCAGAAGTATTGCACGCTACCGATCGCAGTACATATCGCAAGGTGGAAAAAAAGGAAGCCCAGGCCCTGACCAGCGCCGAAGTCTTTTCTGCCGTGCTGGAGTGTGATACATTCATCAATGTACCAATCCTGAAGCACCATGGCGGGGCCAAGATGTCCGGAGCCATGAAAAACCTTATGGGCATGGTTTGGGACCGGCGCACCATGCACCGCAAAAATTTGCGTTATACCATACCCGATCTTTTGTATTACCGCAAGCCCGATTTGAACGTGATCGATGCTTACCGTATGATGATGCAGCACGGACCCCGGGGCGGCAATCTGCGGGATGTGGCAACCGGTAAATTCATGCTTTTATCTACCGACCCGGTGGCAGCCGATGCCGCCGCGGCCAGACTTCTGGAGTTTGACGAAAAGAGCATACTTTATTTGCAGGAAGCCGCCGCAAGGGATTTGGGCATCAAAGATTTGACCAAACTGAACATCAAACGTATAGAAATGTAAAAAGTTTTTTTCATGAAAATATTCTCTTTGAAAACTCTCCGGGTGTTGCGCTGGTGCATTATAATATTGCTGCTGATTTTCTTTACTGCGCTTTTCAGCGGATTTATTCAACACGACCAAAAACTTTATCAGGCAGCCGACTGCCAGTTTATGCCTGGGGTATTGAGTGTGGCGGCGCTGGGCTTTGCCGGAGCATTCGGAGCAATGGTATTGATTGCAGCAATAACGGCTTTTTGCGGCAGAGTCTACTGCTCATGGTGCTGTCCTTTGGGACTGCTGCAAGAAGTCATAGAGCGCCTCGACCGCAGGATATTCCGGAAAAAAGTCCGGACTTTCCGCAAAGGGCATAACGTTTTCCGGGCGGCATTTCTGGTGCTGCTGCTGACAATGCTGTTTGGCGGTATAGCGCTGCCGTTAGGCTATATCGAGCCTTATTCACTCTTTGGCAAGATCTCGTCGGGCATATTCAAACAGCTTTTGTCGTGGCTCAACAATGCTTCGGTAAATCTGCCGCAATCTGCCATCGAAGAGAGCGCTGCATGGCACATGGCGCTGGCGATTTCCGGCGGAGCTTTGCTGGGTCTGATCGCACTGACGATATGGAAAGGCCGTTTGTTCTGCAACACGGTTTGTCCGTCCGGCACTATTTTTGCCGCCCTCGCCGCCCGCAGCGGCAGACGTTTGGTCATCGATCAGGATAAATGTGTAAAGTGCCGCAAATGCGAAAAAGCATGCAACGCCAACTGTATAAACATTACCGATAAACAAAGCATCGATTTCACCCGCTGTTTTATGTGTATGGAGTGTGCCGCCGTCTGTCCGGTAAAAGCAATAAATCTGGTCAGCCGCCGGAAAAATAACCTTGCCGACGCCGATCTGCCCGACGCTCCGGAACGGCGCAATATGCTTATTGCCGCCGGCGCCGCCGGGATTGCCGGTTGGGCGGCAGGCAAGATGCTGCAGAAAACTTCGCCCCTTAAAAAACAGGCGATATTGCCGCCGGGAGCCGGAAGCGAAGAGGAGTTTTTATCCCGCTGTACCGGGTGCGGTTTGTGCATTGCCAACTGCCGGGGCAACTGCCTGCAACCGGCAACGACCGAATATGGCTGGCGGGGATTTATGCTGCCTGTGATGAAATTTTCCGGCACGCATCCCGGAAAATGCGAATACGAGTGCAACAACTGCAGTGCCAACTGCCCAACCGGTGCATTGCGTAAAATGAGTTTAAAAGAGAAAAAACTCTGCCGGATAGGCATGGCAAAGTTTTTTTCCGGCAACTGCCTTGCCTATGTCGATGGCGAGCCTTGCGGAGCTTGTGCCGAACATTGCCCCACCGGTGCGTTAAAAATGGTGCCGGGACCCCATAAAATGGCAACTATCCCCCAAGTTACTGCCGAATTGTGCATTGGCTGCGGCAACTGCCAATACGCTTGTCCGGTAACGCCCCAGGCTATTGTTGTTCAAGCCGTAACGCGTCAGAACAAAGCAGTATCACCGGAAGTATATTACCAGAAAGAAACGGTAAAAAAAGCGCCGTCAAGCATACCGTTCTGACGGCATAAACAGGAAAGATATCATGGATAAAAAATTAGTAGAGTACGCCGAACTTATCGTAAAAATGGGTATTCGTCCGGTCAAAGGGCAGGAAGTTGTAATTATGGCCGGGTTGGATCAACCGGAGTTTGTCCGGCTGGTCGTGGAGCTTTGTTACCAGGAAGGTGCCAGCAAGGTTCAGGTGGATTGGCAGGATATGCCCATAGCTAAAATGGCGCAGATCTATCAGACCGAAGAAAAGCTTTCCACCATCGAAGAGTGGGAACTTGCCAAACTCAAGTGGCGCAGCGAAACGCTGCCCGCCTTCCTCTGGCTGGACTCCGACGATCCTGACGGCATGGATGGCATCGATCAGGGCAAGCGGGCGCGGGCGCAAATGGCGAGATTTCCCAAGATCAAACCCTTCCGTGACGCTATGGAAAATAAGTACCAATGGTGCATTGCCGGTGTACCCGGCATAAAATGGGCGCGGCGGGTCTTCCCCGGCTTGCCGGATGATGAAGCAGTCGATAAACTCTGGGATGCGATCCTGACCGCCGCCCGGGCAAAAGATGGCGCCATAACTAATTGGCAGCAGCACAATAAACGGATTCATGAGCTTACCGATAAGCTCAATAAATACAACTTTGCCGCACTGGAATACAAATCATCCAACGGTACCGACTTCCGGGTTGGTTTGATGCCCGAGGGGATTTTTGCTGGAGCCGAAGAAACTGACCTGTCCGGCCGCTCATTCAACCCCAACATACCTTCCGAAGAGATCTTTACCACCCCCAAAAAAGGCGAAGCCGAAGGTTTGCTGGTCGCAACCAAGCCCCTCTCCTGGCAGGGAAGCCTGATCGAAAACTTTTCCATAAGATTTGAAAACGGCAAAGCTGTGGAAGTCAAAGCCGCCAAAGGCCAGGAAGCTCTCGAACGCATGATCGCCATGGATGAAAACGCCCCCTATTTGGGAGAGTGCGCCCTGATCGACTACGATTCGCCCATCAATCAAATGAATATACTCTTTTACAGCACGTTGTACGACGAAAATGCCAGCTGCCACATGGCGCTGGGCCGCGGCTTCGATGTTTGCGTGAAAGATTATGATAAATACACTCACGATGAATTGA